>DATJLH010000058.1:0-24742 GCA_035490615.1 Cellvibrio sp.
CTTACCTGCCGAATTACATTCGACTTTTCTTCAACGCTCACGACAAAGACTTTTAACCAATGCCGCTTGAAGTGGTTTGCATTCACTTACTGCAAAGCGAATGCGGTGGGCCTACCACCATCTCTTGCGAAGTTACGTAAAAGTTTGGACGCTACGCGACCTCACCTATTTACTCTCGGCACACCTTAAAAACCATCCGTTTGATTGCTTTGTTAGCCTTGCTTTTTACAAGATTCAATGGTTTCGCTATTTAAATGCCTGATATCAAGTTTCTCATTAGAAACATTTATGAGGTCAACAATGGTTTCGCCTTTTGGTAAGGCGAAAGACTCTTTGAAGTAGAACAAAGATTTTTCAGTAAAAAATTTAGGGTTTGAAGTTTCGTTTATATCAGAGCTCTGAACTTCAGTTATAATTTTTTTGCCCTCTAAATACCACGTTCCTTTGGAGGTAATTTTGAACCAGAACTCAGGTACATGCTTCATTGCCCACAATGCCTGATGCTCATAAACCCCTTCTGAGTAATAATGAACGTATTGATCCAGTACAAAGGCTTCCTCTCCCTCGCCAATTTCATATGACTGGCACTTCCAAGTACCAAGCAAACTGTTTGGCTCAAAGGCTGATGCAAAATTTGAAACCATAATTACAATTCCTAAAAGCAATACCTTTTTCAAAGTTAAATCCTTATTTGGCTAACGTTGTGTTCAACCGCAGTTTGTAAGTAGCGCATTGCGATAAACTTTGCGCAGCAATTCGCTAAATGCGCTACTTTCGAACTGTCGAGTGGAGGCGCGAAGCGCCGGAACGGTGTTGGAACACTTTGTTATATGCCGTTTTGTTTTATTGGTGACCACCAGATTGATGATTTATTTGTGAAGCTGATACTGCCTTGCGAAGAGTTGATTGTAATAACTTTCTCTTTATAAACTGCAGTGGTTAGATCATAAGAATTTCTAAAATGATAGAGCGGATGTACGCCAAGAATATTAAGTTCGCCATTTCTATTATTTGAGCAAGATAAGAAAACCAAGAATTGACTAGAATTATTTCCACCCGAAAATCCTTCCATGAAAAATGAAACAAGATTTACACAGGATTTACCCGTTTCATCCTTCAATATCTGGCTTTTAATGGTGTCTGGTACTAACTTACCGTAACCGTCTGAATACAGTTCAGAGATGGAGCCAACCTTTTCCATAATTAATTCATCGTCTGCGCTGGCACCAAGCGATATGAATGCAAAAATTAAAGCCAACTTCTTCATAGTTCTCCTTCATATAACGTTGCGTTCACCTGCGGATTGTAAATAGCGCGTTGCGATAAACTTAGCGTAGCGATATTGCATAAGCGCTACTTACAATTCGTATGGGTGCAACGCCTTGTTAGATTGCTTTTTAAAGACTGTAAAATATAAAAAACTAGATATTTGGAAATCTTAACTTAACCCAGTTGTTAAATTCACTAGCAGTATGAATTTCAATTTGTGTTAGTGAATCAGGATCATATAAATAAAGTGATTTTTTAAGCTTGAGCCTTGAGGTTAATACACTGAACTTTGAGTTTAACCAACCAATTGTGCTAGCTGCGTCATAACTGTAAGCCCCCTGCAAACTCGCATATAATTCTGAATCAACGATACCAGTTGCTAAAAGATATGCGTCTAGCCTTTGATTATACTCTTGAACACTTTCAGTTAAATTAGGATCAGGTTTTGAAATTGATTTTTTCCATTCAAAGATATTAAACAATTTCATTCTCCGATTGGGTAAATCTAACGCTTTTAGCACACGCAAATATTGCGTAGCGGAGTTTTGTGTAAAATGGCGTAGCCATACACAAAACGGAGCTAAGCAATATTTGTCGTGTGGCTAAACTTGTTAAGTGTTGCTCTACTGACGAAATTCATTTTTTGCTTTTACAAGACCTTTAAGATTTTTCAGTTTGCGCGGATGGTTTGATGCCCACATTATTTCAGCGCCATCTTCGATCTCTTCATATATAGGAAGTAGCTCAACTATCCCCATATACTCCCATTGAACCGGAATACCCTCCTTGCCGCCTTTGTATGGTGCAGCATGTTCAATACCGATGGCTTCTATCTTGTCGTATGCTTGTTCAAGACTTGTGGCCTTTACGATCACAGTGTTTTCCCAAGTAGCAAATTTTTTCTCAGGATCTTGTTTTGATATATCTTCGGTTTCTATGAACCTTGCTAAATATGTTCCCACATACCAATCAACGGGAGATATGTTCTTATCCATGATTTCACTTAACGCCCGCAGCATGCGCGGCTTTGTAGTGGAGGCGCAGCCGCAATGAAAAAGCCGTCGCTGTGCCTGCGATTGTTAAAGGTTGCCACGAACACCTCGGAGCATTTTCTTAAATTCCTCATCGGTTATTTCCGGCTTGCCTAATTCCTTCATTTTGGATGCCAACTCCTGAACCATGCTCTCGGTAAGACCGTATTTTTCTGTGAGCGCATATGTTATTGGGTTCAATTTATCCTCTACACTCTTAAACAAACCTCTAGCTTCTTCGAGCTCAGCAACCATTTCAACCCTACCTGAGCTATGCACAAAGTGGCTTGCTCGATCAGAGAAATAAGCATGAGCAAGCCAGTTTCTTTTATCAAGCGCTTCACCTAGCAAACCTTCTAAGTCCTCATCGAGTAGCTGGCCAAAATTGTCTAAGTTTTTTAGCGAGCCTATAAGACGTCCCATCGTCTTTTTGGATACGGCTGATTCAAAAATGTCGAAGTCAGCTGCCCATTTTTCTTCGCTTTCCCAGTGCTGAGCATTCTTATCAAAAAAGTCGAAAAATATTAATAGCTGGATGATTGATTGTTCTACACATTGAGCAAGGTACATCGCAAGCCCAAAATGCGCGTAAACATCTTTACATTCTTCGGAGGTTGAATCCATGATGACCTTTAACGCTTTGCTCTGCTGCATTTTTGGAGTGGAGCTTTTTGTGCTATTCTAAGCACAAAAAGCGCAACGGAAAAAATGTCAGCAGGAGCAACTTGTTATGCATTTTTCCACAACTGCTCAACTTCAATTAGCTTACATTCCAACTTTTTACTTGCTATTGAAAAACCCCTAACAATTTTTTCATATTCTTCGTGTTTTTGTATGGAGGATATCGTAGTTTTTGAATGAGTTAATTTTAGAATTTCCTTATCACTTTTAAATTGCTTTTTAACCCCCTTCCATAAGTTGCTATCTATTGGTGGATGCAAGCAGTCTCTAATCCCTAGACGTCCGCCGTCTCCAACATAGCAATATGTTTTAAGATAAACATTTACGATCTTAGCAGCCCAGCCATAATGTGACGCCATTGCCAAGCTCGATGAAACAATATCTTCTAAAGCGCTCTTGTGCCACGCATCAAACTCGGCGCGGCCTATCTTGCCTTTACTGACATCCAGAACAAGGGAAAAATCAATTGTATCAACCACGGGGTGAATGCTTTTCTTGCTGCTAATCGGAGCACCTCTTCTAAGTGCCGACAAAACTGTCCATTTTGAATATTCGCTCAAGATGTCTTTTCTAGTATCCATGTGATATTCCGAGTAATTCTAGGCATAACGCCCGGCTCACGCGCCGGTTTGGAGCCGCGAAGCGGCGTAAAATCGGTCGCTGTGCAGCCGATTGTTAAACATCTCAATGTCGATCAAGACCGCAAATCACCGATATTTCTATGGTGTGGGCTGGCAATACGTTTGGAGGGCTTTCTCCTGACATATTCTCAGGCAAATCAAAACCGTTAAGAACTCGATGGTCTCCACGCACCAATCGCTCTATGTCTTTACCTCTTTGGGTGCGCGATGTAGCACGAACTGACTCAGGGCTTGCATGAACGCCTCTTCTGGAGGATCTAGCGGAAGCTATATGCTGAACAAGAAACCATGAAAAGGGAGTGACTCTGCCAAATATCGCCTCATGAGTTTGAATTAGATTCTTTGGAGTATCTTCAAGTGAAGCCACAAACAGTCCGGAGGCGATAGTGGGTGAGTCGGATAGCAAATCGTCCCTTAACTCTAGCCCCAACGTATAGTCAAAAATCTCTCCTGACAGTGCCTTCGTACGGGCGTGGTTAAGCGACTCTCGAACAGTTGGATCCAATTTTTTAGGCCTAGGGCAGTACAGAAAGTACCTAATGAAATCCTCGCCTGCCCACTCTCGTAAGAGCTGCATTCTCTTATGCTGATCCTGATTTATAGACTCGAACTTGGAGTTCGTATCGTAGTGCCCGCTTTTTGAAGGAAACAGCCGTTTCGCTTGCATCAACCAAGAAGTTGACGTCGATAATGATCGATCAAATTGATCCTGATAATTTATGATAAGACCGAAGTCGGATTGGGTGACCCATCTTTCTAAGTGCTTCGGATACTGGTGAGTGTCAACTCGCAGATTCACTCCAACAGGCTCGTCGGTTTTCCCAAGATCTTCGAGGAGTTGCGAAAGTGTATAAGAGACCCTTTCCTCCTCTTGGGTTTCTGCATCTAGTAAATCACACAGAAGCCCAGTCAGAGCTTCCTCTTGCCAGGGGCGTTTACGTGTGAGTCGGCTAGCCACCACATCATCTAATGCATCGAAATGCCTTAGGAGCAGTCGGATCGTGCGAGGTGATAACACTAGATCTATTCCTTTATCTGTTTAACATTTATATCGTAGCCTCGAAGGCCGTTTCCTAGAGCCTCATATCTCCGACTCCGCTTTCACGCAAAGCTAAGCTGAAACCCTTGAATCGTCAAGACTGAAGGCAAATTGCTCTGATTTTGCTTTCAGGCAAAATGATCTCCAAGGCTCATATCAACTTTTTGGAGTCAGGTGTTAACACATTGATATGAAAAGATTTATTAATAGATTCCATCCCTACTTCTAGATATGAGCCTTACAGGCCGTTTTATCAAAGCCCCATATTTCTGAACAACATAATCTTCGAGCGCTCGATAAGCCGCCCAAGTCAGGGCCTTTGCTTAATTCCTGAAAAATTACCCATCCGCATTGTGGTCACCGCGCCTCATATCCCCAAAATAACAACGACCTCGTAACTTATTGATTTTCATATGGCATACCGCACCGAGAAGACCTACTGCACCTGGATTCTGGACTTCATTCGTTTCCATAAACGCAGACATCCGGAAAGTATGGGGCCCGAAGAAGTGGATGCATGGCTGAGCCACTTGGCCAGCAACCGCAACGTCGCTATCAACACGCAGAAAACCGCATTGAATGCGGTGGTGTTTTTGTACAAGCAATTTTTAAAGCGAGAGCTCGGTGCGCTGGTTTGCGGGTTACTAATATGAAATAAAAAAGCCGCACATTTCTGCGCGGCTTCTTCGTTTCTCTTCAGCAATAACCCAATTACTTCTTCTTCATCGCCTGCTGCAACAGCGCACCCATACTGCCCATAGCCGGGGCGGGTGCCGGATTGTTGCGTTGCGCATTGCGCTGCTGGTTCTGCGATGTGCGCTGCCCACCCTTACCGCCTTTACTGTTGCCTTCAACTTTCTCACCCGGTGTATCGTCCAAACGCAACGACAACGCAATGCGTTTACGCGGTACGTCAACTTCCATCACCTTGGCTTTTACGATGTCCCCGGCTTTTACGACTTCGCGCGGGTCTTTTACAAAGGTGTTGGATAACGCGGAGATGTGTACCAGTCCGTCCTGGTGCACGCCGATGTCCACGAACGCGCCGAAGTTGGTGACGTTGGTGACGGTGCCTTCGAGGATCATGCCGGGAATCAGGTCGGTGATTTCTTCCACGCCTTCCTGGAATTGTGCGGTCTTGAATTCCGGGCGCGGGTCGCGGCCGGGTTTGTCGAGTTCTTTGAGGATGTCGGTGATGGTGGGTAAGCCGAATTTTTCATCCACGTATTCAGCCGGTTTTACGCCGCGCAGGAAGGTGGAGTCGCCGATAACGCCGCGAATATCGCGGCCATGTTTTGCGGCAATTTTTTCCACCACAGTGTAGGACTCCGGGTGGACCGCTGAGGCGTCCAGCGGGTTTTCACCTCCGGCAACGCGCAAAAAGCCTGCGGCCTGTTCAAACGTTTTTTCGCCAAAGCGCGGGACTTTTTTCAGCGCGGCGCGGGAGGTAAAGGCGCCGTTCTGGTTGCGGAATTCCACAATGTTATTGGCGAGGGTTGAGTTCAAACCGGATACCCGCGCGAGCAGGGCGGCGGAGGCGGTGTTAACTTCTACACCGACGGCGTTCACACAGTCTTCTACTACCGCATCGAGTGAGCGCGCCAGTTGCGATTGGGATACGTCGTGCTGGTATTGGCCCACGCCAATAGATTTGGGATCAATCTTCACCAGTTCGGCGAGCGGATCTTGCAACCGGCGTGCAATTGAAATCGCACCGCGAATGGTTACGTCCAGATCGGGAAATTCTTTTGCGGCGAATTCCGAGGCGGAGTAAACCGAGGCACCCGCTTCATTGACCACCACGCTGGTGGCTTGAATATCTTTGTGAGTTTTTAATACGTCTTTCACAAATTTTTCGGTTTCGCGCGAGGCGGTGCCGTTACCGATGGCGATCAAACCCACGTTGTGTTTTTTGCATAGCGCGACCAACACTTTTTCCGATTCAGCGATTTTGTTGAACGGCGGCGTGGGGAAGATCGCGCAGTGGTCCACGACCTTGCCGGTCGCGTCGACCACCGCCACTTTGACGCCTGTGCGCATGCCGGGGTCGAGGCCGATGGTCGCTTTTTGCCCTGCCGGTGCAGCGAGCAGTAAATCTTTCAGGTTAGAGGCGAAGACTTTGATTGCATCCTCTTCGGCTTTTTCACGCAGCTCGCCGAGCAAATCTGTTTCCAGGTGGGTTAACAATTTAACTCGCCAGGTCCAGCGCACCACTTCAGCTAACCAACCGTCAGCAGCGCGGCCCTGATCGCGAATTTGCCAGTGTTCCGCCACCATGGTTTCGCAGGGGTGGCCCACGCGGTTTTCTTCGTCGCCGACTTTGATGGCGATGGTCAATACGCCTTCGTTGCGACCACGGAACATGGCAAGCGCGCGATGTGAGGGCGTACTTTTAAGCGGTTCGTCGTGTTCAAAATAGTCGCGAAATTTTTGCACTTCCTGGGAGGTGTCAGCTTCTTTGCCCGTGGCAACCCGCGCACTGATCGTGGCTTCCTGTTGCAAGAAGTGGCGCAGCTTGCCGAGCAGTTCGGCGTCCTCACTGAATTTTTCCATGAGGATATATTTGGCTCCATCGAGCGCGGCCTTGGCGTCGTCGATCTTGTGTTCGGCGTTCAGGTATTTAACCGCTTCGGCGTCGGGGTTCAATGTGGGGTCGGCCAGCAGGGCTTCGGCCAGGGGTTCAAGGCCGGCTTCTTTGGCGATCTGGCCTTTGGTGCGGCGCTTGGGTTTGTAGGGCAGGTATAAGTCTTCGAGGCGGTTTTTGGTATCGGCTTGCAGGATGTCGCGCTCCAGTTCGGGCGTCAGTTTTTCCTGCTCGGTAATGCTCTTGAGGATCGCGGCGCGGCGCTCTTCCAGTTCGCGCAGGTAGCGCAGCCGCTCTTCCAGGGTCCGCATCTGGGTATCGTCCAGCCCGCCGGTCACTTCTTTACGGTAACGGGAGATAAAAGGAACCGTGGCGCCTTCATCCAGCAGCGCGACGGCGGCGCTGACTTGTTGTTCGTTGACACTTAATTCTTCGGCAATGCGTTGGGAGATACTGTTCATAGCGGGTAACTCTTAACTTATTAACGGAGTAAACCTGGTTAACGGAGCGTGACAGCGGCCAGGGCTGGCCTGCGTGTGAAGAGCATTATCCGCAAAACGGCGGCCCAGACCAGTCTTGTATTTGCCGGGCAAGTGTGCGTTTGGGCGGGTTTCCCAAAACGGCTAAACCCGGCTGCGAAAGAATCCCGGCAAGGGGTGAATCCAAAAGCCCGCCCGCCCGCATCCAAGGCAGTAACGATCACGGCTTTACGGCTTTTACACCCTACTGACGGAGCACACCATGAACACCTTTAAAGCGATCGCGTTATTGCTGTTGCTGTGGCAACCGCTGCTGGCCAGTGCCGACGACAAAAACACCCGAGCCTTTGCGCTGGAAAATATCACACACATCAACCTGCGCGGCTCGGGTCAGATGCTGTTGGCCCAGGGTGAGCAGGAGGCGCTGGCCATCACCGCCACCGACGAGGTCATGAAGGACGTAGAAATCCATCAAAAGGACGGCACCCTCTACCTGAATACCCGCTCCACCGGGTGGCGCTGGTTCGATTGGGACGACAGCGATGAGGTGATCTTTACGATCACACTGAAACAACTGGAGCGGCTGACCCTGACAGGCGCCGGGCAGGTAAAGAGTGGGGATTGGTCTGGTGACACGCTGCACATTGAAGTCACCGGGGCAGGCCACATGAATATGGGCAAGTTGCAGGTCAAGCAGCTTACGCTCAACCTGACCGGCGCCAGCCATATGAATATCGATCAACTGCAGGGCGAGGAGCTGCGCGCGGACCTGACCGGCGCGTCTCATCTGACCTTTAAGCAGCCCGGCGAGGTAAATCGCCAGCAGGTTAACCTGGCTGGGGCCAGCCATTACAACGCCGCTCCGTTAAAGACGCGCGTCACCCGCACCAGCCTGGCCGGCGCCTCCAACGCCGATGTCTATGCCACCGAGACGTTGGAGATAGAAGCCTCCGGCGCATCCAACGTGAGTTATTACGGCACCTCCCAGGCGCGCACCAATGTCAGCGGCATCAGCAATGCCAAGTATCGGGGCGAAGCGCCCTGATAAGAAGCGCCAACACGAAGCACCTTGATAGAAGCGCCCTGATAAGTATCAGGGCGAACCCAGCGACTGTCGTTTGACCGCACGCCGTATTTGCCGCTAACCTTCTCCGCGATTATCAGCCGCCACCCGAGGAACCCGAGTGGCGGCTGGCATGTCTGTAAAACCTCCCGCCGTTATCTGATAAAGGACCTCCGCATGCGTCACATCTCGCTCACGTTGTTGTTGACCTTATTGCTCACCGGGTTTGGGCTCACCGCCTGTGAAAACCTCGGCACAACGCCGCCGGCCGAGGTGCAACACGCGGTTACCGAAACCGTCATCCGCAAAAGCCCCAACGATGATCGCCGCTATGCGGTGCTGACCTTGCCCAATCAATTACAGGCGGTACTGGTGTCTGACCCGAGCGTGGAAGTGACGGCCGTGTCCATGGGCGTGGGGGTCGGCAGTTATCAGGACCCGGCGGCGCACCCCGGCCTCGCGCATTACCTGGAGCACATGTTATTTCTGGGCACGGAAAAATATCCGGAACCCAACAGTTTTCAAAAATTTGTCGACCAGAATGCGGGCATCTGGAATGCCTTTACCGCCGCCGACCACACTAATTATTTTTTCCAGCTAAATGCAGACAAGATTGATCAGGCGCTGGATTACTTCAGCGATTACTTCAAGAAGCCGACCTTTGACCCGCAATACAGCGATAAGGAACGCAACGCGGTGCACAGCGAATGGTCATCGGGCCGCTCGCAGGATAACTGGATCATGTACCGCCTTAATGGCATCACCGCTAATCCGGAACACCCGGCGGCGCAATTTAATGTGGGCAACCTGGAAACCCTGACCGACAAACCGGGCTCGCGCCTCCAGGATGCCTTGCTGGCGTTTTATGATCGTTATTATTCCGCGAACAACATGAAGCTCACCATTGTGGGCCGCCAGTCACTGGATGAATTAAAAGCGCTGACGGAAAAACATTTCGCGAGCATTCCCAATAAAAATATCCAGCCACCGGTAGTGACCACGCCAGGCATTACGCCCGCACAAATGGGCAAGACCATTCATTACCAATCGATCAAGGACACCAAGCAATTACTGGTGGAATTTCCGATTACCGATAACTCCGACCAATGGCGGCTCAAGCCCAACGAGTTCATCAACAATCTTATTACCTCCGAAGAAGCAGGCACACTCGGTGAAGTGTTGCGCCGCGAGGGCTTGGCCAACGCGGTTTATGGTTATGTGGTGCCGGATAACTACGGCCCCGATGGTTTCCTGCGCGTGATCGTCGAGATGACCGATAAAGGCATGAAGCAACGGGACAAGATCGTAGCCTCGGTATTTGCTTACATCGATCTGATCAAACAACAAGGGGTTGAGGAGCGCTATTTCAAGGAACTGAAAGCCATGCGCGAAAAAGATTTCGCCAGCCAGGCCAAGGCGCAGCCGGTCCAGCAAGCCATTGAGTTGTCGCGCCAGCAATTTGATTACCCGGTTGAACATTTGCTGGACGCCAATTACGTGTTCGAGCGGTTTGACGAAACCGCCATCCGCCAGGTACTGGAGCAGTTGCAGCCGCAACGGTCGCGCATCTGGTACGTGAGCAAAACCGAAAAAGCGGACCAGACCATTCCTTTCTATGAAGGCCGTTATGCCATCCGCGATACCACCGTCGCCGAATTTGCACGCTGGGAAAAACTGGGCGAGACGATGCAGTTCAAACTGCCACCGGAGAACCAATTATTTTCTGACGAAACAGCGGAGATCGTGGCCGCCGTTTATGACCACCCGACGTTGATCATGGAGCAACCCGGCGCCGAAGTCTGGCTGATGCACGCGCAACATTATCGTGAAGATAAAGCCATGCTGGACCTCAACCTGAACGTGAATTTTGCACTGGACAGTGCGCGCAACATCGTGCTCGCCTCGCTGCTGAATGATGTGTTTGCTTTGCAAACCACGACCCTGCGCGATCGCGCTGGCCGCGCCGGTCTGGATATCACCATTGACCTCACACCGGAAAAAAGCCAGATGATTCGCATCACTGGCTACAGCAGCCAGCAACCCACGTTGTTTACCGACCTCATTGATCACTTTGCGCAATTGAAGATTAATGAACAGGATTTTGCCCAGGTATTGGATCGCTATCGGCTGGAACGCATCAATGCGCGCAAGGCGGCACCAACGCAACAGTTGTTCAACCATATGTGGCGTTTGTTGTATGTTGCCAACTGGACTGACGAAGAATTATTGACAGCGGCCAACCAGCTGACCCGTGCGGATCTGGTGGCATACCACCAGCGGGTACTGCAGGAAAATTTATTGCGCGGTTATGCCTTTGGCAACCTCACCGAGGAAACAGTAAAAGCAATTGCCGGTTATGCCGTTGAGCAATTTAATAGTCAACGCTTGCCGCAAGAGCGCTTTATGTTACCGATGATTACGCCCAACCCACAGGTGGCCATCAATTTCCGCGAAGCCATCGACCAGACCGATAACGCGCTCTTATCCGGCGTTATCGGCACCGAAAAATCCGTTGAACAACACGCGCAACTGATGTTGCTCAACGGCGTTTTTTCCAATGAGTTCTTTACGCAACTGCGTACCAACGAACAAATGGGTTACACCGTCGGCAGCGCGCCGATCAATGTGGATGACTACCCTATGTTCGTATTGTATATACAAAGCACCAACACGGAACTGCCCGCTATCAAAGACCGTATGGATCGCTTCCGCCAGGAATTCTTTACCCAACTACAGGCGTTGGATGAAGCCACACTGGAGCAAATGAAGCAGGCCGAGATTGCGCAGCTCACGCAAAAACCGACGGACTTCACCAGCGAGGCCCGCGAACATTTGTATGACTTCAAGTTCGGCCACCTGGATTTTGCGCGCAAGGAAAAACTGGTCGCCGCGCTCAGCGCCACAACCAAGGCCGATATCTTGCAAACCTACGAAACCTTGTTGTTGCAACAGCAGGGCATGCCGGTGTTGATCCAGTTAAAAGGCACGCACTTTATTAACAGCGCCTTTGTAAAAAAACCCTAGGAAAATATTTATGGGCGTGAGACACCGATGGCAAGCCATTCCATTAGCCGTCAAATTATTGGTCGTGGGCGCGGTAATGATTGCCGCATTGATCCTGCTCAAGCCACGCCCCGAACCGCGCCCTGCCGTAGAGCGACCACTGCCGGAAGTCAAGGTGGTGTTTGCCCAACCACAGACGCTTGCGTTAAACGTGACCGCGCAAGGGACGGTGCTACCGCGCCGCCAGATTGACCTTGTCAGTCAGGTCAGCGGACGCATCACGGCAGTGGCGCCCGCGTTTGTCGACGGCGGTTTTTTTGCGGCGGATGATTGGCTGGTGCAAATTGATGAGCGCGATTATCGCTACGCCTTGATCCAGGCCGAAGCCAATGTCGCCGACGCCCAGCGCGTGCTTACCAGTGAGCGCGGCCTGGCCCGACAAGCACAGCGGGAATGGCGCGACCTCGGCAACGCCGATGCCAATGATTTATTCCTGCGCAAGCCCCAACTTGCGGCGGCCGAAGCCTTGCTTGCCGCCGCGCGCGCGCAACGGGATCAGGCACAACTCAACCTCGAACGCACGCGCATCACCGCGCCGTTTAACGGGCGCATCAATGAAACCTTTGTCGACCTCGGGCAATTTGTGACGGCAGGCACGCGCGTTGCGTCCATCTACGATGCGGCGATAGCCGAAGTGCGCATTGCACTCACTGATTTGCAGGCACTGTTAATTGATCTGCCGATCAATAACCATCCCTCTGCCACACCGGTCACCCTGACTGGCACCATTGCCGGCGAAACCTATCACTGGCGGGGGCTGATGACGCGCACCGAAGCGAGCCTTGATCCGCAGTCGCGGATGTATCAGGTAATTGTGGAAATTGCTGAGCCGTTTAATCGCGAGCGCCATCCCGTACCGCTGTTGATGGGCATGTACGTGACCGCAGAGATTAGCGGCAGAGCACTCGACAATATTATTCGTTTACCCAAAACCGCTGTGTTTCGGCGCGATCAGGTTTATACCCTCAACGCTGATCAACAGGTGCAGGCAAAGACGGTGCAGGTACTACGCAGCGATGACCAGTTTGTGTGGATACGCGGCAAGATTGCCGACGGCGAAGCAGTGGTGTTGGAACGGCAGGGCTACCTGAATCCGGGTATCACCGTCGCTATCACCAAGCCCACAACGGCAGCGCCTGAGGTTGCGCCGTGAATCGGTTGATTCAATGGTTTGTAGAAAACCGGGTTGCCGCCAACCTGTTGATGGTGTTTATCTTTATCGGCGGTTTTGCCAGCCTCGGACAATTGGATAAAGAAGTTTTTCCGATGGTTGCGCGCAATATCATCGAGATCGAGATGCACTATCCCGGCGCTGGCCCTACGGAAGTCGAAGAGCAAATTGCTATCCGCATCGAAGAAGCCATCGCCGATATTGATGGCATCTATGAAATAACCTCGCGCTCGCGCCAGGGCCAGGCACTGGTCACGGTGGAAGTCACTGAAGGTTATGACGCGCAACAAATCCTGAATGATATTAAAACCCGCGTGGATGCCATCAATACTTTTCCGCCGGATGTTGAGCGGCCGGTCACGCGCCGGCAATTGCGCCGCAGCCCCCTGATGAGCCTCGCCTTGTATGGCGACGTCGACGAAGCCGCCTTAAAGGAAACCGGTTGGCGGGTGCGCAATGAATTAGCGTTATTGCCCGGCATTTCGCTGGTGCAACTTAACGGTACCCGCCCTTACGAAATGAGTATTGAAATCAGCGAAGCAAACCTGCGGCGCTATCAACTCACCTTTGATGCGGTGGCCCAAGCTATTCGCGGCGCGTCATTAAATTTGCCGGCCGGTGTCATCAAAACGCCGGATGGCGATATTCAAATCCAGACACGCGCCCAGGCCGACACGGCGGAAGAGTTTGGCCGTATTCCGGTGTTGACCCGCGCGGACGGCAGCAAATTATTGTTGCGCGATATCGCCGCGATTCGCGACGGTTTTTCCGACCAGGATATCGTGGCGCAATTCAATGGCAAGCGCGCCGTGTTCCTGGAATTATCCATTACCGAAAATCCCGACATCATCGCCGCCACGGCCGAAGTTGAACGCTACCTTGCCCAAGCCAAACACACCTTGCCCGCCGGCATTCAGTTAGAAGTCTGGCGCGATATGTCAAAGCTGTTTGAAGGGCGTTTGAATTTATTGCTCAGCAATGCCTTCAGCGGTTTGATCCTGGTGTTTATTGTGTTGATGCTGTTCCTGCGCCCCTTGCTCGCCATCTGGGTGTGCGTCGGCATTGCCACTGCCTTCGCGGGCGCCATCTGGTTATTACCGCACCTGGGTGTCAGCATCAATATGATTTCGCTGTTCGCGTTTTTGTTGGTACTCGGCATTGTGGTGGATGATGCGATTATCGTCGGCGAAAGTATCTACACCCGTCAGCAACACGGTATTCGCGGTAATGCCAGCGCAGCCAGCGGTGCCAAGATGGTGAGTGTGCCGGTTTTTTTTGCGGTGATCAGCACCATGATTTTCTTTGTGCCCATGCTCTCTATTCCGGGCACCATGGGTTCAATTTCTTATCCCATTCCGGTGGTGATCATCCTGTGTTTGTTTTTCTCACTGGTGGAATCGCTGTTGATCTTACCTGCGCATCTTTCGCACATGAAACCGGAAGGTCCCAGCCGCTTTGCGAGCCTGCGTTGGTTAGCAACACAGCGCCACTGGCTGGCTGATAAACTGGATTATCTGGCCGGCGCACTGTATCAACCGGCACTGCGCCGGATGCTCGCGTACAAAGGCGCGGTGCTGGTCGCATTTACCCTGGCGTTTGCCATTACGCTCACACTGTTTGCCGCTGGCTGGTTGCGCAGTAGTTTTATGCCGGAGGTGCCGGGCGATTCCGTGGAAGCGCGCGTGGTGTTGCCGGAAGGTACATCCTTTTATGAGACGCGCCGCATCATGCAGCAAGTGCAGGACGCTGCGTTAGCCGTACGCGACGATGAACAATTACTCGCCGACAATGAAGGTGAACCCTTTATCCAAGGAATTCAGACCTGGGCTTACGGCGTGAATATTTATGTCGCTATCGCTTTACAGGATGCCGAACAACGGCAGGTATCGATCATCGATATCAATCGACGCTGGCGCGAGCTCATCGGCGCGATTCCCGAAGCTAAGGAATTTCGCCTCGACTTCACCGTGAATGCTGTGGACGACGATATTCGTTTGAACATGAGCATCAGCAGCAATGATCTCGACGAGCAGCGTCGCGCGACGGAAGCGGTGCGTACCGCATTGGAACATTATGCGGAAGTATTCGACCTGCGCACCAGCCTCGAAGCCTCGCGCCCTGAAATTGATTTGCGCTTAAAACCCAACGCCGAGATGCTCGGCGTCGATCTGCAATTAATCGCACGGCAAGTGCGTCAGGCATTCTACGGTGAAGAGGCACAACGCATTCCGCGCGGCATTGAAGATGTGCGCGTACTGGTGCGCTATCCAGAAGCGGATCGTCAAACCCTGGAGCAACTTAATCACATGCGCATTCGCACGGCGACCGGTGCGGAAATTCCGTTAACCGAAGTCGCCGAGATCGCGTTTGTGCCGGGTTACACCGTCATCGACCGGCGCGATCGCAAACGCAGTATCGCCATCACCGCCAATGTCCAGGATGTGGGCGACCCGAATGCCATCGTTGCTGATGTGCTTGCACGGCATTTGCCGGCATGGCAGCGGGAGTTTCCCGGCTTTACCTTGCGCCCTGACGGCACCATGCGTGACCAGGCCGATTTTATGGCCTCGGTTAAAAAGAATTTTATGCTGGCGGTGGTGTTGATCTACGGTTTGATGGCGATCAGTTTCCGTTCCTATTGGCAGCCCTTGTTGATCCTCACCGCCATCCCGTTTGGTTTTATGGGCGCGGTGTTCGGGCATATGATCATGGGGCGCGAAGTGAGCATGTTGTCCATGCTGGGATTTATCGCCTGTGCCGGCGTGGTGGTGAATGACAACCTGGTTTTGCTGGATCGCATCAATCAATTACGTCAGCAGGGGCTTGATGTCGTGGAATCGGTGGTGCAGGGCGGGCGCGATCGCTTTCGCGCAATCTTACTGACATCCATCACCACATTTATCGGACTGGTACCGATTATGGCGGAGCAGAGCGTGCAGGCGCGCTTCCTGATTCCCATGGTGATTTCCCTCGCCTTTGGTGTACTCTTCGCCACCCTGGTGACCCTGGTGCTGGTACCCAGTTTATATGTCACCGCCGAGTCCGTCGGTCACCGCTGGCTGGCCTGGCGCAACACTATGTTTCCCAACGCTACAGACGAGCAAGAGAATCACAATGAGCCACGATGAAGACCTATTCTGGAATCTGGTAGATCAATTTATCCAGAGAGCGAACGATGCCTGCGATGACGCCGATCCGGGTGTAGTGAGCGCCGCACTGTTAAATGCCGCCGCGCGCTTCAATGCGTTTGTGGTTGCCACAGCCTCGCTGGATCGCAAGGAATATATTGAAGAGATGGACAGCTCGCTCAATTATCTTACCGGCCGCTACCGCGAAATTCTGCGCGATAATCTGGAAGATTATCGCGAGCATTACAAAGAATATATTCGCGCTGACGAAAATACTGACGAGAGCCCGCACAAAAAAGAATAACGATTCGCACCACCCGCCAACTGGTATACAAGTATTGTTTTTGTGGCTATAGTCTACCCACTGACCATACCCCGTGAGATGAGGTACCTATGTCCAGGATAACAATAACGACTGTGAATCGTTTGCTGTGTTGCTCTTTACTGAGCCTGTTGTTTATCGCTTCTGCCCAGGCCGATGTGCGCCTGCCCCGTTTGCTGAGTGACGGTGCCATCCTGCAGCGCGATAAGCCCATCACCATCTGGGGCTGGGCTGATGAGGGCGAAGCCGTCAATGTGCGTTTCGGAAAACAGGAACGGCACACGCAGGCCAAAGCGGGTCGCTGGGAAGTTCGTTTTCCTGCGATGAAAGCGGGCGGGCCTTATACCTTAACCATCCAGGGCAATAATACCCTGCAATTGCAGGATATCTGGCTCGGCGATTTATGGATCGCGGCGGGCCAATCGAATATGGAATTACCGCTGCGACGCGTGCACTACCGCTACCCCACCGTGATTGCGGAAACGCACTTGCCCAAAGTCCGCCAGTTCTCCGTTCCCCTGACCTACGAATTTAAACAGCCGCGTGAGGATTACCTGCAAGGCGAATGGAAAACCGCCACACCGGATAATCTCGCCGGCTTTTCAGCGGTCGGATTCTTTTTTGCGCGCGACCTGCACCAGCAATACGGCGTGCCCATCGGCATCCTCAGTATTGCGGTGGGCGGCTCACCGGTCGAGGCCTGGATGAGTGAAGCGGCGCTGAAGGATTATCCAGATTATCTGGGAGCGGCAAATACATTTAAAAATGATGACGTGCTGCAAAAAACCATCGCACAGGATAAGGCCAACAGCGATGCCTGGTATGCCAAAGCCAAGGCCGAAGACGCGGGTCTGAACGCCAAACCGGCGTGGTCTTCACCCGAAGCCAGCACCGCTGACTGGAAAAGATTTCAGGTACCGGGTTTTGTCAAAGAACAGGGCATTGAATTTACCAACGGTATTATCTGGTTCAGGAAATCTTTCACCCTGACTGCGCAGCAAGCGCAACAATCGGCACGTTTGTGGTTAGGTTGTATCGTTGACGGTGACGAAACCTATCTCAATGGTCAATTGATCGGCCAAACTGGTTATCAATATCCACCGCGCATTTATGATGTCCCTGAGGGTTTATTAAAAACCGGGACCAATGAAATCCGCGTACGCGTCACCAGCTATTCCGGTAAGCCCGGTTTTGTGAAAGATAAAGATTATGCCCTGAAGCTGGCGAATGAACAGATTGATCTGCGGGGCGACTGGTCTTACAAGATCGGTATGCACGCCGATGCCATGCAGGCCTCCACAACACTTCACTATCAACCCACCAGTTTATTCAAGGCCAAACTGGCTCCGGCCTTTCCGTTTAACATCAAAGGCGTGATCTGGTTTCAGGGTGAATCCAACGTCGGGCGCTGGCAAGAATACGAAGATTTATTTACCGGCATGATCGGCGATTGGCGCGTGCATTTTGACCAGGGCAATTTCCCCTTCCTGTTTGTGCAACTGGCCAATTTTATGGAGCCAAAAACCTCACCGGGCGACAGCGAATGGGCACAGCTGCGCGAAGCGCAACGCAAGGCACTGGCGGTGCCCAATACTGCGATGGCTGTCGCGATTGATGTGGGCGAATGGAATGATATTCATCCCTTGAACAAATCTGCTGTGGGCGAGCGTCTTGCGCTGGCCGCACGGCAATTGGCCTACGGTGAAAGAAAATTGCTGGCATCCGGTCCGCAGGTGAAATCCATCAAACGCAAAGGTAAGACACTGGTGGTGCGCTTTGATCATGTAGGCAAAGGGTTGCAGATCCGCGGTGATACCCTGCAGGAAGTGGCTATTGCCGGAAAAGACCAAGTGTTCGTCTGGGCCAAGGCAAAACTGGATGGCGATAAACTGATTGTATGGCACGACGACATTGCCGAACCCGTCTGGGTGCGTTATGCCTGGGCCGATAACCCGGCCAATGCAAATCTGTATAATAGCGCCGACCTTCCAGCATCGCCTTTCCAGATCAGCATCAAACACTAAGGTGTGCTGCTGATGGTTCGCCGATGTTTTCTCTCGACATCGGTGAACCAGATTGACTGACACGCTCCCTTTTAACTCACCCGCTACCTCACCCACAGTCGCCATTATCGGCGGCGGTCCCGCCGGTTTGATGGCCGCTGAAGTCATCGCCGATGCGGGCATTGCGGTCTCTGTCTACGACGCCATGCCGTCCCTCGGACGAAAATTTTTATTGGCCGGCGTGGGCGGCATGAACATTACCCACGCCGAAGACCCGGCGCTGTTCCTGACCCGTTACGGCCGTGCCACAACGCAGCTCGCACCCATCATCCAACAATTTAATGCGCAGTCCTTGCGCGATTGGGCGCAGGGTTTGGGTATTGAAACCTTTGTGGGAACATCCGGGCGCGTCTTCCCCAGCGCCATGAAAGCGGCGCCGCTGTTGCGCGCCTGGTTACACCGCTTGCGCGAACGCGGCGTAAAATTTTTTCCGCGTCATCATTGGCTGGGCTGGACGGATACCGGTGAGCTGCGTTTTCAACATCACTCACCGTCCCACGCTGAAGAAGAATTACTGCTCTCACCTGATGCCTGTGTTCTGGCATTGGGCGGTGCCAGTTGGCCGCGTTTAGGGTCCGATGGCGCCTGGGTGCCCTGGTTGCGTCAGCGGGCGATTGCGGTGGCGGATCTACAACCGAGCAATTGCGGGTTCGAGATTACATGGAGCGATTTTTTTCGCGGCAAGTGCGCCGGGCAACCCTTAAACACCGTGAAGCTTGCCATCACGGACCACACCGGCAAGGACCATCAACAGCGGGGCGAAGCGACGCTCACCGGACATGGCATCGAAGGTAATGCCATTTATGCCTTATCTGCTGTCATACGCGACACGATTCACCATTCCGGCCACGCCGATGTTGTTATCGATTTATTGCCCGACCAGTCGGAAGACACTATTGGGATGCGATTACAAAAGAACAGAGGCAAGGATTCCGTCAGTAATTTTTTACGCAAGCAGTTGAAACTGCCACCGATAAAAATCCAGCTGTTGCGCGAGCTGGCACCTGCCTCTGCATGGCAGGATAATCTTCTATTGGCCAAATCCATAAAATCCCTAGCGGTGCGCCTGTTGCGCCCCAGACCTTTAGGCGAAGCGATCAGCAGCGCTGGCGGAATTTGTTTTTCTGCGTTGGATGACCAATTAATGCTGCGCGAGTTGCCCGGGGTATTTTGCGCAGGTGAGATGCTGGACTGGGAAGCGCCCACAGGCGGCTATCTGTTAACCGGGTGCTTTGCCACCGGCCGACTCGCCGGCCACGGCGTCATAAACTGGTTGCACGCGCGGCATTTATCCCATTGATTTTTTATTGGTTTTAATGAACTTTTTGCGAGTGTTTGTTACGCCACATAGGGTTTTTGATGCTATTGCTGTTTCAATTTCACTTCCTTATTATCGAACCTGCCCTTCTTTTTAAACGCCTAATAATTCAAAGAAACAACCTATTGCTAACCTCCGGTACTCGTACCGGCGATCAACCATGTTCGAGGTTTTTATGGCAAGTGAAGCACAAATCGTCATTACCGAGCGGGATTTCGAACGACTGGAAGCCTTGCTCAATTCATTACCAAAATTTAATCATTCCGGCGCCTGTCGCTTGATGGGCGGATTGCAACGGGCCGATGTGGTGGCCTGCGATAAGCTGGCGCCCAATGTTGTCACAATGCATTCGCGCGTCACCTTTACCGTACTATCCACCGGCGAGGTATTTACCTACACCCTGGTTTATCCCCAGGATACCGATGGTTGTGCCGACAAGATTTCCGTGCTGGCACCTATGGGCAGTGCCTTGCTCGGTATGTCGGTCGGGCAGGAAATTGAATGGTTTATCTCCACCACCAAAACCATTCGCGTGCGCATTGATGCGGTGGAGTACCCGGAACAGGTTTGATGAATTAATTTTTTGCAAGAGAACCGCGCCCTGGAAACCACTCCTGCCGCGAGGGAGGCTGCGGGGCGCTAACATGACCACGCCGGGACGCCCATGATGTTAAACGAGCAACTCGTCAGCTAATTCCCTATAATCACTCGCACCCTTAATAACCTGCGTGCGTTCCCGTGATTAACACTGTCCTGATTATCGGTTATGTCTGGCCCGAGCCCAATTCATCGGCGGCGGGTTCGCGCATGCTGCAACTGATCACCGGTTTCCTGCAACAACACTGGCGCGTGACCTTTGCCTCTGCCGCCGGGCTTTCTGAACATCGCATTAACCTGGCGACCCTGGGTGTCGAAGAAAAAACCATCGCCCTCAATTGTTCAAGTTTTGATGAATACCTGAAAGCATTAAATCCCGATGTCGTCGTGTTTGATCGTTTTTTTACCGAGGAACAATTCGGTTGGCGAGTGGCTAACAATTGCCCCAAGGCCGTGCGGGTTTTGAATACCGAAGACCTGCACAGCCTGCGTTACGCGCGCCAGCAGTTATTGAAAAAACAACAACAGTTGGCGGCAACAGAAGCAGAAAAATATCAGCTTTATCCAGCCATGGCAGACGATAAAATTTTATATAACATGATGGCTGGTGATGATATGGCACAGCGGGAGATCGCTGCGATTTACCGTTGCGATATCAGCTTGATGATCTCTCGCGCTGAATACCGTTTATTGCAACAGGCGTTTTCAATACCGGAGCATTTGTTGCATTACTGCCCGTTCCTGCTGCCGCCGCCGACATCGTCCCAGCCAGCCTTTGCGCAACGACAGGATTTTATAACCATCGGCAATTTTCGCCATGAACCCAACTGGGACGCGCTGCTGTGCCTCAAGCACTACCTCTGGCCGCGCCTGCGCGCACAACTTCCCCAGGCACAATTAAAGATTTACGGCGCCTATCCGCCGCCCAAAGCCACCGCCCTGCATAATCCGCAGCAGGGCTTTTTGATCTGCGGCTGGGCCGATGATGCCCATGCCGTGATGCAACAAGCGCGGGTGTGCCTTGCGCCCTTGCGTTTTGGTGCCGGCCTCAAAGGGAAACTGATTGACGCCATGCAATGCGGTACACCCAGCGTGACAACATCCGTGGGGGCGGAAGGCATCGCAGGTGCGGAAAATTGGCCCGGATGTGTTGCTGATGATGTTGAGCACTTTATTTCCGCAGCGGTGCGCTTATATGAATCACCAGCGGAGTGGCAAACCGCACAGGACCGTTGCGCAACGGGATTGCAGCCATTCTCTGCCGCGGCGTTATTACCTTTGTTGATCAGTAAACTGGAAGTAACCGCCGATAATCTGGAAACACATCGGCGCAACAATTTTATCGGTGCCATGCTGCAACACCATCAACATAAAAGCACGCAATATATGTCGCTATGGATTGAACAAAAAGCCAGGAATGCACAGCAGAATTAACCGTCGCAGAATAAATTCTGGAAGTTACCTCTCAAGCAAATGAGCACCGGAATCAGCTTTCCAACGCAGCATCAGGGCGCCAAGCGATTTTTGAGGGGTTGCTCAAGGTCGAAGACACGGCGTTCTTTATTAGCCAGCTCCTCATAGCCTCGCTTGAAGCTTGGCACGCTGAAAAATAATTCATTAAAACTGCCATCTTCAATGGCCAGTTGCAAACCCCGCTCAATACGCTCCGCCAGTTTTTTATCGCGCGGGTTGACGAAGAAATAAATCGGGGCGGGATAGTAAAACATCAGATGTTCTTCAATCACCAAACCTTTATCGGCGTGCGCTTGTTGCTCGTCCCAGATCTCGTACAAGCCTCGGGGAAAATAATCAAAACGTTTACCGGCGAGCATGGTAAATAACAAATCGTAATGGGCCGAAGTCACCACCGGCAGGTCGTTATTCTGCATCACCCGGGTATCGGGCCAGTTGGACACCGAACCGGCGCGCAGGCGACGCAAATCATCCAGGGAGCGGATCGCGCGGAATGTGTCGCGATCCTTTTGGCGAATCAGGAAAATGCGATGGCTGTTCAATCCCTGTAACAGGGACACGCGAATGGGCAGCAGCTCCCGCTCACGATCTTCGTCGGGGCTGGTCCACAAGACGTTGATGGAGCGGCCAAATTTCAACTCGGAGATAATGCGCGCGGAGGTAAAATTATTGCGGAAATAATGGATCTCGTAAGGGCCATAGATGGCGACTGTCTTGTCAAGGACCAGGCTCAGGAGTTTCGGGAAATACGCTTGGTGGCTCGGTGCGCTGGCTTTAATAAATGGCAGGACAATCTGTTGCACCTCTACTGGTTGGTTGCCCATGGCCGAACAGCTGGCAGCAAGGAGTAGGCCGACTATTAACTGCCGGATCAGTTGCGCGCGCTGGAATAATCTCCGTACCGATAACATTGCATACTTACCCGTAAAAAATCTGCCCGGCGATCCCGTCGGTGATTAATTCAGTATAGATTAAGTCTCACCCCGCGCCACGGTCGACCAGCGCGCCCGCCGCTCAGGCTCCCATATTATTTGCAAATGATTTAGCATGGCTCACTCTTCAGTTATTGAGTCATAGCTATTTTTATCAGTACAAGGAATCAACATGGAAAACCCCTATCAATCACCAAATGCTGACCTGATGAGCACGCCGCCCGAAAATGACGGCACAACCATGCCCTTGGCTTCAAAGTGGGCGCGCTTGTTCGGTGCCATCATCGACGGCATCATCGGTATCCTGATCGCTATCCCTTTCTGGATACTGATCGGCGGCTTCGACATGATCATGGGTGGCACAGAGCCCCCGCTTCAGTACACACTGCTCGGTGGGGTGTATGGTTTTGTGGCGTTCCTGTTGGTCCACGGTTATCTGTTGAAGACCTACGGACAAACCGTGGGCAAGAAGATGTTGGGCACCCGGATTACCGATATGCAAGGTAACCTGCCGGCATTTGGCCCCCTGATCCTGAAGCGCTACCTGCCGATTTCGGTGGTATCGATTATTCCCGTAATCGGACCGCTGCTGACCTTGATTGATATCCTGTTTATCTTCCGCAGTGATCGCCGCTGTGTGCACGACCTGATTGCGGGTACCCAGGTTTTAGAGGAAAGAAAATAAACGTTTGGGTTTGAAACGCCGGCCACGGAGGCGTCGATGCCTCTTGGCCGGGTCTATGTGATACAGAGGCGAAATAGTTCACCCGACAAACCTTTTATGGTTTATCAAAACCGCATATATTTCGAATCATCACCAAAATAATAGGCTTTACCATCGCTGTTATACAAATACTGCACCGTCAAACCCGATTGCCCATACCCCTGGAAATAAGAGAACCGAAAGTTGTGTTTCCCTTCGCTTAGGGTCACCGGACAACTCTGCATGGAGAACGGACGATCGCGCTGGAATTCACACAAGGGTTTACCATCAATCGCTGCAGTAAAGCCATCATCGCTGGCGATATTAAAGCGATATTGCCCTGCGACTTTCACCGTGAACTCATGGTCAACATCCACAAAAAATTGATCGTGGTAGCCGATATCACCCAGCTTGTCGTGGCGAAAGCGACTCTTGTTGTAGAGGTTCAGGTTATCCACCATGACCTCTTTGGTAAATTCCACATCGCGCGGCTGATTGATGGTGCTGATTTGTGCGCGGTTCTTGACGATGGTGAGTTTAATCACCGGATCAACATATACCGGTGTGATGCGCCACAGGATAACCACCGTTACCATCGCTAACAAAATCGACAGGGCCGTATTTTTATTCATTGTCAGTTTCATCTTATCTCACCACATTCAATTGCCAGAAGCTGAACCAGTTGCGCAACGCGAACTCATCTTCAGTCATCTGGAAGCCGTAGGTAAACGGCGAGAAGAAGGCGAATACACCGATAACCAGCAGCACAAAAACACCCAGGTTAATCATGGTGTGGCGCTGGTTCGCGATCACTTCATCGCGGAAGATGTAGGTGAACACCATCGCTAGATTGAGTGCACCAAACACCAGCGGCACCAGATAGTGATACAGGTACATCACCCGTTCAATTTGCAAGATGGCGATCATGTAGCAGACATATAACGCCGTGAAGGCACAGATCCAATAGAACAGCGGCTCGTCTTTGACTTTGTTGCCATAGACGAATTTGCTGGTGAGCAAACCGACAGAAAGAATAACGCCCAGCAACACCGAGAACCACACGATGGGGTTGCAGATGATTTGCATATAACGCACCTGCACCTTGCCGTCGATGGTGTCTTTGTCCCAGCGGTAATTGATGCTCTTTTTGCCGATGGGCCAGCCCGACGCATGGCTGCCATTTTC
>DATJLH010000059.1:0-43571 GCA_035490615.1 Cellvibrio sp.
ATCCATAAAATCCTGTATGCCGCGATAGGTTCCCGCTGCCGGACTGGTGCCTTTGATGATCCAGACAATATCCGGTGCAAGTACATCGTTAAAGAAAGTCCGCCCGCCGGCAGCCCACTGAGCAAAAGCCTCAGCGATAAAATCCCGGTTAGCATCCTTCGGGGTTTTATCCACGTTTGCGTAAACCGACAGGGATATAAAAAAGAGCACGATAAATTTCAGCAGGGTTTTATCAAGGCGTTTTCCAGGCATTTTGTATCTCCAGTAACAGGCTTGGTCATTCGGATATTGGCTTTGTGTAAAACGGCTAGGTCAGCGGCATTCCGCGCAAGAGAAAGTCTGTTACAGAGATGGCATTGGGATGTAATACATAACTCCGACATTATTGCCTGATCATCCAATCTGGTAGCGTCGCGAACAAACAGGTGTAGTACTTCCCTGCACATTTGATTCGATACTGCGCACGCCGCTTATGTCGATGTTGTCGTAACACAGGTATGGCTTTTAAAAGCAGGTTTTGAGAACGACAGAATGCCGGGACGAATGTCTGGCGTTACTCCACATTCACCCATCCCGGCAACAATTCCGCTTATGTTATTTCAAGGAACATGAAAGCATGATCTGAGCCATTTTGATCTTTAATGGATTGTGCGGGGCAATCCTGATACTTCCTGACAGCAATACGCTGTGGAACGTTGGTGATGGCGTAATCAAGTATCCTCGTGGAG
Source organism: Cellvibrio sp. (assembly GCA_035490615.1). GTDB lineage: Bacteria > Pseudomonadota > Gammaproteobacteria > Pseudomonadales > Cellvibrionaceae > Cellvibrio. The sequence continues at coordinate 729 of DATJLH010000059.1, forward strand.
ATGCGCGTGCCCCCGTCCGTAGCCACGATACTAGCCGGCGGAACGCCTTTTAATATCAAATTTTTCGGTTCCGTATTGATGTCTCCGAACAGAACAAATGGTGTTCCCAGGTTGGTGTGAAGCGTGTTGAGGTGATTGTAAGCTGCCGCGACTATGGTGCCATTATTACCGGAAGGTGCGTGCCAAAAATAACAACGAACTGCACCTCCACGACCGGAGCCTGCAATATCCATGTATTTGGGCACACGATCTAAATTAGCTATTGCGCCTGGCCAGAGTGCGTAATGATTAAGCGGTGTGCTGACCCTGTTATGGTAATAGGCATAACAGAGAAGATGCGGATTTATCAGACCGTCAAAGCGTGAACTTTGCGCATTTATATGACTCGATTCGACTTCGCAATAGAACAAATGGTCGCACGAATAAACCATATCCCGCGCATAAGTATATTTCCTAACTTTTTGCTGCGCGATTCTCAGCTTACCTTTGGCATATTTCAGCGCATTCAACTCACTCTTTTCTGCACGGGATAAACCGCTGAACTTGTGTTTTTTCCAGTCATTTCTCAATTGTAGTCGAGTCACTGCTCGTGTCGGCTTGGTGTTATGCCCCCGTTGAACAGCGCCTCTCTGGATTCGCTCCAGCGCGAACGTAGCTTGTTCTTCGGCTTCTTCGGCTTTCAAGAGAGCATTATTACTCCAGTGCTCAACGTTCCAAAATCCGATTTTGGTTGGCATTTTGTGTCATCTCCTATTGGGACTTTGAACGGATATTTTTTGCCAGCTGATGGCTCATGTCACAACTTTAGATGCTAGCTGGCTTTAGTGGATTATCTATTATTGAGTTTTTCTAATATGCAGAGCATTACACATAATTACGCCGACTTAAGCAGTAGTTTTTCTCAACGAGTGGCAGTCAACGTTCTATGGAGCCAATTCACAGCACTCCTGCATGGGAGGCTAGGAGTGCTTTGTCTGCTTCTGTCTGGAAAGTCTTGCCTCTTAAATGTTATGTAATAACCTTCTATGCAATCAAAATGTTATGGTATAACATTGTGCAAATCGGCCACCCAGAGCCCTTTATTCTTAAACACCTGTCAATCGCACACGTTTTAAACAAGAGGATTTGTCCATGCGTTTCCCTCCACACCCCCTCGCGTCAGCTCTCAAGGTCATCCTGAGCGGCGGTTTTCTTGCTGTTTCGGCTTCGGCGGTGGCCCAGCCTGGTGCGGGTCAACCCGATATCAGCCGGGAAGATGCTATGCCGATCATCCATGTCACTGCCCTGGCGGTGGATGAGGACGCGAACAAAATCGTTGCGCCTTACAGCATCCTGGATGACAAGCAGATTACCCAGCGCGGCAGTTCTACCCTGGGGGAACTGCTGAATGGTTTGCCGGGTGTGCATTCCGACACCTTTGGCGGCGGGGCAAGCCGGCCGGTGGTGCGGGGGCAAACCTCGCCGCGCGTGAAAGTACTGTCGGATGGTGCGAGCCTGTTGGATGCCTCGGATATTTCGCCTGACCATGCGGTGACAGCCGATCCCCTGTTGGCACAAAAGGTAGAGGTTTTACGCGGTCCCGCCACCTTGCTGTATGGCGGCGGTGCAATTGGCGGTGTAGTGAACGTATTGGATAACAAGATTCCTGAGGCTCTACCCGAGCAACCCGTTGAGGGGTTTGTTGCCTTGCGCGGTAACAGCGTGGCCAACGAGCGCGCCGGTGCCGTGAGTGCAACAGCGCGTTTAGGTAATAGTGTCGCCGTACACGTGGAAGGCTCGTCGCGGGATGCGGATGACTATGAAGTTCGCAACTGGGAAGAAGATCACGTCCACGGCACCTTTTCAGAGAGCAACAACGCCAGCATCGGCGCCTCCTGGATCGGTGACAGCGGCTTTTTGGGGCTGGCCTATTCGTATCGCGATGATGAATACGGTTTGCCGGGGCATGCCCATGAATACGAAGGGTGTCACCCCCATGGTGCCAGCTTGCATTGCGGTAGCCACGATGAAGAAGAGGAAGATGACCACGATCATGAGCATGAGGACGAACATGAAGAAGTGCCGGTCATTGAATTGGAAAGCAAACGTTTTGATCTGCGTGGTGAGATGCAGGACCCGTTTGCCGGTGTACACAAAATCCGCATTCGTGCCAGTCACACGGATTATGAACATCACGAAATTGAAGAAGAGGAAATCTCAACGACCTTCCGTAACGAAGGTTATGAAGGTCGCATTGAAGTTGATCACGCGCCGGTGCTCGGTTGGCACGGTGTGGTGGGGGCGCAATTCTCCAACACTGAATTCAGCGCGCTGGGTGAAGAGGCCTTTATTCCGGATACCGAATCTGAAACCCTGGGTATTTTTGCCGTTGAACATTACGAGCTGAATGACCAGTGGCATCTGGAGGTGGGTGCGCGTTACGAACAACAGGAGCACACGCCGGTGAACGACCCGCGTAACCGTCCGGCCTTTGATGATTCTGCTACGTCCTTCTCGGCGGCGATTATTTGGGAATTTGTACCGGAGACGACCTTGGCCTTGTCCTTTGCCAACGCGGAGCGTTTGCCGCAATCGCAGGAGTTGTATGCGCGCGGTGTCCACCTGGCAACCAACACGTACGAATGTGGTCTGGTGCCGCATCCGCTGACGTGCGGTGGTGTCGAGAACAACGCGACGATTTCCAAAGAAGTGTCCAACAATATCGAATTGTCACTGCGTAAACACAGTGGCGATTTGACCTACAGCGTTAATGCCTTCCGCAACGATGTGGATGATTACATCTATGCCCGCACCCTGGACCAATACGAAGATTTCCGCCTGATTAAATATACCCAACAGGATGCTGAATTTACCGGTGTGGAAGGGGAGGTGACCTATCAGTTCGATGAGACTGTCGCAGCGACCTTGTTCGGTGATTACGTACAGGCCGAGTTTGTGGATGGTGGTAACCTGCCGCGTATTCCTGCATCGCGCGTGGGTGGACGCCTGAATATGGAGGCGGATGGTATTGGGGCTGAGCTGGAGTACTACCACGTAAACACGCAAGACGATATCGCCGACTATGAAGCTGAAACACCCGGCTACAACATGTTGAATGCAACGGTGAGCATCAGTTTGTTCGGCGAAGAGCGCTATCTGGTATTCGTGCGCGGTAGCAATCTGTTGAATGAGGAAGTCTGGAATCATTCATCCTTCCTTGCTGCCGTAGTACCCCAGCCGGGTCGCAGTTTAAGTGCGGGATTCAAATACACCTTTTGATTTGCTGCTCACCCTCAATTGCAGCACTTGACCGGGTTAACCATGTTGACCCGGTTTTTTTATGTGTGTATCGATAACCTTCGCGGCAAAGAAAGGGATGCTTCTGTCTGCCGATAAAATTTTTTGGCATAAGCTTATAAAAATTCTTGCAGGATTTTTTTGAGCTGGTACTCTCACGGCTTCGTTTCCGAAAAAAGTGCTGCCCATGCAAACCCTAACCCTGACTATTAATTGCTTCTCCATGATGACCGGCCCGGTCCGTCATGCGGATATGCATTCGTTGTCTGTCAGCTAGGTTTTCCTTTAATTCAGACCGCGAATCGAATGCGGTCTGAAGTGTTCTCGATATTTTCCCTCATACCCCATTCGATTCTCTGTTCATTTTCACAGGGATCAATGCCGTGTTTATATTTAACAAATTGCAGGAGTATGTGCGTCGTTTACGACGCAGGCCCAAACCGAATGAATTACCCGCTGACAAGGCCGCACAACGCGATCTTGGTGTGAAAGTAGTGCGTATTCGTCTGCCCTCAGGTTACGAAATCGTTATTGTTGAGCAAGACAAAGAGGAGTAGCCGATAGTATGGCTTTCACATAAATGGGGATGAATCAGTGAAGAAGCTGGTGTGCATCCATGCGTTACATCCGTGTAAATGTTGGTCCTGAACCAGAGTAAGAATCTACGGCTAGCCCGATCAGGCAGCCGCAGGGGTTTTATATCCGCCAGCTTAAGGTAAGACGCAGGTCGCGGCCTGGTTCCGACAAACCAACGATGCCTTCATAACCGGGAATGTGTTCAAAGCTGCCGTTGGTAGCGTGGTCGATGTAGTATTTGTCGAACAGGTTCTTGACCGTGAATGTCACATTGAAATCCGGCGTGACAAACCATTGCGCATAAATATCGTGCACCGCATAACCCTCTTTATCCACAGTGCCAGCCGATGTGCGGATATTTTCGAGGCTCTCTACCAGCCGGCCATTCCAACCCAATTCCAGGGTATCGGTGACTTGATAAGCCAGGTCAGCCGTCCAGGTATTGCCGATGGTGTTGCCGAGTGCACCGTGATCGTAGGCATTAAGCTCCAGGTCACCCTCATCACTGACCAGCTCGGATTCAAAGTCGCTGTAGCTCAAGCCGACTTGCACTTGCGTCCAATCGTAGCTCACGCGCAAATCAAAACCTTCCGTTTCAATATCGCCGATGTTGCGGAAGACCCAACGTGGTACACCATTCACCGGAATCCGCTGGTCGTTGATCGCATTGTCGATACGGGCGCGGTAAAAGGTACCGGAGAATCCAAACGCCTCGCGATAATATTCAAAACCGACTTCGGTATTTTCTGATTCTTCCGCTTCCAGCGCCGGGTCGTTCATGCGGGAATCCAGCAAGAATGTCTCCATGGTCTGGCGGCCGCGCAGGGCTTCCGCATAGCTGGCGTTGACACTTAATGACGACGTGAGTTGATAACTGGCGCCCACATTTGGGCTGAAGCCGTCGGCTTCAAATTCCTGGTCATCCGTGTCGGTCAGTTCGTAATCGTCGTAACGTACCCCGGCGCTTAACAATAATTTATCGGTGACCTGATAAAGATCCTGTACAAAAAAGCCAACGACGGTACCCTTTTCTTCTTCTGCATTGGTATTGGTTTCCGGGCCAGCATTGACGGTATCGTCGCGGTACTCGGCACCGTAAATTAATTCGTGAGCGCTCAACTGCGTGGTGTTGCGCAGGTTAATGCCCTGGCTCTCTGAAATACCGTTGTAAATTCCCCAGCGACCAATCACATTTTGTTGCAACTTTGCCCGGGTGTTGTAAAGCGTGGCCTCCAGGTTCAGGAAAGGATTATCGGCAGGGTTTAATTGATAGCCCAGATTAGCGGTGTTGCGCTCAATCTTGAGCGGGTAGCCGGGGTTCCAGTCGCTGATAACCCATTGCGGGCGCTGTGCACGAATGCCGTCGTCCACGCGCAGGTCATAACTGAGTCTTACCGTTTGGCTATCGGTGAGTTTACCCACCAGTTTGGCATAACCTATATCCTGTTCAGATTCTGTGCCGCCCAGTTCAGTGCCGTTGCCATCGGTAATCGCATCGCTATCCGATTTTGCTACAGTGGCCATCCCGCTCCAATCGTCATTCAGCTGCCCGAACACATTCACACTGGCTTTGTAGCCTTCGGTGTTATCAAAATAGCCACCTTTAATCAGCGCACCAAACCGTTCGCCGGGGCGCAGTAAATCTTCCGGGTCTTTTGTGGTAAACCGAATGGCACCGCCGAGTGCGCCCGGACCATCCGTAGCCACGCCGGCACCGGCATGGACTTCTACCTGTTTTAACAATTCGGGTTCAATACTCAAACGGCCGGCGTGGTGGAACAACACACCGGCTTGCGTCGCGCCATCAATGGTGACATTCAACAGGGCATCTTCCAGCCCGCGCACGTAGACTTTTTCTGCGATAGCCACGGAGCCACCCACAGCCACGGATGGCGTTTTACGAAATACATCTTCCAGGTCATTGGCCTGGATATGCTCAATGTCCTCCTGGCTGACCACGCGACGATTACCGCTGACACCTGCATTTAACGGCTCATAGCTGCTGGATATTTGTACCGTCGGCAATTGCGCTGCAGCCGCACCAGTGATGGCTTGCAAGGAATAACTACCATCGGCCTGACGCACCAGGCTTAAGCCGCTGCCAGCCAGTAACACACTGAAACCCTCTTGCACACCATACTCACCGCGCAATCCCTGTGTGTGTTTGTTGGCGGCAAGCGCCGGATCGAAGGACAGAAGCACGCCGGCTTCCATGGCAAAGGTCGATAACGCACGCCCCAGAGGACCGGCGGGGATGTTGTAGCTTTTTTTAACCGATGCCGCAGGCTCAGCCACCTGAGCCAGAGCGGGCAGGGCGGTTGCAGCGGCCAATGCCAGGGTCGCGGCTTGCAAAGCCAGGGTTAAGGGATTGCGCGCAGCAATACCGGGCTGCGAAGGCGTAAGGCGATGAGTCATGATGATTCCTGCGGTTGATGTTTGGGGATAAAACAAGGTCTTCACCCCTTATGCCAATCGAGATTCAAAAAGTGACAGCGCCAGGCCAGTTTTTTTGTAGAAAGTGAAATTTTGTAAAAAGTGAAAGGGGTGGCTGGAAAGAAGGATTTATCTGCACGCTGGCCAGTCTGATTGCAACTGGGTTAGCATCCCGACCCTGGGTGTTTATTGAAAGAGGTGTGATTTGAAAGCCGGAGTATTTCGCCGTTTGGTTAATTTGTGGCCGCCCTTATTGTTTGCCGGCATTCGCGCAAAGGTGATCCGCGCCGATTATCGGTATGTAGAGGTCGTCATGAAGCTGCGTTGGTATAACCGCAACTACGTCGGTGTACATTTTGGCGGCAGCCTGTTTGCCATGACGGACCCCTGGTATATGTTGATGTTGATGAATAACCTGGGGCGCGATTATTACGTGTGGGACAAACGCGGAGCGATCGACTACATCGCGCCGGGGCGAGGTATGGTGACGGCGCATTTCCACATCGACGACGCGGTGCTGGACGAGATTCGGGCAAGGACCGCACAGGGTGAAAAGTATTTGCCGGAGTTTCATGTCGAGATTCGCGATGAGCAACAACAAGTGGTCGCGCGCGTCCATCGCCAGTTGTATGTGCGCAAAAAACCGGCAGCGCGCACGGCTTGATTGACGTCACAAAAAGGTTAATTTGTCGCAAGAAATTTCCTGTTATTGCGTTTGTCATCAAACTGGCAAGGGACAGTCATAAAGCGAGGGTAGATTCAGCGTGGTTCTGAATCTTATAAAGGAGAAACCCTCATGTTCCGGAAATCCCATACCTTGAGTAAGTTGACTGTCTTTGTCTCTGCCGCGTGTCTATCGGTACTGGCCTGCGCCGGTAAACATCACGATGATGATAAAAATCATCATCGTCCCGATCATTCATACAAGCATCAGCAACCGGTAGAGGTTGGTCCGCGTCCTTTTTATCTGGTGGAGGATATGGATGCGAGCCCGCTGAAACGAAAGTTGCAATCCTGCGCAAAAGGGCCCTTTCGTAAAACCGATTTTTCCATCGGCCATCGCGGTGCACCCTTGCAATTTCCCGAGCACACAAAAGAATCTTATGAAGCAGCAGCGCGCATGGGTGCGGGCATCATGGAGTGCGATGTAACCTTTACCCAAGACAAGGAATTGGTTTGCCGCCATTCGCAATGCGACCTGCATACCACGACCAACATCCTCGCGATTCCGGAACTGGCCGCCAAATGTTCGCAACCCTTCACACCCGCTGATCTCGCCAGTGATACGCCGGCATCAGCGCGTTGTTGCACCAGCGATATTACCTTGGCCGAGTTTAAAACACTGCAAGGAAAGATGGATGGTTTCAACCCCCGTGCTACTACCGTCGAGGAATATATGAACGGCACGGCGGCCTGGCGCACGGACTTGTACGCTGACAAAGGCACCCTGCTGACCCACGCGGAAAGTATCCAGTTATTTAAAAAACTCGGGGTGAAATTTACCCCGGAATTAAAATCAGCCAGCGTGCCCATGCCATTTGAAGGCACCTACACCCAGGCCGATTATGCCCAGCAATTGATTGACGAATACAAAGCAGCCGGTGTGCATCCACGCGATGTGTGGCCGCAGTCGTTTGATATTCAGGATGTGCGTTACTGGGTTCAAAACGAGCCGCGTTTTGGCAAGCAAGCGGTATACCTCGACGATATCAACACGCCGGATGAAGCACCCTCGCAGGCAGACCTTGAGTCCTTGGCTGCCGAAGGTATTAACATCGTTGCGCCGCCGCTGTGGGCATTGTTAACGCTGGATGAAGATAATCGTATTGTGCCGTCGGATTACGCCGAGTATGCCAGGGCGGCGGGGCTGGATATTATCGCCTGGTCCTTCGAGCGCGATGGTCCGCTAAAGAATGGCGGTGGCTGGTATCACCAAAGCATTCGCCCGGCCATTAATAACGATGGCGATATGATGGACGTGTTGCATGTGTTGGCTAAGGACGTAGGTATCATCGGAATGTTTTCCGATTGGCCAGCGACGGTAACCTATTACGCAAGTTGTATGAAATTGAAATAGTCTAAAAAAGCGGGGCCGTGTCGCCCCGTTTTTTTATCCGCGACGTTTTATCGTAATCCAATAGTCGGTAAAACGTTGCATGTCTACCGGCAGGGTTGTGACGAGGGAATCCAGGATGCGATTCGTATTATCGATGGGAAACGCACCGGAAATCCGCAATCCGTCCAGGCTTTTATCGGCGATTAAATAACCGCGCCGATAACGTCCGAGGTCTGCAATAAAATCCGTCAGTGCCATATCGTCAATGACTAACATCCCGTTCAGCCAGCCAGGCTGGGTGCGAGTCAGCGGGAAGGGTGTTTCGACAAGTTGCTCGCTAAAACGTATGGAGTGGCCCGGCTGTAAATAGTGGACACCTTGGCTCGCTGCGGCGCGAATGTCCAAGGTGCCATCATATAGCTCAACCCGCGTCAGGTATTTATCGCACCCCAAGGTAAAGCGTGTACCGAGTGCAGTCACATCACCGTGTTCCGTGGCTGCTACAAACCGGCGTTGGTGCGTGTCTGCTGCGGTGTTGATAAACACTTCGCCCCGGTGCAATACAATCCGCCGCTCGGTCGAAGAAAAGCGCACATCAACCACCGAGTCAGTATTCAATGTCAGCTGTGAACCATCTTGTAATGTCACCGCGCGTTGTTCGCCAACAGCCGTGACGTAATCTGCTGACCAGGATTGCCAGGGCGCCGTGCGATAACTCATCCAGCCCACCCCGCCTAGCGCAACAACGGTGGCTAGGTGCTGCAATACTTTTCGTCGCCCGGGTGCAGCGGGGCGCTCGAGGGTTGCCAGACCGATCTCCGCAGACATGCCCGGCGATGAGAATTTGCGGGTCACTTTTTCCACTTGCTGCCACGCATATTCATGGGCGGGATTTTGTTGACGCCAGGCGTGCCAGGCTGCGCGTTCTTCATCGGTAGCGTCACCGGAGGTCAGCTGCACAAACCACAGCGCGGCGGCTTTGAGCGCATCCGTTTGCGGTGAATCGTCAGTCATGGCGGCGCAGCACACAATGCTGTATCGCCTTGGCGATGTATTGCCGTACCGAACTCACGGATACGCCAAGCCGTTCAGCTATCTCGGCATGGCGCAATCCTTCCAGTTGCAGCAAGAGAAAAGCATGACGCACGTTGGGCGCCAGGCCATCGAGCATAGCGTCAATATCGATCAGGGTTTCCAACACCAGGGCACGGGTTTCGGGGGAGGGGTATTCATCTTCCGGCAAATGCGCAATGGCTTCCAGATAGGCTCGCTCCAGATCCTTGCGGCGCAAACTGTTGACCATCAAGCCATGGGCGATGGTTGTCAAATACGCACGGGGTTCGCGGATAAAGCTCCATTCATCCTTCAGCAGCACTTTAACGAACGTATCGTGAACCAGGTCCGCTGCATCCCAGGTATTGCCCAGCTTGCTGCGTAACCAGCCGTGTAACCAGCCCTGATGGTCGTTATACAGTGCGTGGACGGCATGACTCTGACCTAGATTTGCCATGATGTGACCCATGTTCCTGTGAGTGGCATATAAGGTAGGTGCTGCAAATAAAAATGCAGATGATAATTGTTCGCAATTATCCATACGCTAGCTGTAATGTCAACGCGCGCGACAACGGCGTTTTGCCTTGAGTGGCATTCAGCGAAGGGTTAATTTTCGTTAGCAGGAGTAAAAAGCCGTAAGTGAACCAAAATTACTTTGACAACGTTGTCTTAGCTACCAAAGAATGTCGGCTTCGTCAGTCTCATAAAAGGATAAAGATAATGAGCGTATCAAGGTTTACCGCTGTTTTAGGTCTGGCCTCCTGTTTAGGTTTAGGTGCCTGTGCCACTGCGCCGGATCAGGCGACCCAACAGGTTTTCTTCGATGATTTCAGCTATACCGCGCTGCAAGACTTCACGGCCAATGGCTGGTCAGTAAGAACCGAAACCGGCCACCCGGGCATTGCCGGGGCGACTTGGTCAGGGGAGGGAATTTCCTTCCACACGGATATTGACGGGACAGCGCAGGGCGCTATCCGCATGGCATCCATCACCGACGGCACGGGCGAAAATACTCGCCACACCCAGTTCTGCCACGCGCGCAAATACCGGGAAGGGACCTATGCGGCGCGGGTATTTTTCCGCGACGAACCCGAATATGGCCCCGACGGTGACGAGGTCATCCAGACCTTTTATGCCATCAGTCCGCTGAAAGCGCCGATGGATAAAGACTACAGCGAGACCGATTTCGAATACCTGCCCAATGGCGGCTGGGGTGCGGATGCAAAACCGGCCATGTGGACCACAACCTGGGAGACATTCCAATTGGAACCCTGGACCAAGGTTAATGAATTTACGCGGCAGGAAGGCAGCTACGCCGGTTGGCGGACCCTGGTATTTACAGTCGCTGATAACCAGGTGCGCTATTACGTGGATGGCAAGTTGTTTGCCGAACACAGCGAGAAGGTCTATCCGGAAGATTTTATGTCGATCAATTTTAACCTGTGGTTTATGCCCAAAGGCGCGGACGATTCGTTGGGGCCGGTAGATTCACCGGAACAGCGTGAATACCACGAAGATATCGATTGGGTGTTCCATAAAGCCGGCGTTGCCATGTCTCCGCAACAAGTGGAGCGGGCTGTGGCCGAGTTGCGCAAAAATCAGGTGAAATATAGGGATCAGGTTGCAGAACAGCAGCCGCCCTTGCCATCGCCTTGCGGCCTGTAAATTAATCCGAGTGGATAACCGGAACGTCCATGCCGCGTTGCACGGCAGGGCGTTCGCCCACCGTGGTGAGCCAGCGCTGCACGGCCGGCATGGTCGCCACCGCGTCCTCGAGAAACTCGCTGAGAAAAGTATCTGCATTAAAAGCCCAGGGATAAGCAGCCATATCAGCAATCGAATAATCGTCGCCGGCGAGAAATGCATGGGTTTCCAATTGGCGTTCCATCACGTTAAGCAGGCGTTCGCCTTCTTCTACATAATGCTGAATAGCGCCGGGCAACTTTTCTTTGGCAAAGATGCCGAAATGGCCCAATTGTCCGAACATCGGGCCAAGCCCGCCGACCTGCCAGTAAAGCCACTCAAGGGTTTTGTAGCGCGCAGGGCCCGTTGGCGGAAGGAACCGACCGTATTTATCGGCGAGGTAGGTGAGAATCGCGCCGCTCTCGAACAAGGTCACAGGCGGGCTATCACCATCCACCATTGCCGGAATTTTGTTGTTGGGTGAAATGGCGGTAAAGGCCGGATCAAACTGCTCGCGTTTGCTGAGATTGATAACCTTCACGTTATAGGGAATTCCCAGCTCTTCCAACATGATCGAAATTTTGCGACCGTTGGGGGTGGTGTAGGTGTACAGCGTAATCATGGCATCTATGTCCCGCAGAATAGGGCTCCGGTATCTGGTGTTCCAGTTCGAGTCGTCACAACCATAGAAGCATTTTGTGAATGGCTTCTGTGCGATATCACGCTCAGGAAATAGTGTTAATGGCTATTTGAGGAATTTGTCGTTACAGGCATTTTTTGTTGCGGCAGGGTTCACATTGACAGCGGTGATGGGAAAAACTACAGTGCGCAGATGTAACCGTTCTCACAAAAATAATTTGCCATTTGTGCGTCCGTTTTCATGAAACCGTACAAAATTTGACAAAAATTTAGCGCTTCCTTGTCATATTCCGGCTTTTTGAGTAGCCATGAGGCGCAGCTTTCGTTACTATTTCGCTAATTCTGATTTCAACACAGGTTCGCTCCCGAGAGTCAGCGAGCATGTTCAGGCAGGTGGCACAGACTTCCTCGCCGTTGTACCGGTCTCTCACCGTCGATGTCTGGTTGATGCATCGACGTCTCCCTCTGCCCTCCACATTGTGGAGGGCTTTTTTTTGCGCCCCATATTGTCACAGCCCCTGGCTAGGTTATTTTCGGCATAGCTGGCATAATCGACGCCCCCGAATTTGCTGGCAATTTCGCGAGTAGTTCACGCCCGTCTCGCCGGCCTCTTGGCAGCGCCTCCGCGTTATGTAACTGAACGTTATGTAACACGTGCAACTTGTTCCAGGTTGTGTGGCAGATGTTGTTTATCTCGGGTGCGCTAACCTTCATTGTTTGAATCAGAGGATCAACATGCAACCACAGGTAAAACCCCGCAATCCTAATTTCTCCTCCGGCCCCTGCAGCAAACGTCCGGGTTATGACCTGACCAAACTGGATGTATCCACGCTTGGCCGTTCCCATCGCTCAACAATCGGCAAAGCTGCCTTACAACGCGCTTGCGAAGACACCGCTGCCATCCTTGGTTTGCCGGCTGGCTACCGCGTTGGTGTCGTGCCCGGTTCTGACACCGGTGCGGTAGAAATGGCGATGTGGTCAATGCTCGGTGCGCGCGGTGTGGATATTCTGCAATGGGAATCCTTCGGTAAGGGTTGGCTGAGCGATGCCACCAAAGAATTGAAGCTGGTGGTTAATGCGCACGAAGCGGATTACGGCCTGCTGCCTGACTTGTCCAAAGTCAATTTTGAAAACGATGTGATCTTCACCTGGAACGGCACCACCTCCGGTGTGAAAGTCCCCAACGGCGACTGGATTCCTGATAATCGCGCGGGCCTGACCATTTGCGACGCAACCTCTGCGGTTTTCGCAATGGAGATGCCCTGGGAAAAACTGGACGTGATTACTTTCAGCTGGCAGAAAGTACTGGGCGGCGAAGGCGCGCACGGCATGTTGATCCTCAGCCCCCGCGCGGTTGAGCGCCTGGAAACCTACAAGCCTTCCTGGCCAATGCCGAAGCTGTTCCGCATGACCAGCGGCGGCAAGTTGAGCGAAGGCATCTTCAAAGGTGACACGATCAACACGCCTTCCATGTTGGCAGTAGCGGATTATCTCGATGCGCTGGACTGGGTAAAAGCCATCGGTGGCGTAAAAGAAACCATCGCGCGTTCAAACGCCAACCTCGCGGTGCTGGAAAAATTTGTCGCCGACAATGCCTGGATCAATTTCCTGCCGCAAACCCCGGAAACCCGCTCCAATACCAGCGTCTGCCTGACCCTGGACGCAACGCCGGATCAAGTGAAGACCATGGTGAAACTGCTGGATAAAGAAGGTGTTGCCTACGATATCGGCGCCTATCGCGATGCGCCGGCGGGCCTGCGTATCTGGTGTGGTGCAACCGTTGAACAGGCAGATCTCGAAGCGTTGATGCCCTGGTTGAGCTGGGCTTATCAGGAAGCTAAAAACGCCGCCTAAATTGCATGCGCCGGTTGTCGTATCACCCGCGCCTATCTTTTGCCCAAAGAATTGAAGAGGAAAAGATCATGTACAAGATCAAAACCTACAACCAGATTTCTGTGAAAGGACTTAATCGTTTCTCACGTGAAAAATATGAAGTGGCCAGTGATATCGGTCACCCGGATGCTTACATCCTGCGCAGCCACAAGTTGCACGGAGAAGCCCTGCCGGAAAGCGTAAAAGCCGTCGCCCGTGCCGGTGCCGGTGTCAACAATGTCCCCGTAGCGGATTACACCAAGTTGGGTGTGGTGGTGTTCAACTCGCCGGGTGCCAATGCCAACGCCGTAAAAGAACTGGTGCTGGCCGGCATGCTGTTAGCTTCACGTGGCATCTTGTCGGGGATGGAGTATGTGCAAGGTTTGACGCACATGACCGACGCTGAGGAAATGTCCAAATTACTGGAAAAAGAAAAAGCCAATTTTGCCGGCAGTGAATTGCAAGGCAAGACGCTCGGCGTAGTGGGTTTGGGAGCCATTGGTTCCATGATTGCCGAAACTGCTTTGGCGTTGGGTATGAATGTTGTCGGCTTTGACCCGGCCTTGTCGGTTGAAGCAGCATGGCGTTTGCCGAGCCAGGTGGGGCGGATGGAAAACCTGCAGTCGCTGCTGGCGCGCTCGGACTACATCACCCTGCACGTACCCGCCATCGAAGCGACCAGGCACATGATCAACAGCGAATCACTTAAGGCAGTAAAAACCGGTGCGGTGCTGCTGAATTTTGCGCGTGAAGCGATTGTTGACGCGCACGCGGTGATCGCGAGTCTGGATGAAGGCAAATTGCGCAAGTATGTGTGTGATTTTCCCGAGCCGTGCCTGCTGCAACGTCAGGATGTTTACGCCATGCCACACATCGGCGCGAGTACTGAAGAAGCTGAAGAAAATTGCGCCATCATGGCTGCAGACCAGCTGATGGATTACCTGGAAAACGGCAACATCAAAAACTCGGTTAACTTCCCCAGTGTATATATGGATCGCAACCCGGGCACCGGCGCGCGCATTACCTTCTCTAACGACAACGTGTCCGGTGTGCTTGGCCATGTGTTGTCATTGCTGGCGGATAAAAAAGTCAACGTCGTGGACATGGTCAACAAAAGTCGCGGTGAGATGGCTTATAACATCATCGATGTTGAGCAAGCGCCCAGCGACGATGTGATTGCCGCTATCCGCGCTGTAGATCATGTGATTGCCGTGCGTGTTATCTAGGTAGCGATGTACAAACTGGTATTTTTTGTTCCCGAATCGCATCTGGACGTTGTAAAGTCCGCCGTGTTTGCGGCGGGTGCCGGGCGGATCGGACACTACGATTGCTGCGCCTGGCAAACGCGGGGAGAGGGGCAGTTTCGCCCCTTGGCCGGTAGTGATCCGTTTATCGGTAATACCGGTGAGTTGGCAGTGGTGGCTGAATATCGCGTGGAGATGGTGTGTGCCGACGAGCATATAGCCGGAGCCCTCGACGCGCTGCGTTCGGCCCATCCCTACGAAGAACCTGCCTATGACGTTTGGCGCTTGGCCGAGATTTCGGCTTAGTGGTATGGTTGGACTTCTCGTGTCTGGTGCCGGAACGAACTCATGAGACCCTTGTGGCAGTATTTGCAAAATTATCTCCAACCTAATCATTCCCTGACCCAGCAAGTGGGTCTTTATCCTGCTCAAGCCTCGGTGATGGTGTTATTTACCGATGCAGAAAATCCCGAAATGATCTTCACCCTGCGCGCCCAACATTTAACGAACCATCCCGGGGAAGTGGCGTTTCCCGGCGGCATGTGGGAAACCGGAGACAACACCTTGCTGGATACCGCCTTGCGCGAGAGCCACGAAGAAATCGGATTGTCGCCCGCCGCTGTTAAATTATTAGGCGCCTGTAAGCCACGCGCGACGCGCGCTGGTGTGCGTGTAACACCGTTTGTCGGGTTGATCGATCCGGCCATTGAACTCGTACCCTCCCCGGACGAGTTGGATGCAGTCTTTCGTGTACCCCTGTCTGCTTTTCGTGCGGGTATTCAAACGCGCACCGATATCTTCTCTCATGCCGGTAAATCCTGGCGCGTGCCGGCGTATCAACATGAGGGTTACGAAATCTGGGGTTTTACCGCCGCGTTAACTCAGGAAATTATTACCGCTGTACTCAATGCAACCGATGAAGTCTTGCCAATCGAATAACATTGTCTTTCCCAGTCAAGGAGTTTGCATCATGAAAAAAATTGTTCCCGGTTTAATCATCTTTTGTTTCAGCCTATTGGCGCATGCCGAGGTACAGACCAAAGTTATTGAATACAAGGTCAATGGCGAAAGCTTTACCGGCTACCTCGCCTATGACGACAGTGTGCAGGGCAAGCGGCCAGGTATCCTGGTTGCGCACGAGTGGTGGGGCCATAACGATTATGTCCGTAAGCGCGCCGAGATGCTGGCGGAGCTGGGCTACACCGCCTTTGCGCTGGATATGTTCGGCACCGGCAAGTTGACCGATCACCCTGATGAAGCCGGTAAATTTGTCCAGATGGTGATGAGCAATGTCGAGGTGGCTGAGAAACGCTTCGAGGCGGCCTACAACCTGTTGCGCAACCAGCCTACGGTGAATCCGGAAAAAATCGCGGCCGTGGGTTACTGTTTTGGTGGCGGAACCTCGCTGCATATGGCGCGCCAGGGCATGGATCTGGATGCAGTGGTGAGTTTCCACGGCGCTCTGGCAACCAAAACCCCGGCACAAGATGGCGAAGTTAATGCCGATTTATTGATTTTGACCGGTGGAGCCGACCCCATGGTGCCTGCCGAACAGGTAGAGGCTTTCCGTAAAGAAATGACCGATGCCAATGTGGCTTTCCGTATTTATTCCTATCCTGATGCCAAGCATGGTTTTACCAACCCGGGGGCTACCGAGCTGGGTAAACGCTACAATCTACCCTTGGCCTACGATGCGGCGGCAGATAAAGACTCCTGGGAAAAAATGCGCGAATTCCTGAACGAGATTTTCGCCAAGGAATAACACTTGTGCTCCAGCGGAAGCCTGTGAGTTTCCGCTGGAGACCGTTTGACTTCATGGCGCCATCTGCCAATATTGACGGAGCAGCACCGACCACACGACGGATTTTATAGGGCGGCCGATAAGAGTCATGATCGGTAGATCAACAGTTCTCCCACAGCCTGACGCTGGCGGGTTTCACAATAAGGCAATTAAGGATGAGTAATTTTCAAGCACCTCTGCGCGATATCGATTTTGTCCTGTTCGAATTGTTCGATTACGAATCTCACTGCCAGGTCTTACCCGGCGGTGGCGATCTCAATCGTGATCTGGCGACGGCTATCCTTAACGAGAATGCCCGGTTTTGCCAGGAGGTGTTGGCACCGCTCAACCCCGTTGGAGACAGCCAGGGGTGCCGCTGGCACGAAGGGCAGGTCGAGACGCCGGATGGCTTTAAAGAAGCCTATCAACAGTATTGCCAGGCCGGCTGGCCGTCGATGACCCGCAACCCCGCCTACGGTGGCCAGGGATTACCCTTGTCACTCGGTGTGGTGCTCAATGAGATGGTGGCCTCGGCCAATGCGGCCTGGGCGATGTATCCCGGTTTATCTCAGGGCGCCATGCATACCATTGAAGTTCACGGCACCGAATACCAGCAGCAAACTTATCTGCCGCGCCTGACATCCGGTGACTGGACCGGCACCATGTGTTTAACCGAAGCCCATTGTGGCAGTGACCTCGGATTATTACGCACCCGTGCGGAGCCGCAGGCGGATGGTAGCTATCGCATCACCGGTACCAAGATTTTTATTTCGGCTGGTGACCACGACATGGCAGAAAACATTATCCATATCGTGTTGGCCCGCCTGCCGGATGCGCCGGCTGGCACCAAAGGTATATCGCTGTTTATCGTGCCCAAATTCCAGGTGAACGCCGACGGTAGCCTGGGCGCTCCCAATCATGTGAACTGTGGTTCGATTGAGCACAAGATGGGCATTCACGGTAATGCTACCTGCGTGCTGAATTTTGATGGTGCGACGGCGACCTTGCTGGGTGAACCCAACAAAGGCTTGAATGGCATGTTCACCTTTATGAACCTTGCGCGGCTCGGTACGGGCTCCCAAGGCTTGGCCCTGGCGGAAGCTGCCTGGCAAAAATCCCTGGCTTACGCGCGCGAACGCTTGCAGATGCGTTCGCTGACGGGCCCAAAAAATCCCCAGGGTATTGCTGATCCCATCATCGTTCATCCGGATGTGCGCCGGATGCTGCTCACACAGAAAGCCCTTACAGAAGGCGCGCGGATGCTTGCCTATTTTGCGGCGATGCAAATTGATATCAGCCAGCATGGCGCAGACCCGGCGGCTCGCGATGATGCCGAGGAAATGCTCAGTATCCTGACGCCGATAGCCAAAGCATTTATGACCGAAACCGGCTTTGAATCGACCAACCACGCCCTGCAATGCTTTGGTGGCCACGGTTATATTCGTGAGTGGGGCCTTGAACAGATCGTGCGCGATTCGCGTATTGCCAGCCTGTACGAAGGCACTACCGGTATCCAGGCACTGGATCTATTGGGGCGCAAGGTGCTGATGACCCAGGGGCAGGCGTTGCAGGGTTTTGTCCGATTGATTGATGATTTTTGCCTGTCACAAGCTGATAACGACGCACTGGCACATTTATGCAAACCACTGGTCGAACTGAAAAGTGAATGGCTGGGGTTGACGCAAAGCATTGGCGCTCGCGCCATGCAAAACCCTGACGAAGTCGGTGCAGCCTCAGTGGACTACATCATGTATTCGGGCTACCTGACACTGGCTTATCTGTGGGCGCGCGCGGCGGCCTGTGCGCATCAGGCATTGACTGAAAAGCCTGATGAGCGAGCGTTTTATCAAGCCAAGTTGCATACCGCCCGTTTTTATTACGAGCGGATATTACCGCGCACACGCGCGTTGGTGCAGTCCATAAAATCCGGTGCCGACAACCTGATGGCCTTACCGGAAAGCGATTTTATCTTTTAATTTTTTGCCTCTTATCATTCAAGGATTATCACAGGAGTCAGTGAAGCATGTCGTTAAACTATAACCAGATCATTACCGATATTTTGGAATCGTCCTGTCGAGAGTATGCCGATAGCCCGGCATTTACCTGCATGAAGCAAACGCTGTCCTATCGCGACCTGGATCATTACTCAGCACGCTTCGCTGCTTATCTGCAACAATTTACGTCCTTGCAACCCGGTGATCGTATTGCCATTCAATTGCCCAATATCCTGCAATACCCGGTGGCCGTGTTCGGTGCGATTCGCGCAGGCATGGTGGTCGTCAATACCAACCCGTTGTACACCGCTCATGAATTGAAACATCAGTTAAACGATTCGGGGGCGAAAGTCCTGGTGGTGCTTGCGAATATTGCCAAGAATGCTGCCGCGATTGTTCAGGAAACAAAAGTAGAGCAGGTGATCGTAACCGAGCTGGCGGATTTGCATTCGCCGGTTAAGCGCGTGTTACTGAATTTTGCGGTGAAACATATCAAAAAAATGGTTCCGCCATTTTCATTCCCGCTGCAGGTGAGTTACCGGGACGCATTGAATAAACCACAAAAACCCTTTCAGCCGGTAAAACGTGATCCCGAGGACGTGGCCGTCTTGCAATACACCGGTGGCACCACCGGTGTTGCCAAAGGCGCGATGCTGACTCACCGCAATCTCGTCGCGAATATGGTGCAGGTTAACGAGCACATGCATAAGGTGTTCAGAAAAAATCAGGAGCTCTACATTACCCCTTTGCCGCTGTATCACATCTATGCATTTACTATTCACTGTATGTCAGCCTTGTCGTTGGGCAACCATAACGTACTGATTCCCAACCCCCGCGATATCAAAGCGTTTGTTAAAACACTGCAAGGCCTGCCGTTTACCTGTTTTGTCGGTTTGAATACCCTGTTCAACGCGCTGATGCGCAATCCGGATTTTGTGAAACTGGATTTCAGTCACCTGCGTTTAACGTCGTCCGGTGGTATGGCCTTGACCGCAGAGACATCCAAGCACTGGACCGAAGTGACCGGCAGTACCATCAACGAAGGTTATGGATTGACGGAAACCTCACCGGTCGTCGCCATCAATCCGCCGGGTGGCATTCAGCAGGGGACGGTGGGTTTACCCATGCCGGATACGGAATGCAAAGTCATCGATGAAGATGGCAACACGTTGCCCGCTGGTGAACCCGGTGAACTCTGTATTCGCGGTCCACAAGTTATGAAGGGTTATTGGCAGCGACCGGACGCAACCGCAGAAGTATTGGATGCGGATGGCTGGTTCAAGAGTGGTGATATCGCCATCATCCAGGCCGACGGCTACATCAAGATTGTTGATCGCAAAAAAGATATGATCAACGTGTCGGGCTTCAAGGTTTTCCCCAATGAAGTGGAGGACGTGTTGGCTGGTCATCCGGATATTGTGGAAGCCGCGGTTATCGGTGTACCGGATAACGATGGAAGTGAAACTGTGAAGGCGTTTGTTGTCACCAACAATCCGTCGTTAACCATTGCAGACGTGCGGGACTATGCCAAGACCAAGCTGACACCCTACAAGGTGCCGCACCTGGTGGAATTTCGTAACGAATTGCCGAAGACCAATGTCGGCAAAGTGTTGCGTCGTGAATTGAAAGACCAGGAATCCAAAGCGGCCCAATAATAACAACGCGTTTTTAACAAAGGTAAACCGCTATGTTCGGTATTTTCAACGAAACCATCATTATCCTGGTGGCGCTCGCTATTGTCATTGTCGTCAAGGGTGTGAAAAGCGTGCCCCAGGGACAAAACTGGACTGTTGAACGTTTCGGAAAATTCACCCGCATGCTTGATCCCGGCCTGCATATCATTGTGCCTTTCGTCGATGCGATTGGGCGCAAGGTCACCGTGATGGAGCAGGTGCTCGACATTGAACCCCAGGAAGTCATCAGTGCAGACAATGCGATGGTCACCACCGATGCAGTGTGTTTTTATCAGGTACTGGATGCAGCCAAAGCGTCTTATGAAGTGAATAACCTGAGTCATGCGATGCAAAATCTGGTGATGACCAATATCCGTGCCGTACTCGGTTCTATGGAGCTGGATGCGATGCTCTCCAATCGCGATGCCATCAACACCAGCTTGTTGATGAAAGTCGATGAGGCGACCAGTCCCTGGGGCATTAAAGTGACGCGCATCGAAATTAAAGACATCACACCACCGCGCGATCTGGTCGATGCGATGGCCAACCAGATGAAAGCCGAGCGTGAAAAGCGCGCGCAAATCTTGCGTGCCGAAGGCGAACGCGAGGCGGCCATTAAAGTAGCCGAAGGCGAGAAGCGCGCCCAGATTCTTAAGGCGGAAGGCTTGCGTGAGTCAGCGTTCCTTGAAGCAGAAGCGCGTGAGCGGGAAGCGGAAGCCGAAGCCAGGGCAACCGAAATGGTGAGCGAAGCTATTGCCAAAGGAAATTCGCAGGCGATCAATTATTTTGTTGCACAAAAATATGTGGACGCCCTGGGGCAACTGGCTGCATCCGAGAATGGCAAGGTTATCCTGATGCCGCTGGAAGCATCGAGTATCATCGGTTCCATCGGCGGCATCAGCGAACTCATTAATTCAGCCAAACAAAAACAATAATATCGGCAGGCATAGCTATGGAATTTCTTGCATCACTTGAACCCTGGCATTGGCTTTCATTGGGCATGCTGATTTTAATCCTCGAAGTGCTTGGCGCTGGTGGTTTCCTGTTGGGAATCGGCGTGTCTGCGCTGATTGTCGCTGCCGTGCTGGCGGTATTTCCCGGCCTGGTATGGTACTGGCAATTCATCTTGTTTGCGGTGTTGTCGATCGCCATCACCCTGGGATATTGGAAAAAATTCCGCCGCTTCAACAACAAGACCGACCAGCCTTTGTTAAACTCGCGCACAGCCCGGTTGATTGGCCGGAGTGTTTCGTTGCTGACGCCGATTCAAAACGGTACAGGTAAGGTGCAGATCGAGGATGCGCTCTGGACGGTTACCTGTAATGATGACCTGCCGCAAGGCAGTATCGTTGATATTGTTGGCGCAGACGGAATGACCCTGCTT
This sequence comes from Cellvibrio sp., assembly GCA_035490615.1. GTDB lineage: Bacteria > Pseudomonadota > Gammaproteobacteria > Pseudomonadales > Cellvibrionaceae > Cellvibrio. Next base: position 22,392 of record DATJLH010000059.1, read on the forward strand.
GTCAAACTGCATGACAAGTCCTTTGTGAATAATCCGGAATAACCCCGGGTGCGTGATTGGTTGCAGTGATGAAACGAGCATTGATTCTTTCCGGTGGTGGCGCTCGCGCTGCATATCAAGTGGGTGTGTTACAAGCCTTGGCGGATATCCTGCCTGATGATGCACCTTACCCTTTTCCCATAATTTGCGGCACCTCTGCCGGGGCGATCAATGCGGTAGCCCTGGCGAGTCATCCGGGCACGTTTAAAGAATCTGTCGCCGGCCTGGCGGGTATGTGGCGCGACCTTACGCTGGATCAAATTTATCTGCATGGCTGGAGCGACATCTTCAAGGGCATCGGACTGATTGCGTTGTCGTTGTTTAACGAAGGTGTCGGTCGCCAACGCCCGTTATCGCTGCTGGATAACTCACCACTCTGGCAATTACTTGGCAGCAAGATCAGGCTGGAAAATCTGGATCATGAGATCGAAAAGGGCAAGTTGTTTGCCGTCAGCATTTCCGCCATGGGATATTCTTCCGGGCAAACCGTGAGTTTTTTTCAGGGACATCCTGACCTGGTCGGCTGGAATCGCTATCGTCGCGCCGGCATGCCCACCCGATTGCGCCTGGAGCATTTACTGGCCTCATCCGCTATCCCCACCATTTTTCCTGCTGTGCGGATCAATCGTGAATACTTCGGTGACGGCGCCTTACGCCAATTGGCTCCGATCAGCCCGGCGTTGCATCTCGGCGCAGAATCGCTGTTCGTTATCGGCGTGAGCGGCAACCGCAAATCAGTCCACTGGGGTAAACGCAAACCGGTCCGGCACTCACCGTCGATGGCACAAATCGTCGGGCACTTATTTAACAGTGCATTTATCGATGCGATGGAAGGTGACCTGGAGCATCTGGAGCGTTTGAATCAATTGCTGAGCCTGATTCCCGAAAGTGAGCGCCAGGCGAGCGGAATGGAATTGCGGATTGTAAAAAACAAAGTCATTTCCCCCTCGCGCCCGCTGGATGCGATTGCCGGTCGCAGCGTCCGCTATCTGCCGAACAGCTTGCGTTTCTTTCTGCGCACCATCGGTGCCACGGCAAAGGGCGGCGGCGCAACGGCGGCAAGTTATTTATTGTTTGTAAAAGAATTTATTACGGAGCTGATGGAGCTGGGCTATCAGGATACGATGTGGGAAGCGGAGAGTATAAAGACGTTTTTTGACGTTGATAAATAAAAATTTTGCTGGGAATTAAGTTAGCTGATTTTTAGTTTGTTGTAGAGGGATTTCTTGTTGTAGAGGAACTTCGTAGTACGTTTGTCATTAGGCCTTTTGTTTCGAAAACGCATGAATACATCCCTGTAGCTCCTTCAAGTCGTCCCTGACTTGAAGGTTTCGAAACAAAAGGCCTAACGCCAAACTTGCATTGTGCAAGCTTCAACCTTTTTCTTTAAATCAAGCCCTGCGACGAAACAAAGGCAAAGGTTGGTCTACAGACGCTTGATAATATTCAGTGAAATCATTGAGTGACTTCAACGCAGCTTGCAAATCCGTTTCCGGGTTGCTGAATGCAAATGCATTAACGCCACAGCGACGTAGATAGCAAAGTTGATCGCGAATAAAATGACCCACCGCGCGCAATTCCCCGGTAAAACCAAAGCGCTCGCGCAGCAAACGCGCAGTAGAAAACGCGCGACCATCCATAAAGGTTGGGAAATTTACCGCGACCAAAGGCAGCGATTGTGCGTCTTCGCCGAGTAAATCGGCTGTCTCGTCGCTATCGAGCCATACGCCGATGTCTGTGCGGCTTTGCAGTTGCGCTTTTTGCGCAAGCCACACGGACAGGGGCACGATCACGTGACCGGTGGGAACCGCAGCGTCTGTGGCTTCGCCTTCGGGTTTGGGCAGGAGTGTCCAGGTATCCTCGACAATCGCGCCGTCTTTAACTAGCTTTGGCATAAACACGCTCCTTAAAGGGAGTTGCACCGATGCGGCGATAGGTGTCGATAAACAGTTCTTCTTCGGTCCGGTTTTCGACGAATACATCAACCAGCTTCTGGATGACTGACGGCATGTCGTCGGCGCTGAATGACGGACCGAGAACATCGCCCAGCGATGCATCATTGCTGGCACTACCGCCCAGCTGAACCTGATAAAACTCTTCGCCTTTTTTATCCACGCCGAGAATGCCGATATGGCCCACATGGTGGTGGCCACAGGCGTTCATGCAACCGGAAATATTCAAATCGATATCGCCCAGATCGTAGACGTAATCCATATCGGCAAACTGACGCTGGATGGATTCGGCAATCGGAATGGACTTGGCATTGGCCAATGAGCAGAAATCGCCACCTGGGCAGCAGATGATGTCGGTGATGGTGCCGATATTCGGCGTCGCAAAACCGGCGGCCTTGGCTTTTTGCCACAGGGCAAACAGCTCGGTCTTTTTAACATCGGCCAGGACAATGTTTTGCTCGTGGGTGGTGCGGGCTTCGCTGAAGCTGAATTCATCGGCGAGGTTGGCAATGATCTCCAACTGGCTGTCGGTGACATCGCCCGGTGCAACACCGGTAGGCTTCAGGGAAAGGGTGACCGCCGCATAACCGGGCACGCGATGACCGCGTACGTTACGTTGTAACCATTTGCTGAACGCCAGATGCTCGGCGGCGAGTGCATCTACTTCGGCCTGGGCCGCGGCGGCATCGATTGATTCATAGGGCGGTTCGGTGAAGAAGCTCTTGGCCCGATCAATCTCTGCCTGGGTAAGTGTGTTGTTGCTGTCTTTCAGGTGAGCCCATTCGGCTTCCACTTTTTCGGTAAAGACTTCCGGCGTCAGGGCGCGCACCAGGATCTTGATCCGGGCCTTGAATTTGTTGTCGCGTCGACCGAACAGGTTGTAGACCCGCAGTATGGCTTCCAGGTAAGTCAGCAGATGTTCTTGCGGCAAGTATTCACGAATCACACTGCCGATCACCGGCGTGCGACCCAGGCCGCCACCCACATAGACTTTAAAGCCGACTTCGCCTGCGTCGTTGAGTACGATCTGCAGACCGATATCGTGAACCTGTACCGCCGCGCGATCCTGCTGTGATCCGGTCACGGCGATCTTGAATTTGCGTGGCAAGAAAGCAAATTCCGGGTGGAAAGTGGACCATTGGCGAATGATTTCGCAGTAGGGGCGCGGATCGACAATCTCATCTTCAGCAACACCGGCAAACTGGTCTGATGTGGTGTTGCGAATACAGTTACCGCTCGACTGGGTACCGTGCATTTGTACCTCGGCCAACTCCTGGAGAATATCCGGGACTTCGGTCAGGTCGGGCCAGTTAAATTGGATATTCTGGCGGGTGCTGACATGGCAATAGCCCTTGTCGTAATGGCGGGCAATATGGGCCAGGCGGCGTAATTGAGTGGAATTCAACATCCCATAGGGCACGTTGATCCGCAGCATGGGCGCCAGGCGCTGGATGTAAAGACCATTTTGCAGGCGCAGCGGTAAAAACTCTTCCGGTTTGATCTCGCCAGCCAGGAAGCGCTCCGTCTGGTCGCGGAATTGAGCAACACGCTGGCGCAGGATGGTATGGTCGTACTCGTCGTAAATGTACATAGGGGCTAATACACCGTGCAACAGAGGATAGGTAGCTCACGCACGAGTCTGCAACCTCGGAACGCGGCTAAAAACAGGCGCGCAGCATACACTAAAACACTTTTGACAGCGAGGTATGCAGGCATCGCCGGGCTCATGGTTGGACTCGCGTGGGCAGGCAACATAACAAGCTTTAGTAGACCTTTGAACGAATATTTAACGCTATATACATGCGATTTCGTTATAACTCCATTATTTGGGTTGCCAATATCAAAGGATTTATGTTAAGAATCGCGGTCAAGGTCGGATTAACGCTGTTCCGGTCATTCAGTGCGTACAATTTGTGCGTAAACCATAAAAATTCACAATGATATATCAGGAGAATAAAAATAATGAACGAACCCATTGAGTTAGAAGAGCATAGTGATAGCGTTGCCGATGCCATTGCTGCAGTTGCATTGATTGCTATTTTTGTTGCCGCTTGCGTGTTCTGGGTAAGCGGGCAATAAGTAAAGAATTTGTCATCATTCAGATCCCCAAACCCCGAGTATTTCCTCGGGGTTTGTTTTTTGGGCTGGAGCCGGGCTACGTAATATGAACAATACTAAATCGTCCCAAACTGATTTCCACCTGCATAACAGCTTTGTTTTCTGGATTACACGCTTATCGAGTGTGATGAAAGAGCAATTTAACCAGCAGTTACAGGAGCAGGATGTCACCTGGCCGCAGTGGATGATTCTCAACGTGCTGCACCATCAATTGGCCAAAACCCCGGCGCAAATTGCCGACAATATCGGCGTGGATCGCTCCGCCGTCACGCGGTTGCTGGATCGGTTGGAAGTAAAATCGTTGATTGCGCGGGTACACGACGGCCTGGACCGGCGCTCTATCAAGATCCATATTACGGAGACGGGCCAAAACCTGATTGCCGAGCTGAACGATGCCGCAGTGCGCCACCAGGAAGCCTTCTTGCGGGAGTTACATCCGACCGAGATGCGTGCCTTTAAAGGGAATGTACAAAAGTTACTGCGCGCGGGCGGTGTGGAGACAGCGCAGGCCTGGCGGCACATGTAATTAGCAGGCTGGCTTGTTATTTGTTGTCATGCATTGGCCAGCACCGCTTTTACAATGAGCACCATCACCACCACAAACACCACGGTAAAAATAATACCGGCAGCAATGTAGGTATAGATATTCCCCCCGGTAAAATCCCGCTCACGATTCTTATTGCTCTGCACACCGATAGCCGCGGCCAGGGTGCTGGAGACGATCTGCCAAAACGTGGGTTTCCTGACGGGCTTTTGTTCATCTGTCATCATCTTGCCTGCTATATCTGTGATAGATACATATAGATAGCTATCTGTTATAAAAAGTAGCGTAGTTGCGTGGACATTACTGTAAAAATGGCCGGTCAGATATTATCATGCCCGGCCCACTTTGGTGCGAGTCCTGTGATGTCTGATGATCTGGATGCTTTGGCGATTCTTCCTCCTTGTCACGAGCAAATTAGCGTGTTGCATGAAGACGAGGATTTCCTGTTGATCAATAAGCCGCACCGTTTATTGAGTGTACCGGGGCGCCATCCGTTGAATCGCGACTCGGTACTTGTGCGTTTGCAGCAGGAGTTTCCGACCGCCAGTATCGTCCATCGACTCGATTTTGATACCTCCGGCATCATGGTAATCCCGTTAAACAAACTGGCCTTGTCTCACATCAGCAAGCAATTCCAGGCCCGTAGCGTGATTAAACATTACACGGCTGTGGTAGATGGTTTGATGAAAGAGGATGCCGGAAAAATTGATTTACCTATTGCGGCAGATCCGGATAATCGTCCGCGCTATAAAATTTGCCAGCAGCAGGGAAAATCGTCGGTGACCGAGTATCAGGTCATGACACGTGACCCGGCGGCGGGTACGACGCGGGTGTGGTTGCATCCTATAACCGGCCGATCACACCAATTGCGCCTGCATTTACAAGCCATGGGGCATCCCATACTGGGCTGTGAATTTTATGCGGATGCGGTTGTACAACAAAAAGCAGCGCGTTTGTTATTGCACGCGACGGAATTGGTTTTTATGCACCCACGCACGGGTGTCGCGGTGAAGGGGTATAGTGCAGCACCCTTCTAGCAGCCGCTTTAAAACACGTCCCACCAGTCCGGCAAGAGTTGCCGAACGTCTTGCTGAGCAAAGCGGTCGTCCAGCAGCCACAAATAACCCGTGTCATCTTGCGTGCGGATAACGCGGCCGGCAGCCTGGATGACTTTTTGAATGCCGGGATATAAATAAGCAAATTGATAACCCTGCTGGAAAACCTGTTGCAACCGCTGGCGCAAATGTTCAGTGACCGGATTAATTTGCGGTAGCCCCAGGGTCGCGATAAAAACCCCTTTTAATGCGTCGCCCGGTAAGTCTATTCCTTCACTGAATGCACCACCCAGCACAGCCAATCCCAGGAGATTTTGTTCCTGCGTAAACCGATCAATAAACGCCTCTCGATCTTGTTCACTCATTCGCCGGGATTGTGTGATAAGGGTAACCTCCTGCGTGGACAAACGTAGCCGCAACGTCTGTTCGACTTGTTGCAAAAATTCATAACTGGAAAAAAACGCCAGATAATTACCTTTAGCTTCGACCAACTGCTGCGCAATGATCGCGCAGATGGGTTCAATGGCAGCAGAACGATCGCGGTAGCGCGTTGAAATATGCTGCGCAATTTTGACGTGCAATTGTTTAGCGTCAAAGGGGGAGGGGACGTTCAGGTAAACCGTGTTTTCCGGCAAGCCCAGCAGCTGTCGATAAAAATAAGCGGGGCGCAAGGTGGCTGAAAAATAGCAAGCACAATGCGCATTCGCCAGTTTGCTTGCCAGTAAGCGCGCCGGAATCAGGTTGCGCAGTGTCAGGATCTCGTGCTTCGGTTGGGGGCGCTGCATATCAATGCAATAGTCCTCATCAACCAGCTCCAGTTTTTCCAGATAATTGATCGCATTAAAAAAGAATTCCTGCACCGGTGTGTGTTGCACCGGATGCTCGGGGTGCTGTTGCAAAAATTTTATATAGTCGTTGGTAAAACTGGTCAGCGCCAGATTGAGCTTTTCCGGCGAACCATCAAGCAGGGTGAGTTGGTTATCATTAAATACCAAGGGTTTCAACGCTTCGCGCCAAAGCCGATTGATCCGGTCCAGGGATTTCTGAAGGGGTTTGGGCGCAAGACGTTTGGCCGCCAGCAGATCGCTTCGATTGAGGGAGGCGCTATACATTTGGCGGGCGCGTTCGATCAGGTTGTGACACTCATCAATGAGCAGATAGGGGTGCCAATCAAACTCTCGCGTTAATCCCTGGAGCAGGGCGCTGGTGTCAAAAAAATAATTAAAATCGGCCACCACAATATCGACCCAGCGGCTCATCTCCATGCCGAGATAATAAGGGCAAATCTGATGGGTGTGGGCCAGCTGTGTCAGGGACTGTTTGGTCAGTAGCGGTAACGCATAGGCAGCCTGGCGAGCGTGAGTTAATTTATCGTAAAAGTCACGGGCAAAAGGACAGCTGTCGCCGGCGCAGCGTTTATCCGGCTCCAGGCAGATTTTTTCCTGGGCCGTCAGTTCCAGTATGCGTAGCGGCGTAGCGGCATTATCCGTCGCGATCAGCTGCAGGTTTTCCAATGCCAGTTGTTTGCCGGTCGTCTTTGCCGTCAGATAAAAAATTTTATCGACCGGCGTTTTGTTGAAGGCTTTGATCGCCGGGAACAGGCTGGCCAGGGTTTTTCCGGTGCCGGTGGGCGCTTCCGCCAACAACACTCGACCGGTGGCGGCAGCTTTGTAAACCGATTCGGCCATTTCTCGCTGTGCGCCGCGAAACTTGCCATAAGGAAACGCCAGCTGATCAATCCATTGCGCAAGCTGTTGTTGGCGGGCGTTGATCTGTTGTTGCCACTGCCAGTAAATATCGGCCAGACGTTTGCCGTATTCCTCCAATTCCTGCCGGGTAAAATGCGCATCCAGGCGATGTTCCTGTTGCTCGTCCAATTCGAAATACACCAGTGCGAGCGTAATCTTCGCCTGCTGATGTTCAGTGCAGAACATCCAGCCATAGAGTTTGGCTTGTGCCCAGTGTAATTGGCGATGATTGTCCGGTAGTTTTTCAAACTCACCGTAAAATGTTTTGACTTCTTCCAGGCAGTTAGTGTGGCTATCGTAGCCATCCGCGCGACCGCGAATCAGCAACCCCTCATGCTGGATTGTCAGGCTGAGCTCCTTTTGATAGTGGCTCGGCCTGCGCAATGCCACTTCCTGATGCCCGGCAATACCTTCCTGCGCACTGGGGCTCGGCGTAAAACGTCGGTCGAGGCTACCGCATTTCGCGGCAAACTCAGCCAATGCCCTCACAGAAACTGGCCTCAGGCGCGGCGAGAGATAAACCTCATTGCCAATTGACATAGCACACCTCTGCCGGTATTCCCTGTCGGGCAAAAAAATCCAGCCAGCGCAATTGATTATCCTGCAGTCGATCACCGGGACCCTTGATTTCAATCAACCGGTAACTTTGCTGGTCCGGAAAAAATTGAATCAGATCCGGTAAGCCGCTTCGGTTAGCCTTGATGTCAAATAGCAACCGCTGAAAGATAGCTTTTAAATGAGCCGCAGGAATACAGCGCAATGCAAGATCCACCAGGGTTTCATCGAGAAATTGCCATTGAACAAAATGATTGGTGATGCCGAATTTTTGTCGCCATATATCTTTGATATGTTCACTGTGGCGGTTCTGATCCAGTAGTTGCCACAATTGATTAATACCGGGGCGGTTGGCCAGAAAATCTTCCTGATACATGTCCAGGGGGGCGCCTTGAAATGGATGCGCAAAGGCACCTTCACGGCTGCGAAACATCTCCGGCCACAACCACAAACCGAACAGGCCATTCAGCAATATATTCTCTGCGTAGAAACAGGGCGCCTCAGGTTGGTCAAAATGGACTTGCGCGATGATCTCCACGGTGAAGGGATTGCCTGATTCGTCGATTAGTTGTGGCAAGATCAATCGCTGTTCATTAATCGGTTGCGCAATGGGTTTAACAAAAGTGGCGGCGATTTTTTTTGCCAGTCGCGGCGCCATACGGTGTGCTAATTGCAATTCATGTTCATTGGCAGGTGAACTGAAAACCTGATTGAGTAGATGCCAGGCTTCGTCAAACTGTCCGAGTTTTTCCTGCAGGCGAATTTGCCGTTCACGGGCGGGCGGTAGCGTCACTTGTTGATACAAATTTAAAGCTGCTTGCCATTCGCCATGACGCTCAAGTTCGTAAGCCACCTGGTTTATCAATTTGGCGCGGCGGCGCTCCATCGCCGGGTTGTCGAATTTTTCCGGCAATGTGGGTAAGAGTTGATGCAATGCGGCGAGGCTATCCACAAGATCGAATTGCTCCCGTAGCAGTATCAGTTGTTGGTACTGAAAGAGTTCGAGTCGATCCCTGAAGAGGCGATGCTGCTTGTCAACCGTATATTGTTCGTAGCGAAAGAGTCCTAAATCCTGTAAGACAAATTCGGTCAGGTCCTGATAGGGATTGCCAAAAAACAACAGGCGCAAGGTGTCACTGATGTGCTGTACTTCAAGCTGGTAAAGACGGTCCAGTGTGTTATTTGTCCACGCTGACCAGGGTGCAGTTTCCGGATAACGTTCGATTAATAATTCCACCAGCAGGTCTTTACGTTGATGTTTGTGTGGTTGCAATGGTTCTGCAAACAGTGATAGGAGTTCCGGCTTGGTGACAAGATTGGCCAGTTCGGCAATTGACAAGGGCGCGTCCGGCGTTACCAGTCCATATTGAATTAATTGTTCAGCGGCTTGGGCGGGATTGTTGATCTCAGCGTAGCGCAATTTATCGGCTCGAAACCAGGTACCTTTACGGCTGAGCATGCGTACCAACAAACATTGGCTGTCCTGCTCCAGCTGGTGAAAATGATGGATAAACGCAGACTCCTCAGCATTCAACAAATCGCCGTGTTGATCGGCGACCCAGTTCATTACAAAGCGGAAGTTATGCAGATAATAATGTGGTGCTAATGGTTCGGTCATGTGCGTATTCTACGGCTGGATACAGCATAGTAAAGTGGACGGCACCTTAGGGGTCTACTATGGCTACAGGTTCCCTGTCGGGGGCGCCAGTGAAATATGCCATCCTCCGGCTTATCGGCTATAGTTAGGTCACGATTCACGATATAACAGGTTGATTCCATGACCCAAGACACCGATGCGGGTACCCCGGTGGACGATAAAAAGGCAAGGATACTGATTGCCGATGATTCCAAGATAGTCCGGGTAACGGCCAGCAAGATTCTCGCTACCCAGTTTGATGTTGTCCTTGCTGAAGATGGGGAGGAGGCCTGGGAAAAGATTTGCCAGGACACCAGTATTCAGGTCGTTTTCACGGACCTGGGTATGCCCAGACTCGACGGCTATGGTTTGATCCAGCGCATTCGCCAGGCGGAGGATGAAGGCATTCGCAATCAACCGGTGATTGTCATTACCGGGGCGGCGGAAGAGGAGGGGGTGCGCCGGAAGGTCTTCGAGTTAGGGGCAACGGATTTCATAACCAAGCCCTTCAAGTCCACCGAAATTCTGGCCCGCGCAGAAGCCCATGCCAGTTACCAGCGCGATAAGGAAAGTTTACAAAAGAGTGCAGATATTGATCTGCTGACCGGTACATTAAACCGCCATGGTTTGAATAAACAACTGGAGAAAGACGTATCCTTTGTCAATCGCCATGCAGAGAATATGGCGGTGATTTTATTTGAGCTGGATGATTTCAAGACCATCTACAAAAAGATTGGCGAACAAGCGGCCAACCGTATCATCAAACAAACCTCTACTATTTTGCAGAGTGCTATTCGTAAAGAAGATAGCGTCGGCCGTTACGGGGTGGAAAAGTTTTTGATTGTGCTGCCGATGGCCAAAGCAGAAGGGGTTATTGTGCTGGCTAAACGCCTGTGTGAGCGCATCAGTGCATTCAGGATGACGGTAGCGGGGGAACCATTCCCCATCTCCATGTCGGCCGGTATTGCAACGGCTCGCAAGGGCGCGACGATCACCGCAAAGGGGCTCCTGCATTCGGCGGAGCAAGCTTTGCTGAATGCCAGGGCGGTGGGTACTGGCGAAGTCCAGATTTTGAAACTGGAGGCTGGTAACGACGAGGACACGCCGGTCGTTGTTTCTGTCGATAGCTTGCTCGATGCTATCAATAAAGGTAAGGCAGACATTTCTCCTGCCGAGCTGGACGCAGCAATCGAACGCTTGAAACCTTTAATCGCATTGATGAACGAGAGCCAACAAAGAAGCCTCTGTAGGTCGGATTAGCGCAGCGTAATCCGACACACAACACCAATACAGATTTCCTTTACAGCCAACCTTTCTGCCGCGCAATCCGCGCGGCATCTACCCGATTGGCAGCATTAAGTTTTGCAATGGCTTCCGATAAATAATTTCTCACTGTACCTTCCGACAAGCACAGCGTAGTGGCAATCTCCGCCGTGCTTTTTCCTTCCGCTGCCAGGCGCAATGCACGTCGTTCTTTATCATTGAGTGGGTCGACTTCCCCCAGTGCCATCATTGCCAGCTCACCATCGATGACACGCTTGCCTTCCATCACGCGATATATTGCCTGGATGAGCTCAGCGGAGGGTGCGTCTTTTAACAGGAAACCTGACACACCCATATCAATTGCGCGACGAATGTAACCGGCCCGACCGAAGGTGGTGATGATAATAATTTTGGTTTTGGTATGTTGCTGCTGTAACCACTGCGCCAACTCAAGCCCGGAGCGCCCCGGCATTTCGATATCGCTGAGTAACACATCAAACGTTTGCTGACGCAAGTGTTGCAAAGCCTGATCGCCATTTTCGGCTTCAGTGATATGAAAACCCGGTTCCATCCCCAGGAGAGCGGCGAGCGCGCCGCGCACCATAGCCTGGTCTTCGGCAAGTAAAATATTCATGCGGTTTGACCTGCAAACGAAAGATTTTCTGAGGGCAAGGTAATGGTGAAGCAACTGCGCTCCTGTAAGTCAATGGTCAGGCTGCCGGCCAAGGCATGCAATCGTTCACGAATACCACGCAGCCCGTTGCCTTCCGCCAATGAATCCACTTTCCCGTTGTCGCAAAGCGTCACCACAAAACGGTCTTCCGTGTGAGCAAAATGTAACGTGCATTGGCTGCCCTGACTGTGGCGCAGCACATTTGTGGTGAGTTCTTTTAACGCCAGAATCAAGGCCGTTTCGGCACGGGCGCTCAATTGCGGCAGCTCACCTTCCAATTCCACCACAAAATGATTTTCCCGTAGCTGTTCGCATAATTGTACGACCTCACCAGCAAGGCCGCGGTGTTTATAACCGGATACGGTTTGCCGCACCAGGCTTAACGTGTCCCGGGCAATTTTATTCAGTTCTGTCAGGTGCTGTTCACCTTCGGTGTATTTCTCCTGCTTGAGGAGTTTTTCGGCCAGCTCGGCTTTGAGTGCGATACTGGACAGCGTGTGCCCTAATAAATCGTGTAAATCCCGCGCGATGCGTTCCCGTTCAGCGATCATCGCCAGCTGGCGAATTTCCAGATGGCTTTGTTGTTCTTTAAGTCTTGTGCGCTGGCGAAATTGTTCAATAACACCGACGCAGCCTACCGCAACCGCGCCGGTCAATGCCGGAAAAACGAAGTAGGGAACGGGGTACTGATAATAGAGTTGTAAGCCCAGAATAATAAGGCCTGTTGCGGCAAACCACAGGATCAATTGCCGGGTCGGAAAATACAAACCTATGAAGAAGCAGGCATAAGTCAAAAACGTGCTGGAGCCGGGAGTTACCCGGGTAACCAGCACAGCAAGTAGTAACAATGACGCGATAGGCAGCCAGACCCGTTGTGGCCGCGTGTTGGTGATAGTAATGCATAAAACAATAAAAAGAACATAAGCGCCAATCATGACCGAGTGTTTGAACCAATCGAACGGCGTATAAAAGACAGGAATAAAATAGTAAAGACTAAAGACCCACCAAACCCATCCGTAGCGATGGAATTCAGCGCTATCACACAGTTTTTTATCAAATGTTGAGGGAGTACGGGTTTCCATTGCCCTGGCCTTTATTGTGAAAAGGGATTTGTATCTGGTGTTGCTAACCTGATGAAGGCTATTGTGGCCGAGCAACAGACAAGGGGCAATGTCAGTCGTCATTAAAGTCGGATGACAATTGTCATTTTTTAAATGTGTGACAGAAAAGGCGGGGCGATGAGCGGCGGTAATATAAAAAGAGCCGCTACAGTCTGGGGCTGCTATAACTGTAGCGACTACAAGAGGGCGTGAAGTCAGGAATAAATCAAAAGCGTGCAGCGTTCGGTGGGAGAGCTAATACACCGAAGAGATCCGTACGGTGGGTTCTGCCACTTGCCAACCGCCGCCCAGGGCTTTGTATACTGCAATCAGATTGAGTAACAGCTGGGTTTCGCTTTGGGCCAGCTGCGCGTTGATATCCAGTTGGGAACGCTCGGCATCTAACACGCTGAGAAAATCGCTGCTGCCGATTTCAAAGCGCTGCCGGGCAAAACGCGCCGCGCGGGTGCTGGCCTGTGCGGCTTCCTGTAAGCGTAAACGCCGATCTTCCTCACGACTGAAGTTTTGTAAGGCATTGTCCGTTTCTTCCAGCGCGCGCAAGACACTTTGTTCAAATTCGGCCAGGCGTGCCTGGGTGCGTGCATCGGCTGCATCGATCTGTGACTGGACGCGCCCCAGATTAAAAGCGGCCCAACGAATCGACGGCGCAAAGGTGAAGGTTTCCGTCGGTTCTTCGCCGAGGCGCGACCAATCGCTCGAGAGGTAACCAATGTTGCCGTTGAGCGTGATACGCGGATACAAATCGGCTACACGCACATTATATTCCGCTACCGCACCGCTCAAGGCCTGTTCAGCGCGTTGAATATCCGGGCGCCGCTTTAGCAACTCCACTGGATTACCTACGGCTATAGCAACCGGTAAGGAGGGCAGGGATTGCGGCTGCGCGAGTTGTGCCTTCAAGGCCGCAGTAGGCTGATTGGTTAATACGCCGAGACGGTTAAGCGCAACATTGATCTGTGCCTGAAAACCCGGAATGCTTGAACGCGTCAACTCCAGTTGTGCTTGTGCCCGGGAAATATCCAATTGATCCGCACGGCCGACATCAGCAAAGCTTTGCGTTAATTGAAACGTCTCCGCTTGGTTGCGCGCATTACCTTCAGCGACGGCTAATAAATATTGGCTACCGCGCAATGTAATATAAGCACTCGCCACCTCGGCGGCCACACTAACTTGTGCAGCGTGCAGATCAGCCTGCCGTGCACGTAATTGTGCGCGGCTCAATTTGACCTGATTATTGATGCGCCCAAACAAATCCAATTCCCAACTTGCATCGAAACCGGCCTGATAGGTTTCATTGATGCGTTGGCCATCAATGGGCACACGTTCAGTACTCAATTTTTGTCGCGTGCTGTTGACCTCAGCCTCCACGGTGGGAAACCAGTCATAACGGCTGTTGCGCAACAGCGCGCGCGACTCATCCAGCGATGCTTGCGCAATCTGGATATTGTGATTGTGCAGCAGTGCGTTTTGAATTAATTGATTGAGTTCAGCATCCTGCAATTGAGCCCACCAATCGGCTACTGGCTTCTCGCTGTTAAACCGGCCTTCCAGGGAAAATGCATCGGCCGTTTCCGGCAGGCGTGCAGCTGTTGACGCCTCTTCAACACTTTTATAACTGCTGCAAGCGCTGATCAACAGTGGCAGGGCGAGAAGCCCTGCGCTGAGTAGTTTTTTTGAAAGAATCATGCGTGAATCTCCGTTTTGGGTGCGGCAGGTAAGTGCGCATCAGTGAGCTCCTTGCCTTCAATCAGGTAACTGCGGTTGCCCTCCAGGCGGCGCAGCAAAACATAAAAGATGGGCGTAAAGAACAGGCCAAAGAAGGTCACACCCAGCATGCCCGAGAACACGGCAATACCCATGACATTACGCATCTCTGCGCCGGCGCCGCTGGAGAACACCATGGGCAATACCCCCATGATGAAAGCAAACGATGTCATCAGGATCGGGCGCAAACGCATCCGGCTGGCGGTGATGGCGGCCTGATAGGTTTCCATACCGCGTTGTTCCAGTTCCCGCGCAAATTCCACAATCAGGATGGCGTTTTTACTGGCCAGGCCGGCCAAGACAAACAAGCTGATCTGCGTAAAGATATTGTTGTCACCGTTGGTTACCCACACGCCGAATAACGCCGCGAGGATGGATAAAGGCACGATCGAAATCACCACCAGGGGCAAGGCCAGGCTTTCATACTGGGCAGCCAATACCAGGAACACCAGTAACAAACACAGTGGGAAAATAATCACAGCCGTGTTGCCCGCCAGCACTTGTTGGTAGGTCAGGTCCGTCCACTCAAACACCATGCCTGGCGGTAAGGTTTCTGCAAGGATTTCGCTGATCGCATCCTGTGCCTGGCCGCTGGAGTAACCCGGTGCTGCGTTACCATTTAAGTCAGCAGCGAGATATCCGTTGTAATGCGTGGCACTTTCCGGGCCGTAACTTTCTTCCATGCGCAATACAGAACCCAGGGGCACCATATCGCCGTTGACATTGCGCACTTTTAAATTCAGCGCATCGCTGGCGGTATTGCGAAATTCTGCGTCCGCTTGCGCAATCACCTGGTAAGTGCGACCGAACTGATTGAAGTCATTGACGTACAGCGAACCGAGATAAACCTGCATGGTGTCAAACACGTCTTTCACGTTCAGGCCCAACTGTTTGGCTTTCGTGCGATCCACATCCGCATAAAGTTGTGGCACGTTGATCTTGTAGTTAGAGTACACGCCGGTCAGCTCCGGTCTTTGCCAGGCTTTTTGTTGTACCTGTGCGACGACGTCGGCGAGCTTTTCGTAACCCAAACCGGCACGATCTTCGATTTGTAATTTAAAGCCGCCGGTGGTGCCCAAGCCGCGTACCGGTGGTGGTGGGAAGATCGCGATAAACGCTTCTTCAATACCGGCATATTTCATCTGCAGTTTTTGTGCAATAGCACTGGCAGACAGCTCGTCGCCTTGGCGTTGATCAAACGGATCGAGGGTTAAAAACACAATGCCGGCGCTGGAACTGTTGGTAAAACCGTTGATGCTTAAGCCGGGGAATTGCACCGCCGCTTCCACGCCAGCTTCCGCCAAACCGATCTCGCCCATTTCACGAATAACCGCCTGGGTGCGATCCAGTGTGGCACCGTCCGGTAGCTGGGCAAAACCGATCAGGTATTGTTTGTCCTGCGGCGGCACAAAGCCTTTTGGAATCGTATTGAAGCCGACGCCGATAATACCCAGCAGGAGCACGTAGACGCCGACTGTCAAACCCTTGCGGCCCAACAATTTACCGATGTTGGTGGAGTAGCTGCCGGAGCTGCGGGTAAAGCTGCGGTTAAACCAGCCAAAGAAGCGACCGAATACTTTATCCATGATGCGCGTCAAACGGTCCTTGGGTGCATCGTGACTTTTCAGCAACAGTGCCGCCAACGCCGGGCTGAGCGTTAACGAGTTGATCGCCGAGATAACGGTGGAGATCGCAATCGTCAGCGCGAATTGTTTGTAGAATTGCCCCGTCAAACCACTGACAAACGCAATGGGTACGAACACGGCGACCAGGGTCAAGGAAATCGCAATAATCGGCCCACTCACTTCCTGCATGGCTTTGTAGGTGGCGGCCAGTGGTGATAGTCCTTCTTCAATGTTCCGCTCAACGTTTTCCACCACCACAATCGCATCATCCACTACGATACCGATGGCTAACACCAGGCCGAATAACGACAAGGTATTAATGGAAAAGCCAAACGCCCACATCAATGCAAAGGTACCGACAATTGATACCGGAACGGCAAGCAGTGGAATAATGGACGCGCGCCAGGTTTGCAGAAACACGACGACGACAATAACAACCAACGCCAATGCTTCAAGCAATGTTTTGATAACTGATTTGATGGAGTCTTTTACGAAGATGGTCGGGTCGTACACGACTTCGTAATCTACACCGGCAGGGAAACGTTGTTTCAGTTCCGCCATGGTGGCGCGCACCGCATCGGAAATCTGGATCGCATTCGCACCGGGCGATTGGAAGATGGGAATAGCCACTGCCGGTTGATTATCCAGCATGGAATTCAAGGCGAATTCAGCCGGACCGAGTTCAACTCGTGCTACATCTTTCAGGCGAGTAATTTCGCCGTTAGCGCCGGCACGGATGACAATATCGCCGAACTCTTCCGGCGTTTCCAGCCGCCCTTTGGCGTTCACCGGCAGCTGCACTTCAATGGCGCTGCTGATAGGAGCACCGCCGATAATACCGGCGGCTACTTGCACGTTTTGTTCGCGAATAGCGTTGGTGACGTCATTAGCCGTGAGATTGCGTTCAGCGATTTTTTCCGGGTTCAACCAGATGCGCATAGCATAATCGCCTGAACCGAATAGCCGCACCATGCCCACGCCAGACACCTTGGCCAATTCGTCTTTGATATTCATCACCGCATAGTTACGCAAATACAATTCATCGTAGCTTTTGTCCGGTGAAATCAAGTGCACAACCATGGTCAGGTCGGGTGAGCTTTTAACCACAGTCACACCGGTTTGCCGCGTGACATCCGGCAAACGCGGTAAGGCTTGCGACACGCGGTTTTGTACCATTTGCTGCGCAAGGTCCGGGTCCGTACCGATCTTGAAAGTGACAGTCAGGGTCATGCGGCCATCGGTAGTTGCCTGGGAGAACATATAGATCATGTTCTCCACACCGCTCAGTTGCTCTTCCAGCGGGCGCGCAATGGTTTCCGCAATCACCTTCGGGTTTGCGCCGGGATAGGACGCATTAACCACCACCGATGGCGGTGAAACTTCAGGGTATTCGGAGATAGGCAGTTGAAACATGGCGAGTAACCCTGCGATAAAAATCAGCAGGGAGATGACGCCAGCAAAGATGGGGCGATCAACAAAAAATCGGGAAATATTCATAGCATTCCTGCTCGTTGTGTTGCTGGCGTGCAGCGATGAAAAAGTCAATAAGGATTAATGAACGGCGACCTGATTCAGCGTCGATACATGAACCGGATTCACCACTGCACTGGGGCGCAGATGTGACAAACTGTTTACGGCAATACGCTCGCCCGCATTGACACCGCTGACGACCACGCGGTGGGCTTGATAATGATCACCTAAAACAACTTCGCGATAATTTACGGTGTTGTTTTGATCAATGACGTAAACAAATTTTTTGTCCTGGTTGGTGCCGATGGCGCGATCAGGAATGAGCAGCGCATCACTGGTCTGGGCGGAACCCAAGCGCACATTGGCATACATTCCCGGGGTTAAAGCGCCGTCAGTGTTTTCGAAAATAGCGCGGGCGCGAATGGTGCCGCTGGAGGTATCCAGGCGGTTATCAAACGCGTGGATATGCCCCTGATAAGTCACGCTGTCGTCTACCGCCAGGGTTAATTCAACGGGCATAGCCTGTGGATCCTGGCTGGTGCGCATGGTCTGGATATAAGTCTGCTCATTTACGTTGAACTCCGCGTAGAGCCGATCATCCGCAACAATCGCAGTAAGGACAGGCGCATTCGCGCCTGCTTCAACCACGTTCCCGACGGTCAATTCCGCACGTCCGACACGACCGCTGATAGGCGCAGTGATATGCGCATACTCAAGATTCAGTTTTGCCTGGCTGAGTGCGCTTTCTGCTTCCAGTACTGCCGCTTGTGCGACCTGGCTATCGCTGAGGGCAGCATCAAACACGCTTTGGGAAACCAGCTTGGACGCAACCAATTGTTGCGCGCGTTTCAGCTCATCTTCCGCCAGCTTGGCCCTGGAACGAGCAGTGGCCAGCTGAGCTTCGGCGCGCTTTAACGTGGCTTGATGGGGGCGGGGATCAATCACAAACAAGGGGTCACCGCGCTTGACCACTTGACCCTCTTCAAACAGAACCTGGTGAATCGTGCCACTTACCAACGGTTTGATAGCGGCGCTGTCCACAGCGGAGAGGCGTCCGGAGAAGTGGGTCCAGACCCGGATTTCCTGAGGCTCAAGGGTGGTCACTTCGACGGCTGGAGCAGCGGGTGCTGCAGGTGCAGCGTCGTCTTCAGCGTTGGCGCTACCGATATAGTAGGCTCCGGCGGCAGCGAGTAACGCGGCCAGTACGAGTTTGTAAGCATGTTGCGGAACAAAGGTGGTGAGAGCTGAGCGCATGGTGAAGCTCCTGTTCAAGGTAAAAGATAGGATGCGGTAAGTACGGCCAGGCATCGGAATCTGGCTTCCAATGCGATGTTGGGAGGATAATACATACCGGTCGGTATGTTCGTCAACGGGGAAGATAAAGTTTTTTGAATGGCTGCTTTTTGGGTCGCTTGCACCGCGAAAGGGATCTTTTTGGGGCGCAGGGCTGTCTATACTGACAAGTTGTTGCCAAGTTATCGATAAGACGGTAGCTTTGTGCCCATTAAATAGCCGGTTGGCATCATAACAAATTTGCATTCATACCGGTCGGTATTTACACTGTGTAAAGTTTGCACACCTGTGCCCTGAAGAGAGAAGCTGACATGTCCACTCAAGATACCCGCACCCGTTTGCTGGAAACCGCGCTGGAACTGATTTGGCAGAGTAATTACAACTCGGTTGGTGTGAACGAGATTTGTAAACAGGCGGGGGTAACCAAGGGCGGCTTCTATCATCACTTTGAATCCAAGGCGAGCCTCTTTTGCGAGGCGAGTGAGTATTACTGGAATGCCGTGAAGCGCGACCTGGATACGTTGCTTTCACCGGTTAATACGCCCCTTGAGCAACTGGAAAATCTGATTAACTTTATCTTTATCACCAAATTTGGGCACGATGCGGACAATATTCCCGGCTGTCCTTTCTTCAGCGCTGGCGCGCAAACCGGCTGCGGGGAAGAGGCGGTGAATGAGAGTTTGTTGAACATGTCCAAAAATGGTGTGAAGTATAACCTTGCCCTGGTGCGGTCCCTGTACGCAGCGGGTTACCTTGAGGGCGAGGTGGACGCGGAACGGGTGGCGCGCCTGATGAATCAGTACATCCAGGGTGCAGTGAGCTTTGCCCGGGTTAATCGGTGTATGGAAATGATCAAACGCGACGTGCCGGAAGGCCTGTACCGTATCCTCGGATTGAAGCGCGAATATTGGTTCAAGACCGCCTCAACCTGGCCTACCGTGTGCGAAAAAACCGCCGCCAAGGCTTAAACGGCTGTCCGCCGTCTTTTTTGCTGCCGCCATAAAGCGATTTTCTCGCTCACTTCAGCTTTTTTCTTTTCTTATCGCTACAAAGTCACAGCCGGGTGCTAAAATCGCGCCCCGGTCAGCGTTTTAGCGAACGCCTGAGTTAACCGCTTTTGATTCCACGAGTGATTTTATTTTTTTGGGGAAGTTCATGGAACGTCTAATTGAAAAATTGATTTATCGTTCACGCTGGGTTCTTGCTCCGATCTACCTGGGTTTGAGTCTTGCCGTTATTGCGTTGACGGTGAAATTTTTTCAGGAGTTGTCGCATTTGCTGCTTGATATCTGGGTGCTCAAAGAAGCAGAGATGATTCTTATTGTTTTATCCCTGGTAGACATTTCCATGGTGGGCGGTCTGTTAATCATGGTTATGATGAGCGGTTACGAAAATTTTGTCTCGCGGCTGGATGTTGATGAAGGTGAAGAAAAGTTGGGTTGGCTTGGTACCATGGACTCTTCATCGCTGAAAGCCAAGATCGCAGCCAGCATTGTGGCGATTTCTTCCATCCATCTGCTCAAGATGTTTATGGAAGTGCAAAATATCGATAATACAAAATTAATGTGGTACGTCATTATCCATATGACATTTGTGTTGTCTGCCTTTCTTATGGGGTACTTGGATACCAAAGTAAAAAAATAATCTGGTTTGTGCAAACTGATTCGTTGATCATTTTTATTGCAGGAGAATAATAGCGAATGAATATCCTGACTCGCCTACTGATTTTTATAATCAGTATCAACTTCCTTGGCGCATGTGCATTTACACCTCATCAGGTAAAGCCGGCTTCAGCAGAGCAGTTGCTACGTTTACCCTATACCAGCCAGGCCGATAATAAGCCGCGAGAATATTTCGTTTATCTACCGCGCGGTTATGCTGATCAGCCTCAAAAACAATGGCCGGTTTTATTTTTCCTGCACGGTAATGGCGAACGTGGAAATGGGCTGGATGAATTGGACTATGTCCTGATTCACGGTCCGCTCTACGAAGCCTGGATTCAGAAAAAAGATTTGCCGTTTATCATCATTGCTCCACAGCTGCATATGTTCGGCATGGGTAAAGTGGATTACATTGCCAAGCGCACGCGGGCCCAAATTCCGCAACGGCTTGCGGAGGGCGTGCCGCCACGAGGTAATTTTATTCCCATCAGCGGTCCTATGACGGCAGGTACTGAAATTACCGATATGAGTGAAGTCCCGGCCTTGTTGCCGGATGGCTGGGACCGTGTTGAGCAGGATTTGCTGGGTATGCTGGATCGGGTTAACAGTGATTATCGTACCGATCAACGGCGAATCTATTTATCCGGTTTGAGCTATGGCGGG
>DATJLH010000060.1:0-29564 GCA_035490615.1 Cellvibrio sp.
TTTATTTTCCACCGTCGCAACCGCCGACATCAGCGATGCAACAATCGCCCACAAACACAAAGGCAAGAAAATAATAAACGGCAACAGAATGCGTTTGGCGCGATTGGCCAACATGCCGCGCATACCGCGTTTGCCCACCAGGTAGGCGACAAAAAAACCGGCTATCACAAAAAATACCGGCATCCTGAACAAGTGTGAAAACCAACTCACTATATCGACGACTTCAGATTGTTGACTATCTGCCGTCAACCAAAGGTGATGCAACATCGGGCTGTAGGCAAGCGCGGCGTGAAAAAAGACACCGCCGATCATCGCCAGTGCGCGCAGATTATCAAGATAATGCAGACGGGTTCTTTCGGTCTGTAGCTTTTCATAGACGTGCGAAGACTCTGTGGAGTTCATGATGACCACCTCTTGAGACGATTAGGGAATCCCTGACGAATCAGGGTGAAGCGCTTGTTAGAAGAAAACTTTCTTTCGGGATCGGAAGTACAGGGTGCCGAATAACAGCAGGAGAATCGCAAGAATTTCGCCTGATAACACGGCGGTTGCCGCCTCTGTCCAGACAAATGTGTCGCCTCGGTTAAGGCCGCCAATATCCGGTGAACTGGCTAAAAAATATAACGCGGGGTTTAACAAACAATTGAGGCCGATCATCACCATCAGAAATGCAGCTTCGGTTTCCGTAAACATGGTGACGCTCCAGCAGATGCAGTGATTGACTGCAATCAACACACACACCAGCAGCGTAAAAGCCAGGAGCCCATCCGGTAAGGGTGTCATCAGGATAACGCCCATTGTTACCATGACTAACAACAACCAGGGCACAAAAAAGAGCACCATATTTGATAAAAATTTCGCCATCGCATAATCCGCGGGTGATACCGGCAAGCTCATCACAAACGCCAGGGTCTGCTCTTTTCGTTCATTGATCATGGTGACGGACAACTGGTGATTGCCCAAGGCCACTAGCATGGTAATGAACATCACGGCACCCATAAAGAATTGCCATTCGCCCAGACTGAGGATGCTCAACGATAAGATGCCGCCGCCGGTATAAATCGCGAGTAATTTTCGGTTCAGGTACCAATCTTTATAAACCAGTTGCTTGATAACCGGCATGTTCAACGTGAAGCGATTCGCTGATGGACGGATACTGACGGGATCGTTATTTGCTGTGTCGATTATCGGGTTCATTGTTTCGCTACCTCCCTCACACTCGCGATAAAAATTTGCTCCAATGTCATCCGTTCCACCTGTGATACCTGCAGCCCCTGCGCGCTGAGTCTGGCGAGCATGGCTTCGTCAAAACCTCTGATTTTGATTTCATGAAGCGAACCGTTACTTTTTAATTCTGCCACGCCGGGTAAATCCAACGGCCGATTGAGCGTGCCCGAGCACATGACTCTGCGCCATCCTTCGATATAGGTTTCCTTATCCTGACAGGCCAGGGTTTTTCCCTTATGTAAAAAGGTGATCGAATCCGACAGCTGCTCTACATCCTGAGTGCTGTGTGAAGAAAATAATACGCTGCGGTTTTCATCGCGTAGGATTTCGGCTAATTCAGACAGGACTTCGTAACGCGAGACCGGATCAAGACCGGTGGTAGGCTCATCCAGAATGACCAGGCGCGGGCGCCGCGCCAGCAATAGAATTAAACTCGCTTTAACGCGCTGACCGTGTGAATAGCCTCTGGCTTTTTGCTCGGCATTCATATCGAATTTTTTTAATAGATGCTCTGCATAAAGTGGGTCCCACGAAGGGAAAATCGATTGGATAAAGCGCATGTGCCAACGCAGATTTTCCGCGCCGTACAAGCGCATATCTTCGGCGGCGTAACCAATATTTTCCTTTGCCAGAACCTGGTGCTCCGGCAGACGGTATCCCAGCACGCTGACGTTGCCTGCGTCCGGTTGGATCAAGCCCAGCACCAAACGAAGCATCGTGGACTTACCGGCGCCATTCACACCGACCAATCCCATCACCTGCCCCACCGGCAAGTTCAAGTTGAGATTATCCAGATAAAACTCCGGATAACGCTTGCAGACCTGATTAAATTCAATGGCGTTTTGCATAACCCTATCCCAATAATTCCATTAAACATGTTGTGCTAGCGAACGTTGCCCAATGCTTTTTTAACCTGCGCCAGGATCTCCGTATCGCTCAAACCCAATCGCTTCATGCAGCGAATAAAATTGTCCAAGGTCTTTTCCAGTTCGGCTTTCGTTAATTCCGTGGTTAAATCAGCGCTGTCTGCCACAAACGATCCGCGCCCGGCCTGGGTCACGATCACCCCTTCCTGTTCCAGTTCGGTATATGCACGTTTGACCGTAATAACGCTCACCTTGGTGACAACACTCAATTCCCGAATGGAAGGCAAAGGGTGCCCCGCCGGCCAATCGCCCGCACGAACCTTTTGCTTTATTTGCTCCATGATCTGCAGATACATGGGCCGACTATCATTCTGCGAAAGAAATAATGCTTCGGTCACGCAAACCCCATCTGTATATATACGATATGCACAGTATATACAGATATACACAGTTGGCAAGCAGTTTAGTCAGGTTTGTTGAGGAAGTATCAGGAAAGGAGGAGTTTCGCTGACAGCGTTTTGGAAAGACGGCAGAGGCACCGTTAAACGAACTGCCGTTATCAACCGGGTTGATTTCTGATGCGGCACAAGGGGTTAGGCTCGAATTTTTTCACGTCGAGCCAAACAATCAGGGCCGGGGCGTCACCTTAAGCAACCGCCCTTCCCGGCTATCTGTTAATAAATAAATTGCTCCATCGGGACCGGTACGTACGACGCGGATGCGTTCGTTCAAGTCGGCAAATAAAATATCAACTTGTTCAGCGCCTTTGTCCGTAAGGCGAACGCGGTAAACCGCTTTGGCAGCGAGCGCGGCGACCAGCAAATCCCCTTGCCACTCGGGGAATAAGGTTCCTTGATACAAGGTCATATCCGCAGGCGCGATGGAAGGCGTCCAGTAAAGTAAGGGAGCGTTGAAACCCGACAGGTCAGTAAACGGTGTAACCCGCGCGCCGGTGTAATCAATGCCGTGGCTGACCAGGGGCCAGCCGTAATTGCGGCCAGCGCGAATCCAATTGATTTCATCGCCACCTTTGGGGCCGTGTTCATGCGCGAGAATACGATGGTGTTGATGGTCGTAAACCAGCCCTTGCACATTGCGATGACCCAGGCTGAATAATTCCAGTGCGGCATCGGTTTGATCAACGAAAGGATTATCAGCAGGCGCGCTGCCATCGGCATTCAAGCGCAGAATCTTGCCCAGATGATTGCGTGGATTCTGGGCTTCTTCGCGATAATCAAAACCATCACCCAAGGTCAAAATCAACGTGTTGTCCGGCAAGAAAACCATACGCCCGCCGTAATGGGCGGCACCCTTGCGCATCGGTTTTGCAGCAAAAATCTGCTGCGTGTTGTGCAAATTGTTGTTACGCAATACCGCGCGCGCCAAACACAGGGTATTCGCGTTGCGCGTACCGCAGGTGTAGCTGAGATAAACCTGCCCACTGCTGGCAAAATCCGGGGCGAGTAATACATCGAACAAGCCGGATTGACCTTGTGCAAAAACCTCAGGTACGCCACTCACGGCATGCAGCTTGCCCTCCAGATCCAGTAACCGCAAACGCCCGGGTCGCTCGCTGATGAGTAACCGACCATCCGGTAAAAAAGCCAGGGACCAGGGAAATTCCAACCCCTCGGCAAGGGTGTCGATACGAAAATGTTGCTGGCTATGCACCGTTAAACTGGCCACAAAAATCAGGCTGGCAACCACTGCACGAAGCAAACTCAACATACGTCACCCCGGCGATATCCTCGCGCAAAAAACCAACCACCCAATGCACCACCGCTCATCATCAATAAAGTACCGACAATACCTCGCGTCGCAGCGATCAGGGTCGGCATAGGCGCGAAAGCATCGACCAATTTGAAGGTTAATAACAGTGATAAAGCACCAGCGGAAATGAAAATCAGATAGCGAAGGCGAGGCCAATGTCGGGAAAGAAAATGTGCTAACAGCAAGGCGGGAACGAAGGCGGTAAACACCATGGCGACATACACCGGACCAAAACCCAGCAGATCCTGAATGGTGACATCCAGGCGCAACGCGGGTGGGATTTCTGCACCGAGGTTAATCAGTGCCGCCAGGTTGATCTGGGTTTGAGCGATGCAGCCGGTGACAGCGGCTATCAGAACGGCTTGAACAAAGTAGGCCAATCTGGATATTAATGTATTGTTTTCGCGTCTTCGTATTCTTGGCATGACGGTTGAGTTTTTCGCTCCAGATTTATTTGAGTGGCACACCATCCCAATTTTTACGTCGTGAGTTCAGCAATACGCTTTATACGATCAAATACCAGATGCTCACGGCCGGTGTCACCGGCCGCCAAGGACTGCACAGCGTATGCGATATCTGGTGAATCGAGTAACGTTCTAAATTCAAATGCCAAATAACTCTTCACATCCGCTGCTGCATTGCGTATTTCTTCAAACAGCTCAACGCGGCCATCAACCAGGTTAAGAATATCCTCAATGTCCCGGCTACCAAGCCAATCACTCTTCCCGCGACCTTTAAACGCTTCGAATTTGGTCGCCAGAAAATAAACTGATTTCACCAATCTAATAGTGATTTTTTCACTCATTGAAAACGGCAATTCACCTCGTCACCCATTGATATACGAAAGCCCCGGGCAATCAGTTGTTCACTGAATGCATGCCAACCGGTGTAGCCCAACACATGGATAATAAGATCAACATCATCCGTATATCGCACCGACTCTTTACTCATCTCGTCGGTAATGAGTAATCCCGTGGTACACCCACCCACAAAGGCGACTTGCGGTAACAGTTCATTGCCTAACGCCTTCGCAACCATCAGTATCATGTCGCGATGCGCATTGTAGGTACTCACAGAGTAAATTCCTTTTCAAGCAGTTGTGTTGCAAGATGCACTTCTCGAGCGTTACCGATACGAATGGCATCAACTAAAGCGAGTAGTTCATAGAGCTTGGCATCGGTTTTTGCCGCTAGCGGAACAGACTTGAAGAGGGGCACGATGGCTTGGCCTTTATGCCGTCCTGTAGCATCCGGCCAAACGGTGATCATCTCACCCGCAGACATTAGTCTTCCCGCCATCGCGGGCGCAGCAAAAGCAGTCGGCATACCGCGCACTAATTCGGCGGGTTTTACTGGAAATACATATCTAATGCCATGAAGCAAAAAGCCCAACAATGCTTTGCGATTTACTCTGGGTAATCCCGTTTGATGATCGCGCGCAGCTAGCCCGGCGTGAATGCAACGATTAAGAGCCGCACTTAATTCCGATTTGCTAATTCCTGTCGTAGCCTCTAGTTGGCGCATACTGTATTGGGTATCTGCTCCTGCATCTGCTGATTTTTCCAGGCTCAATAGCTTGAGCAACAGCACTATGTCCTGACCTTTCATTGCACATTCACCTGTCATTTCGGACGCATAATCTATGTCCTCTGTTTCTGGACAAAGGACATGTTAGCGGTTTGCTGGAAAAATGCAATTGGTGACAAGGTCATTTCCTATCTTGTTTTCACTCTCTTCGGAAAATCACCTACCCCCTCATCCGTTCGCTCCACCTTTTGAATCGTGCCGTCTTCATTAAAATGAATATATTCCGCAGCGACATGGCGCTGCTTTTTATCACAGGCAGAACCCGGGGTTTTCAGCCAGCGGTGGTAGAACAGAATCCAGTGGCCTTTGTATTCAACAATAGAGTGATGGTTATTTGCGCTGGCTTCTTCTTCCATAATCACGCCCTTATATGTCCACGGCCCGGTGGGCGACTTTGCCATGTAATACGTGAGCACCCGATTATTTTCGGGCATGGTGAAATAGTAGATACCGTTACGTTTAAATACCCAGGGACCTTCCATCTTGGGCTCGTAGCCGCCCATATCCATCTTGATGAAATCACCTTTCACGCTGAGTAAATCGTCAGCCATTTCGGCCACATAGTAATCGTGGTTCATGCCGTGAAAATAGAGATAGGCTTTGCCGTCGTCATCGATAAACAGGCTGGGATCATTGGCGTAGGGCTTTTTCCACAAGGGTCCGCCGATGGCATCTTTAAAGGGGCCGGTGGGGGAATCGCTGACGGCAATGCCGATGCCCATCCATTTGGTGCTTTTTTCCGGATTGACGCGATCTTTAAAGCCGGTACCGGCGGGGAAGACCAAATAGTATTTGCCATTTTTATAAGCCGCATCCGGTGCCCAGGCGAAGTCGTCGGCCCAGGTGAGGTCATCCACCGATAAACTGGGGCCATGGTCGGTCCAGTTCACCAAATCAGATGACGAGAAGGTGTGCCAGTCTTTCATGTGGAAATCTTGCTGGCATTCCTGATCATGGGAAGTGTACAGGTACATCTTTCCATCGGCCCACACGTGAGCGGACGGATCGGCGGTTTTGATATTGCTGCCGAAATCCAGCGGGTTTTGCGCGATGGCCATGGAAGAGCCAAACGTGAAGAGACATAGCACTGTGGTTAGGTTGATTTTATTCATGGTTATCGTTCCTGCCGTCAATGAACATCATTGACCTCTACCATGCCGAGGTTGCACCAGGCATCCGGGATCTGCGTCTCCGGTTATTGCGTTGGCATAACCTTAACCTACCCTCAGGCGATTTCCCACGTTTTTTGAGCGGAGGTTATTCCGCATTTGCACCGAGCTTCTCCAGTTTTTTCAGCCATTTTTCGGCGTCACTTTTTTTCAGGTTGCCTGCCATACCGATCAGGGTTTCGTTCACCGGACCAAAACCGACAAACCCGAGGATATTGCGCTCAAGTGATTTCACACTGTGGGCACGGAAGTACCACCGGTACACCACCGCCGGCATGCCCATGGTCACCACCACGCGAGCGGAACGGCCCGTGAGCCCTTTGTTGGCGAAGGGATTTCCATCGTCTTTATAAAAGGCATAACCGGGGCGTGCAATTTGTTCGAGGAACGCTTTTAACAGGGCCGGCATATCGCCCAACCAGAGCGGGAAAAACAGCACCACGTGCTTGGCCCATTTGATATCTTGCTGCGCCGGCAAAAGCGCTTCCGGTGTAGCGCTGTACTCCCAGTCCTGCTGGCTGCGCAAAAACGGGAAATCCAGCTGCCCTACATTAATTTGCCGGACCTCATGGCCGGCTCCCGTAGCGCCTCTTTTGTAGGCCATCTCCAAAGCATGGCACAGGTGATGTCCGGCACCGTCCGGGTGTCCTTGTATGAGTAAAATTCGCATAATCGCATCCCCCATTTTGGTTGCGTCAGCCACCAAAATAATCCTATCTGCAATCCAGGAAGTTGATTTGAGACAAGCGCGAAGGGAATGGGAGAAACATTGGCAGGGGAAGCATTTTGAGTGGTTGATGCCGTCTATGAGAAGTGAGGAAACCATAGCGACGACAGGTGATGGTTGAATCCGAGCATGCGAAACCCCGGCGAGCCGGGGCGCATGCTCGGCCTGCTGGCTTACCAGGCTTTGTACGGCAGGAATTTTCCATTCAAATTGATGATCACCCGATCACCTTTCGGGTTTTCTTCCTTGCCGATCTCCATGGAGAAGTCGATGGCGCTCATGATGCCGTCACCGAATTTCTCGTGGATAATTTCTTTGATCGTCGGGCCGTACACACCGATCATTTCATACAAGCGATAGATCAGCGGATCTTGCGGAATCGCATCGCCCCAGGTTTTGGTCGGACATTGCATCAGCGCAGCTTTGGCGCTTTCCGGCAGATCAAAGACCTTGCACAAAGCTTCGGCTTTTTCTGCGGGTGCGCTGTTCATACCCAGGCATACGGAGGTCGTCCACACGGGCGACATGCCGATACTGTCAGCAACACCTTCCCAGGTCAGGTTCATCTTTTGTTTCGCGAGGATAATAGCTTCTACAACGTCTTGTTTTTTCATGGCGTGGTGCTCCTAGGCATTAACGGCGTGCGCAGACACTTTATGAGTCTGCTGCACATCCTGTGTGGGATTAACAGTTGTGGGGTTAACGTTGACGGGAAAATGTTGTACACCGGGTTCGGCTTTGATGGTCTTGGAACGGTTCACCAAAAAATCCACCAGGTAGTTGCGAATCTGGTAATAGCCGGGGTGATGAATAATCTCCGCGCGTTTACGTGGTCGCGGCAAATCGACCTGGACCGATTCTGCAATGACGGCGCCGGGGCCATTACTCATTAATAAGATTCGATCAGCCAATAACATGGCTTCGTCGATATCGTGGGTGATCATGAACACCGTTTGCTGGGTTTTATTACAGATATTGGTTAGCTCATCCTGAATAACACCACGCGTCAATGCGTCCAGTGCGCCGAAGGGTTCATCGAGCAACAGTAACTTTGGTTGCGTTGCAAAAGCGCGTGCGATGGAAACCCGTTGCCGCATACCGCCGGAAAGTTGCGCCGGTTTGCGATTCTCGACACCTTGTAAACCCACCATCTCCAGATAGTCGCGGCTGTGTTGTTTGATTTTTTCTTTTGACCATTGTGGCCAGCGCGCACGCACACCGAAGATCACATTGTCCAAAGCGCTCAACCAAGGCAAGAGTGAATAATTCTGAAACACAATGCCGCGCTCCAGGCTTGGCCCGCTGATTTCCTTGCCATCCATAATCACCACGCCATCGCTGGGTTTATCCAGACCGGACAGTGAATTCATGATGGTGGATTTGCCGCAGCCGGAGTGACCGATGATGCAAACGAACTCACCTTTCTCAATAAAGAAGTTGGCGTTTTCAAACACCGTGAGTGAATCATTCGCGGTTTTTCCGCTGAAACGCTTGGCAAGATTTTGTACCTGTAGAAAATGTTTATTCATAAATTACTCGTCGTACTGCACCAGTTTCGTCGCGCCGGTAAGCAATAAATCCAGAATCATACCGACGATACCGATCATCAGGATCGAGAAAATCACGCTGGTTAAATCCAGGTTGTTCCACTCATTCCACACGTAGTAACCAATGCCGGTTCCGCCCACGAGCATCTCCGCCGCCACAATAACGAGCCAGGCAATGCCGATGGAGATCCGCATGCCTGTCAGGATGGTCGGTGCCGCTGCGGGAAGGATGACGGTAAACGCCGTGCGCAAAGGTGAAAGTTCATGAGTGCGCGCTACATTGATCCAGTCCTCGCGCACATTCGCGACGCCGAATGCGGTGTTGAGCAGCATCGGCCAGATCGAACAGATAAAAATCACAAAGATTGCGGAGGTTTCCGAATCCTTGATAATGAACAGTGCCAGCGGCATCCACGCCAGCGGTGAAATCGGCCGCAATACTTGTATGTAAGGATTCAAGGCGCGGTACATCAGCGGCGACATGCCGATTAAAAAACCAATTGGAATCGCCACTAACACCGCCAGAAAAAATCCACTCAGCACGCGATAGATGGAATACCCCAATTGAATCCCGATGCCCTTATCGTTGGGCCCGGCGTCGTAAAAGGGATTGCTCAACTCTTCCCACGCGCGCACCAGGATGGCTGAAGGCGGTGGTACCCGCGCTTCCTGTTCGGCGCCACCCATCAGCAATTCATATTCCGACACGGCTTCCGTTGCTGCCGGTGCTTGTGCGTTTAATTCCCAGATGCCCAACACCAGAACAAGAAAGCTGAGCGATACAACGAGCGCACGCAAATTGATGCTGCTCATTTAACGTCTCCGAATGGCAAAACTGTCAACGTAGGCTTCGGGTTTGGTGTAATCAAATTCCTTACCCATGATGAAATAGTTTTTGTTGGTCGAGGTCGGCACGGCGTAACCCAGTTCTTTCATGACTTTTTCACAGTCCGTGGCCAGATAAACTTCCTGGGCAATTTTTTGATAATCCAGGTCGCCTTTTACGTAACCCCAACGCTTCATCTGGGTGAGAATCCACACCGCCATGGAGTGCCAGGGGAAAGGGTCAAAATCGATACGATCAGGTACGTTTTTCACTTCGCCCAAGCCGTCGGCATAACGCCCAAGCAATACTTGTTCGATCACCGGAACCGGTTGGTTAAGATAATTTGCCGGCGCAATCGCGGCAGAGATTTCCTTGCGGTTTTCGTGTTTGGCGGAGTAGTGCGTAGCTTCCACGATGGATTTCAACAAGGCGCCATAGGCATTGGGATGGGTCAACGCAAATTCCTTACTACACGCAAACGCACAACAGGGATGGCCTTCCCAGATATCTTTGGTCAGCGTGTGGATAAAGCCTACTTTTTCCCACACGGCGCGTTGATTAAACGGATCGGGCGAGAGATAACCGTCGAGATTTCCCGCGCGCAAATTGGCGACCATCTCGGGCGGCGGTACCACACGGATCTGGATATCTTTATCCGGATCGAGGCCATGCTCGGCAACGTAGTAACGCAATAAAAAATTGTGCATGGAAAACTCAAACGGCACACCGAATTTAAAACCTTTCCATTGCTTGGGGTCGCGTTTATCTTTGTGGTCCACGTGTAACACAATGGCTTGGCCATTAATGTTTTCCACTGCAGGCATGATGAAGGGTTTCGCGGTGGAACCCACACCCATACTCATCGCAATCGGCATGGGCGTCAGCATGTGCGACGCGTCATACTCACCCGCCAGGGATTTATCCCGCGCAACCGCCCAACCCGCCGTCTTGATCACTTCAACATCCAAACCGTGCTTGGCATAAAAGCCCATGGGATGCGCCATGATGATGGGCGTCGCGCAGGTAATGGGTACAAAGCCGACCTTAAGATTTTTCTTTTCCAGCGGGCCGCCCGCTTCTTTTGCAGCGGCTTTGATGGCTCCGAGCGGAATCACACTGGAGAGCGCAGCGGCCAAAGTCCCGCCGCCAATTGCCTGCAAGAAACGCCGGCGACCACCGTCATCCTGATTAAACACCGCGCGCACAATCGCGTTCTCCACCGCGCGATCCATATAATCTTCAACCGATTGCAGATCCGTTGTCTCGGCCGTGACAGGCCGGTTATGTGCTTCATTTTGCTCAAGCGCTTGCGAGTAACTTTTTTGGTCAGTGGCAGCCTGGCAAGTGGAGCAGCTGCAACCTTTGGTATGGATCAACGAGACCTTGCTGTCGTAAGGATTACCCAAACTCTTGTTACTCATAACGCCCCCTTTTAATGCGCACAGCACCAAGTTACGGCAGCCATCGCGCGGAATTATTTAAGAAGTTGTAGTTACTGTTTTACGGCTATGAGGGCTATTGCGAGCTTTGTGCCAATCTTTTCTATTCCTTCAACTCCCTGATTTTCATTGTGTTTTTATTTAGCTCCGGATTTTTTTCGCCACGATTTTTCGTGGTTAACGAAACTTCGTTGCACTTGGCACGATTTTTCGTTGTTGATCCTAGAGGCACAGGGAGACGAGAAAGCGCTTCGTTGGCGCTTGCGAGACCATCATCGGCATGGATGCCGATGATGAGCCTACAGGGATGTATTCACGGCGTGTCTCGCAAGCGCCAACGGAGCGCTGCCACCTCTCTCTTCTCAA
Organism: Cellvibrio sp.; assembly: GCA_035490615.1. Classification (GTDB taxonomy): domain Bacteria; phylum Pseudomonadota; class Gammaproteobacteria; order Pseudomonadales; family Cellvibrionaceae; genus Cellvibrio. The sequence goes on from DATJLH010000060.1 coordinate 11,524, forward strand.
AATTGGACTGTGGACGCATTGGGTAGAGGTTTCTGACCACCTTCACGTTGAATGAATAACTATGAACGACATCATGCTCGACCAAGCACCTGAAGCCATGGCGTTGATCAACCCCTGGCAAGACCGGTTTGTGTTTATCAATCAATTAACCTGTGACTTGTTAGGGTGGGATCGCGATGCATTAATTTCCCAGCCTGTCAGCCGGTGTTTTAAAAATTCGCTGCCGAGTTTGCACGTGTTCACACAGGCGGTATTACACAAAGGCAGCAGTTTGATTGATGACATCACCATCACCACGGCCGATGGCCGCGAGATTGAATTGGAGATCAACGCGTCTGTCACCAGCGTTGAGAATCAACAATTAATTTGTTTGTGCCTGCGCGACCGGGATTTTTATCAACAGTGGCGCATGCATGCAAACGCGCAGCGTCATCACAAATTCGGGTTGTTGCAGTGGCAACGCATCCATCAGGTTTTCCAGGATATTGAAAAGGAAAATCAGCTGATCCTGAGTGCGGCGGGTGAAGGTATTTACGGTGTTGATGCCGAAGGTCGCGCAACCTTTGTGAACCCCGCAGCAGAGCGAATCCTGGGTTGGAAAGCGGAGGAATTAATCAGTCGTAATATCCATGTGGCGATTCATCACAGCCACACCGACGGCTCGGATTATTGTATGCACGATTGCCCAATTTTTGCTGCATTTAAAGATGGCACGGTGCGGCGTGTGGACGACGAGGTTTTTTGGCATCGCGATGGCCGACCGATTCCGGTGGAGTATACGAGCACACCGATTATGGACAACGGGCACCTGGTCGGGGCGGTGGTGATATTCCGCGATGTCTCGGATCGCAAACTGGCGGAAAGCAAATTGCGTAAGGCGCTCGAAGAAGTTGAGCAATTGAAGCACAAACTGGAATTGGAAAACGCGTACCTGCAGGAAGAAATCAGCGAGGGCTACAACCCCCATCATATTGTCGGGCGGAGCCCGGCGGTGCAACAAATTGCCTATCAAATTCAATTGGTCGCCCCCACCGTGGCAACGGTATTGATTACCGGTGAGTCGGGTACCGGTAAAGAATTGATTGCCCGCGCTATTCACAGCGCCAGCGAGCGCAACAGCCGGCCATTGATTCGGGTTAACTGCGCCGCCATTCCACAGGATTTATTTGAGAGTGAATTTTTTGGTCATGTGCGCGGTGCATTTTCCGGCGCAGTCACGGATCGTCTCGGACGTTTTGAAGTGGCCGATGGCGGCACCCTGTTTCTCGATGAAGTGGGTGAATTACCCCTGGGCTTGCAGGGAAAATTATTGCGTGTACTACAGGACGGCGAATTCGAACGCGTAGGTGAATCGGTCACGCGCTCGGTCGATGTGCGAGTGATTGCAGCCACTAATCGACATTTAAAGCAGCTCGTGAAGGAGGGAAGATTTCGCGAGGATTTATATTTCCGGTTAAATGTTTTTCCTATTCGCTCAGTTCCCTTGCGCGAGCGACTGGAAGATATTCCCTTGCTAACAGCGCACTTTTTGCAAAAGACCTGTCAGCGTTTTCATAAACCGGAATTAAAAGTCTCCATTGCCCAGATCCAGCGCCTGCAACAATACGATTGGCCGGGTAACATTCGCGAACTGGAAAATCTGATTGAACGGCAGGTGATTTTAAGTCGGGGCGATAAGCTCGTGCTTGATGATCTCGCCCTGACGCGCGAGCCACCACAGGATGTTTTACCTCTCATCGCTGAAACGATTACTGAGCAGGATTACCGGGATCTACGTTACCAGGCCACGATAGATGCGCTGCGGCATACCAGGGGAAAACTTTACGGTGAAGATGGAGCGGCCCGGTTATTGGGTATCAAACCCACTACGCTGGCCTCGAGGATGAAAAAGATGGGAATTGATCGCCAGGCTTTTGCCTAGCAATGTCAGGAAGCATTGGTGATAGTGCTGGTGGGCGGATCTTCCTTCAACCATTCATGGGTAGAATTTTGCGCGTCCAGCCAGCGGATTAAAATCTCCCAGTCCTGGCGGTCGCGGGCGTGGCTTTGAAACGGATAGTCCACGATGCCGCGACCTTCACTGTAGGCGCGCACATAATTCTGCGTATCGCGCAGAGTAGCCGGGAAGGGAATGTTCAAACTCAATAAAAATTTTTGCAGGCGCTCCCAGGCATTGGTCTGCTGCTTCACGCGATTGGCTACCACCGCAATTGGCCGACGCTTGCGGCGCATATTCTGGGTCAGCAGTAATTCGCCGATAAAGCGCGCACTGGCACGAATATCAATATCTGAAGGTTGCACGGGGACCACGATCAGGTCGTGATCCTGCACCAGATCGTCCAGGGCAGGGCCGGTCAAGCCTGGCGGCGCGTCGGTAATCAGCCACCGGGTCGGTTTGGGCGCTCGCCACTGGAAACTGCGCGTGGTGCGCGAGTTGGTTTCAATCTTGACGCTGTAGATGGAAGGCAACACCGGATCGCGATGGGTAACCCAGTAATGTGAAGATGACTGGGGGTCGGCATCGACCAGCACGGTTCGCTCACCGCGATGGGCAAGCCAGGCAGCGAGGTTGGTGCTTACCGTCGTCTTTCCCGCGCCTCCTTTTCCGTTAATCACCAGAATACGGCAGGCATTCAGGACCTGGATGGACACCATGGGCTCAGCAGAGGATCTTTGTTTATTAGAATGTTCAGGTGTGTCCATAACCCTCTCACGTGGTTGAGCCTGGTCGACAAGCCGGTGATGCTGTTGGAATGATACGTTATCGTTTAGTAAAAAAATGTGTCACAACGATATATATCGATTCTCACCGGTTAATGCAAACGCATTCCATTGATTCCTGTTAATCGCCAAAAAGAAAAGCCAATCCTTTTACAGATTGGCTTTGCTTCGTGTGGGGCTTATGCCTTAACTCTTCTCACCTTTGGGATTACGTCTGTCACCCTTACGACGATCGTTGGCAATTCCTTCCGGAAGACCCCGACTTTTCCTGCGTCGATCCGGCGTCTGACGCTCTTCCAGCGCCTCCACGATCTGGCCCAGGGTTACCGCTTTGAGTTTTTTTTCACTCATTGATATTGCCTCTTGCTACACATTACGGGTTGAACTGGCTGGATGGGAGCCGTGTAATGAGTATAGACCATAGCAGCAATTCTAGATGTCAAGGTTAGCAACTGCTAACGCATTGGACTCGATAAACTCACGGCGCGGTTCCACGTGATCACCCATCAATGTGGTGAAAATTTGATCAGCTGCAATGGCATCCTGAATACTCACGCGCAACATACGCCGAGTCTCCGGGTTCATCGTCGTTTCCCACAGCTGCTCCGGATTCATCTCACCCAACCCTTTATAACGTTGGATGTTGTAACCCTTGCGCGATTCCTTCATCAACCAATCAAGGGCTTCGGCAAAATTACTGACAGTTTGTTTACGCTCGCCCCGCTGGATGTATGCACCCTCTTCCATCAGGCTCTCAAGGTTTTCACCCAAGGCAACAATCGATGCGTATTCCCCGGATTGGAAGAAGTCGTGATTGAAGGGGTAATGGTTGGAGATACCGTGGGCGATAATTTCGACCTGGGGCAGAAATAGATGGCGCTCACTGTCTTCACGCACGCTGATAATGTATTTCTGGCTGCCAGCACGAGTATCCAGGCTAAAGCGCGCCAGCATCTGATCACACCATTGCTGCATATGGCCCTGATCTGCCAGGTGTTCTGCCCGCAGCGAAGGCAGGTAAATCATCTTCTCCAGGACTTCCGATGGGTATAGCCGGGAGAGACGATCAATGGTCGCCATGACCTTGCGGTATTGGCCAACCAGTTTCTCCAGCGCTTCCCCGCTGATGCCGGGCGCGTCAGCATTCACGTGCAGGCTGGCACCTTCAAGAGCTGCCTGGGTCAGGAACTCCGTCATTGCCGCTTCATCTTTGAGATATTGTTCCTGCTTGCCTTTGCTGATTTTGTACAGCGGCGGCTGGGCGATATAGATATGGCCGCGCTCAATCAATTCACGCATCTGGCGGAAAAAGAAGGTCAGCAACAACGTGCGAATGTGGGAGCCGTCGACGTCGGCGTCCGTCATGATGATGATGCTGTGGTAGCGCAGCTTCTCGGGGTTGTAATCGTCTTTACCAATCCCGCAACCCAAAGCGGTAATCAGGGTGCCGACTTCGGCGCTGGAGAGCATCTTGTCAAAGCGTGCTTTTTCCACGTTAAGGATCTTGCCCTTCAGCGGCAGGATTGCCTGGGTTTTGCGGGCACGGCCTTGCTTGGCGGAACCGCCCGCCGAATCACCCTCCACCAGGTAAACTTCGGACAGCGCCGGATCTTTCTCCTGACAATCTGCCAGCTTGCCGGGCAGGCCGGCGATATCCAGCGCGCCTTTGCGGCGGGTCATGTCGCGCGCCTTGCGCGCTGCTTCCCGGGCGCGGGCGGCTTCGATCATCTTGTTCACGATAGCGCGCGCTTCCGAGGGATTTTCCAGCAAATAGTCACTGAAAATCTGGTTCATCTCCTGCTCCACAGCAGTTTTTACTTCGGATGAAACCAGCTTGTCTTTGGTCTGGGATGAGAATTTCGGATCAGGCACTTTAACCGAAATGATCGCGGTTAAACCTTCACGGGCGTCGTCCCCAGTCGTCGCTACCTTGGCATTCTTGGCCAAGCCTTCTTTCTCGATATAGTTGTTCAGGCTGCGGGTCAATGCAGCGCGGAAACCGGCCAGGTGTGTACCACCGTCCCGCTGTGGAATATTGTTGGTATAGCAGTAGAGGTTTTCCTGGAACGAATCATTCCACTGCAGGGCGATCTCGACACCGATACCGTCTTCCCGTTGCGCCGCAAGGATATGGATAACTTTGTTCATGGAACTCTTGTTTTGATTCAGGTATTCCACGAACGCCTTAAGTCCACCTTCGTACTGGAAGGTGTCTTCTTTGCCTGAGCGCTCGTCTTTCAGATGGATGCAGACACCGGAGTTAAGAAAGGACAGCTCACGCAGACGCTTAGCCAGCAGATCGTAATGGAATTCAATATTGGTGAAAGTTTCCGGCGAAGGCTTGAAGTGAATCTCTGTGCCGGTCGTGGTGGTATCGCCTACCACGGTTAAGGGTGCCTGAGGAACGCCATGGCGATAAACCTGCTCGTGAATCTTGCCTTTGCGGCGGATTGTCAGTTTAAGTTCTTCTGACAGGGCATTCACCACGGATACCCCTACACCGTGCAAACCGCCGGATACCTTGTAGGTATTGTCATCGAACTTACCACCGGCGTGGAGCACTGTCATGATCACTTCCGCAGCTGACACACCTTCTTCGTGCATATCAGTGGGAATGCCCCGGCCATTGTCAGCGACGGAAACTGTTTCGTCGGGGTGGATAACAACTTTGATTTCAGTACAGTAACCGGCGAGCGCCTCGTCGATGGAGTTATCGACGACTTCGAAGACCATGTGGTGCAGGCCCGAACCATCATCGGTATCACCAATGTACATCCCCGGGCGCTTACGCACCGCATCCAGTCCTTTAAGGACTTTAATACTGGACGAGTCGTAAGTCTTCTCATCTGACATAGATTTATTCTCCGCTTGCTACGTAATCTGTCGCGTTTATCGTGAATTAGACAATCGCTTGAACATTCCCCTGTTCCACGTGGAACAGTTTTATCTCTGTGGCTGGCAATTCTTGCCAAGCATCCAATAAAGCTTGTTTCTCTACACCGGTAACAAATGTCTGGGTTTCCATAGCATCCAACCACCTCACCAGGAGACTACGGTGATGCTCATCAAGCTCCGCCGGTAGATCATCAATGAGGTAGATGCAGCGCCGGCCGGTTATCTTACTGAACAGGTAACCTTGGGCGATCTTGAGCGCGCATACCAGGAGTTTTTGCTGACCTCTGGAAAGCACTTCAGCAGCCGGATATCCATTAATCGTTATACGAAGATCCGCTCGATGACTACCTACCTGTGTAAACCCTTGGCGTTTATCCCGCTCAAGGTTATCAGCGAGAATCGTTGCGTAATCTTTTTTTTGATCCCACCCGCAGTAGTACGTGAGGCTCACGCCTTCTATCGCGATAAACTCTTCCACAAGCGAGTAGAAGGTGTCGCAAAACTGGCTCATGCACTCCTGCCGAAACACGTGAATTTGCTGGCTATACTGCGCTAACTCTTTATCCCAGGTGGCCAGTTCAAAGCGGTCCATTCTATCACGCCGGAGCAGGCTATTGCGGTGTTTGAGGCACCGCTGCGCATCTTTCCAGACCTGGAAAAAACCTGGTTCCACGTGAAACACCAACCAGTCCATAAACTGCCGCCGAATCTTCGGGCTGCCTTCCAATAAAAGAAACGTATCTGAATTGATCACCTGGAGTGGAAGATAAGAGGCCAGTATGGCCGCCGATGAAACTAACATGCCGTTAGCCTTGAATACAGCCTCGCCATTTGCCTGCCGATTTACCCCCACTGGCACCTCGGCGCCCTCAGCGTTCACTTTGCCAAAGACCGTGAATGATGTCTGGTGATGGTTAATTAAAGGCTTGTGCTTATGACTGCGGAAGGAACGACCGACACCCAGGACATTAATTGCTTCCAGGATACTGGTCTTACCCGAGCCGTTTTCTCCGTATATGAGGTTCACTTGCTCGGAAGGCGTAATATCAACCGCGCCGAGATTGCGCAGATGCTGGATAAAGAGACGCTTCAAGGTCATAAGAAGGTCTCTTTAATGAGAAGAGGTAAGAGATAGCGAGTAAATGCCAATCGCCCTAGAGACGCATCGGCATAACCACATACAGAGAATCACTGTTATCAGGCTCTTCAATCAAGGCGCTGCTATTGGCGTCAGAGAGAGTGATCTTGATATTTTCATGGCTGATCACGTTCGCCACATCCTGCAGGTAACTTACATTGAAGCCTACTTCCAGGGAATCTCCGGAATAATCCACGGTAACCTGCTCTTCCGCCTCTTCCTGCTCCGGGTTATTGGCGACGATAGTGAGCATACCGTCGCTCAGCAACAAACGCACACCGCGGTATTTCTCATTGGACAAAATCGCCGTGCGACCGAAAGCCTGTTTTAATTCAAGACGGGAGCCAATAACCACCTTATTCCCGCCCCGAGGCAAGACCCGCTCGTATTCCGGAAACTTGCCGTCAACGAGTTTAGAGGTAAAGGTATATTCCGCAGAGGTCACGCGAATGTGATTGGCGCTGAGGGTGATCTCTACCTGAGCAGTAGAATCATCGAGCAGGCGGGATAATTCCAGTACGCCTTTGCGCGGCAAAATGGCCTGAATAATCTCGCCAGTATTTACTGCCACAGCGCGAGTACACATCGCCATACGATGTCCATCAGTCGCCACTACACGCAACTGATCCTGGCGAACTTCCCACAACATACCATTAAGATAATAGCGAACATCCTGTTGTGCCATGGCAAAAGCGGTTCGCTCAATAAGGCGTTTGATCTCCTGCTGGGCACAACTGAATTGCAGGTTACCCGGGCTATCCTCCACATTCGGGAAATCGCTGGCAGCGAGGGTCGATAAGGTAAACCGGCTGCGGCCGCTCTTAACAATAATCCGCTGCTCTTCCTGAAAAAACTCGATATTGGATCCATCTGGCAGGGATCTGCAGATATCTACCAACTTACGCGCTGGAACAGTGATTTCGCCACTCTCTCCCGCCTGTTCCAGCTGTACCCGACCGACAATCTCAACCTCAAGGTCAGTACCGGTTAAGGACAGTTGATCACCATTCAGGACCAGCAACACATTGGATAACACCGGCAGGGTCTGCCGGCGTTCCACAACACCGGCAACCAGTTGTAGGGGTTTAAGCAAAGCCTCACGGGAAACGACAAATTTCATGTGTTGGTCTCTTTAAATGTCCTGATAAAAGGGCTTCAACAGAAGGTAAAGGTTGGTGCGATACCCTGCACGGCTTGCGCATCATAAACCGAATCGGTGGGTCTGGATCAAGTTGTCAGAGAACGCAGTAAATTTTTCATATCTTCACGGATATCCGCGCTTTCTTCCTGCAATTCTTTGATCTTGCGACACGCGTGCAATACCGTCGTATGATCCCGTCCGCCAAAGGCCTCACCGATCTCAGGCAAACTGTGATTGGTCAGCTCTTTCGCAAGCGCCATGGCGACCTGCCGGGGCCGTGCCACTGAACGGCTGCGGCGCTTGGAGAGCAAGTCATTTATCTTGATCTTGTAATACTCGCCCACTACTCGCTGGATATTATCGATACCCACCTGTTTGTCCTGCAGCGCCAAAAGATCTTTCAAGGCTTCGCGCACCAGATCCACATCAATCGGCCGGCCGGTAAAGTTAGCGCTGGCGATAACCCGTTTTAAGGCGCCTTCAAGATCGCGAACATTGGCGCGAATACGCTGGGCGATAAAGAAAGCAGACTCATGGGGCAAGTCTATACCGACCTGTTCAGCCTTCTTCATTAATATAGCTACGCGCGTCTCCAGTTCCGGCGGCTCAATCGCTACCGTCAGACCCCAACCAAAGCGGGATTTCAAGCGTTCTTCAAGGCCATTGATTTCCTTGGGATAACGATCACAGGTCAGGATGATCTGCCGACCCCCTTCAAGGAGGGAATTAAAAGTATGAAAGAACTCCTCCTGCGAGCGTTCTTTACCGGCAAAGAACTGGATATCGTCAATCAGCAAGGCATCCATGGAACGGTAGTAACGCTTGAAATCATTGATCGCATTTAACTGCAGGGCTTTCACCATATCGGCTACAAAGCGTTCGGAATGCAGGTACACCACCTTGGCGTTAGGATTGCGCGCCACCATGGCATTACCCACCGCTTGCATCAGGTGCGTTTTCCCCAAGCCCACGCCACCGTAAATAAAGAGCGGGTTATAGGCACCGCCTGGATTCTCGGCTACTTGCCGCGCCGCAGCCAGACCCAGCTGGTTAGATTTACCTTCAACAAAGGTCGCAAAGGTGGAGGACACATTTAAATAATTGCTGTGCTTAAGTGCACCCTCAACTTCCGCTTCCTGGGTATTGCGCGACGAGCTCGACTCAAAATTGTTTTCTGCCGCAGCAACTTCCCTGATCGGCGCCCCTGTCGATGCAGTTACCGATGCCGATATTGGGTTTGCTGGGAGCACCGACGCACCATCAATAGATGAAAAAGAAGAAGATACAGCGGATTCCGCTGGTGAATGTCTGCCCTGTTGAACCCCGAAGGACTGCGCCAAGGGCGGGACAGAGGCTGGTTCCGCAGCCGGCACTGGAGCGCGGTTATATTGAAAAGCCGCCTGGGGTTTGGGAAGGATACCGATTACCACGGTGAAACTGCTTCCCTGTTGATAACTGCCGACCAACTCGCGAATTCGATTCAGAAACTTTTCTGAAACCCAATCACAGATAAATCGGTTGGGTGCTAACAAACGCAATTCATTTGGTCCGGCCGACTCGTCGATTTGCAAAGGTCGAATCCAGGTGTTGAACTGCTGTTGAGGCAATTCACCCTGTAAACTCGAGGCACATAATTTCCAAAGTGACTGCGGCAAAACCCCTACTCCAGACCGAAAGTTATTATTTCAAAATGAGCCGGCTAGTGTACTCTTCCACCTCCTTGTTATCCACAGTTGACACAAAAAAATAATGTCATAAGAAATTTATTACTCATTTAAATTCAATAAGTTAACAATCGCTTACCAGGGAAAATATACACAGACATGGCACGATAAATTGTTCAATTTTTAATCTTATCTGTGGATAAACCTGTGTATATCCTTTTGGTAATCTGGTGAAAAAATGGTATATCGAAAAATAACTTCGAAATACGCAGAAGCCTGCAGCAATTTGGAGAAAATACATTGATTTACCCTTGGGGTTTCTTTAGAATCCCGCGTCTTTTCACACGCCGTGTGATCTCTCGCTACGGTTGCATCAACAGCAGCTCTTAAACAACAGGTTCAGTTTCATGAAAAGAACATTTCAGCCCAGCAATCTGAAGCGCGTTCGTGTTCACGGTTTCCGTGCACGCATGGCCACCAAAAACGGTCGTTTGGTATTGGCTCGTCGTCGCGCTAAAGGTCGCAAGCAATTAACTATCTAATTGCTGCTTCCGCAAGAAAATGAGTCGCTAGAGTGAAGCAGGCGTTCGGGAAGTCGCTCCGCCTTCTTTCCTCTAGTGATTTTCAAAGCGTCTTTGATGGCGCTACCGCTCGCATATCCCACCAGCATTTCCTTATCCTCGCGCGTGCCAATCAACTGGATCATCCTCGTCTGGGTCTGGTGATTGCCAAAAAACATATTCGCCTGGCAGTCGCTCGCAATCGCATAAAACGCCTGATTCGCGAAAGTTTTCGTCAACAACAGCAATCTTTGGCGGGTATAGATGTTATTGTACTGGCCCGCAAAGGGATGGATGACCTGACGAATCCGGTTATTGCAAAACAACTCCAGCAACAGTGGCAACGGGTAATACGCAAGCTCTCTCAGACGCCGCAACCTGCCCGGAATGAACAGAGGTAACTCACATGCGTCGGCTGGCCATTAAATGCATACATGGCTATCGCTATTTGCTGAGTCCGTGGATCGGCAATCAATGCCGTTTCTACCCAAGCTGTTCGCATTACGCTGAGGAAGCAATTGAAAAACACGGTTTTATGAAAGGGGGTTATTTAACGTTCCGTCGCCTTATAAAATGCCACCCCTGGCATGCGGGCGGAATTGATCTGGTCCCGGAGAAAACCACTCATACTCAACCAACAGATGGCACTCGATAAGATGGATTGGCAAAAGAACCTGTTAATCGCGGCGATGATCGCCGTTCTTTTTATGCTGGTGATTCGCTGGAATGACTTTCAGGAAAACCTCCCCGACCCGCAGGCACCCGTAGCCAGCTCCACCACTGAGAGTTCAGGCTTCGAAACGCCGGATCAGCCTGCCAGTGATATCCCCAGCCTGCCGGCTAGCGAGGATGTACCGGCCGAATCCAACCAGGCACCAACTCCCACCAATCAGATCATCAAGGTATTCACTGACAGTCTGCAGGTGGAGATCAGCACCCTTGGCGGTGACATCACGTCGGTTGCCCTGCCGCGCCATTACGCGGAGCTGGATACACCGGATGTTCCTTTCGTGCTCCTGGATAATCGCAACAACCATACCTATGTCGCACAAAGCGGATTGATTGGCGCTAACGGTACAGACAGTGCAGCGGGCCGGCCGACATTCAGCACAACTCAACGCGAATTTCGCATGGCGGATGACCAGGACACCTTAACGGTAGACCTGGTGCATCAACAGGGCGATGTGTCGATCACCAAGCGTTTTACCTTCACCCGTGAGGAATATCTGGTCAAGGTGGAATACCTGATCGATAACCAGAGCGACAGTGTGTGGAGCGCCAATCTTTACGGCCAGATCAAGCGCGACGGCCAGAACTTCCATAAAGTCAGTGCGCTGGAGATGAACCCCTTCCTCGGCGCGGCCATCACCACGAACGATGAAAACTACAAAAAGTTGAGTTTTGATGACCTCAGCGAAAAAGATTTCAAAACCACCCGCGAAGGTGGTTGGGTCGCGATGGTGCAGCACTACTTTATCAGCGCCTGGATTCCCGCCGCTCAACAACAAAACACCTATCATCTGCGCAAGGTGGCCGGGCAGGATCTGTACCTGCTAGGCTTTACCGGTCAGCGTGTCGAGGTTGCCCCGAATAGTCAGGGCAGTTTGCAGGCCCAGTTTTATGCCGGCCCGAAAGATACCGAGCGCCTTGAAGAGATTTCTCCCTACCTCGACCTGACCGTGGATTACGGTTGGTTGTGGTGGATCGCCAAACCCCTGTTCTGGTTACTGAAGTTTATCCACAGCTTCGTGGGTAACTGGGGCCTGGCGATTATCGGTTTAACAATCCTGGTCAAGGCAGCTTTCTTCAAGTTAAGTGCCACCAGTTACAGGTCCATGGCCAAGATGCGCAAGCTGGCGCCGAAGATGCAGGACCTGAAAGAGCGCTGTGGCGATGACCGCCAGAAGATGTCTCAGGAGATGATGAAGCTTTATAAGGAAGAGAAAGTAAATCCACTCGGCGGCTGCTTGCCAATCCTGGTGCAAATGCCGGTGTTCCTGGCCTTGTACTGGACCTTGATGGAGAGCGTTGAATTACGTCACTCTCCCTTCTTCTTCTGGATTCAGGATTTGTCGGTTAAAGATCCTTATTTCGTACTGCCGCTGATTATGGGTCTCACCATGTTCATCCAGATGAAATTGAACCCGACACCGCCGGACCCGATGCAAGCGCGGGTTATGCAGCTGATGCCAATCATCTTCACCTTTATGTTCCTGTGGTTCCCGGCCGGTCTGGTACTGTACTGGGTCACCAACAATACCTTGGGTATCCTGCAACAATGGTTGATTACCCGTCAGATCGAGAATGCCGATAAAAAGGCTTAAGCCCCTATCGTGAACCCCAATACCGATACCATCGCTGCCATCGCTACCGCCACCGGGCGCGGTGGCGTCGGTATCCTGCGGGTTTCCGGTCCCAAAGCCCAGCAGATTGCAGCAACCCTGCTCAAGCAACCGCTCCAGCCACGCCATGCGCATTATTGTGCTTTCTACAGTCAAGCTGGCGAGATCCTTGATCAGGGGATTGCACTGTTCTTCCCCGGTCCAAACTCCTTCACTGGCGAAGATGTGCTGGAACTACAGGGCCATGGTGGCCCGGTTATCCTGGATTTACTGCTGCGTGAAATTACCCGACTGGGTGTGAGGCTCGCACGACCCGGCGAATTCTCTGAACGTGCCTTCCTCAATGACAAACTGGATCTCGCCCAGGCTGAAGCTATCGCCGACCTGATCGATGCCACCAATGAGCAAGCTGCCCGTAATGCCCTCCACTCGTTACAAGGTGCCTTCTCTGCCAGGATCAACGAACTGGTAGAGGCGTTGATTCAACTGCGCATCTATGTTGAAGCCGCCATCGACTTTCCCGAGGAGGAGATCGACTTCCTCAGCGATGGCCATGTTGCGAAGGCGTTTGCACACATAGAGCAGCGTCTTGAAGCGGTCTTTCGCGAAGCCAAACAAGGCGTTCTGATGCGTGACGGCATGCGGGTGGTGATTGCCGGTCGGCCCAATGCGGGTAAATCCAGCTTGTTAAATGCCTTGAGCGGACGGGACAGCGCCATTGTCACCAGCATCGAAGGCACCACTCGCGATGTGTTGCGCGAACATATCCACATTGACGGCATGCCGCTGCATATCATCGATACCGCCGGTTTACGGGATAGTCCCGATGAAGTCGAACAGATTGGTATCCAGCGTGCCTGGCAGGAGATCCGCCAGGCTGACCGTATCCTCTTATTGGTCGATGCGCGCAGCAGTGACGAACAACAACCGGAGATCCTCTGGCCGGAATTTGTTTCCCAACTCCCGGACCCCAACAAACTGACGCTGGTTCGCAACAAGATTGATTTGACCAACGAAGCCTGTGGATACCTTAATAAAGAGCACAGCGCGATAGGCATCAGCGCAGCAACCGGGGCAGGAATCGATATCCTCAAGCAACACCTTAAAGACATCATGGGTTACCAACAGACTGGCGAAGGTGGCTTCACCGCCCGTCGACGTCATCTGGATGCATTGGAGCGCGCCCAAACCTACCTCAATGCCGGCAAAGCCCAGCTCCATGGCTATGCTGCGGGCGAATTGTTGGCAGAAGACCTGCGTCAGGCTCAAAACGCCCTGAGTGAAATCACCGGTCAATTTACCCCAGATGACCTTCTTGGCCGGATCTTCAGCAGTTTCTGCATCGGTAAATAACCCAGCTATTTACGTAACCCCACTGTAGCCGGCATAAAAACCTTCCCCTGTGCGTAACCTTTTCCTCGTTATTAACCCTTATACCACCAGCAGTTACACAAGTTATCCACATTTATTCACAGGTTTATTCAATAAACATCTGTTTTTCTTCATATTTTGACCCTGCTATCCGCGTTATGTGGGTAAGTCTGTTGGCTTGTGGGCTTAAAAACTGCCGATAGTTTTGGGGATAACCCGAAAAACCAGCTCTGGCTGTATAACTAACACATTTACCACCAGCTTTGCGGCAGCTTTCTGCCAGCTTATGAGGATCTTTCCCTTGGACTTATCATCAAAGTAATTAATTGAAATTAAAGGATATTTTTACCTTATCCACAGAATGCCGGTCGCATATTAGTAGTAACAGCATTTATCCTTTCATTAAATAACTCTATATATTTTTTTAATTAATAAATTTTCCGCTGTTGTAACGCGAAGAACTAAAACAGCGGAAGTAAAAATAGTTTGCGCAAGTTTTGTACAAGTGAGCGCGCCGCTCTATAATGTCGCCCCTTTTGCATTTGCCTGATCCCTTTTTCAACCCGGCTGGCTTGTGAGGCCTATAAACACCATGATCTTTCCTGAACGTTTTGATGTCATCGTAATTGGCGGCGGCCATGCAGGGACGGAAGCTTGCCTGGCGGCAGCGCGGATGGGCAGTAAAACCTTGTTGTTGAGTCACAACATCGAAACACTGGGGCAAATGTCCTGTAACCCGGCTATTGGCGGGATTGGTAAAAGCCATCTGGTGAAAGAAATCGATGCCCTGGGTGGTGCCATGGCGCTGGCCACTGACAAAGGCGGCATTCAGTTTCGGGTACTCAATGCCCGTAAAGGTCCGGCCGTTCGTGCCACCCGCGCCCAGGCTGACCGGATTCTCTACAAAGCCGCTATTCGCCATATGCTGGAAAACCAGCCCAACCTGTGGATCTTTCAACAAGCCGCCGATGATCTGATCGTGGAAAATGATCAGGTGCGCGGTGTGGTGACCCAGATGGGCTTGAAGTTCCATGCCAGTTCGGTGGTGTTGACCGCCGGTACGTTCCTCGGTGGTTTGATCCATATCGGTTTGCAAAACCATTCCGGTGGCCGCGCAGGTGATCCACCGTCCATCGCGCTCTCCAGACGTTTGCGTGAACTGCCCTTGCGGGTTGATCGCTTGAAAACCGGCACGCCGCCGCGTATTGATGCGCGTACCGTTAATTTCGACGGACTGGAAAAACAATGGGGCGATGAGCCGCGCCCGGTGATGTCGGTGCGCGGCAATCGCGCCATGCACCCGGAACAAATGTGTTGCTGGATCACCCACACCAACGAAAAAACCCATGACATTATTCGCGGTGGTCTGGATCGTTCGCCGATGTACTCCGGCGTCATCGAAGGAATCGGCCCCCGCTACTGTCCATCCATCGAAGATAAAATTCACCGCTTCGCGGATAAGGATTCACACCAGGTATTTATTGAGCCGGAAGGTTTAACCACCCACGAACTTTATCCTAATGGTATTTCGACCAGTCTGCCGTTTGATGTGCAGATGAACCTGGTGCGTTCCATCAAAGGTTTTGAAAACGCGCATATTGTTCGCCCCGGTTACGCGATTGAATACGACTTTTTCAATCCACAGGATCTGAAACACAGTCTCGAAACCAAAGTTATCGGCGGGCTGTTTTTTGCGGGCCAAATTAACGGCACCACTGGCTACGAAGAAGCCGGCGCTCAGGGTTTGCTTGCCGGATTGAATGCATCACTGCGCGCGCAGGACAAAGACACCTGGTGCCCGCGTCGCGATGAAGCCTATCTCGGTGTATTGGTTGACGACCTGATTACCCTCGGTACCAAAGAACCCTATCGCATGTTCACCAGCCGCGCGGAATATCGCTTGATGCTGCGCGAAGACAACGCGGATTTGCGTTTGACTGAAAAAGGCCGTGAACTCGGTTTGGTCGGCGAAGACCAATGGCGCGCCTTCTGCGAAAAACGCGAAGCCATCGCGCGCGAACAGGAACGCCTGAAAGCCACCTGGATTCAAGCCGGCTCACCGGAAGCCGAAAAAATTGAAGCGAAAGTGCAGACTAAACTGTTGCGCGAATACAATCTCTACGACTTATTAAAACGCCCGGAACTGGAATACGCAGATCTTGCCGATTTAAAAGGCGAAGGCGTTGCCGACGAGTTTGTTGCTGAGCAAATAGAAATCGAAGCGAAGTA
This sequence comes from Cellvibrio sp., assembly GCA_035490615.1. Classification (GTDB taxonomy): domain Bacteria; phylum Pseudomonadota; class Gammaproteobacteria; order Pseudomonadales; family Cellvibrionaceae; genus Cellvibrio. The sequence goes on from DATJLH010000060.1 coordinate 27,585, forward strand.
TTCGGGTTATATCGATCGCCAGCAGGAAGAGATCGAGCGCATGCGCGCGTATGAAAATACGCTTATTCCGGCCGATTTTGATTTTACCCAAGTGGAAGGTTTGTCTAACGAGGTGAAACAAAAACTCGCCAACGCCAAACCGGAAACCCTTGCGCGGGCTTCGAGAATTTCCGGCGTAACCCCGGCGGCGATTTCACAACTTATGATGTACATGAAGAAGCGTGGTTTATTAAAAAAAGCTAAATCAGCAGAAAACCTTGAACAAGCCTCTTGATCTGCCTTAAAAGAAAAGGTTGTTTACTCCATTAAGTAAATCATTCTGCGGGTTGGGTTTGATAGTGACTTCCGAGACCATCACCCGCATGGATGCGGGTGATGAGCCTACAGGGATGTATTCACGGCGTGTCTCGGAAGTCACTATCAAACCCTGACTACTCCGCTAATCCCAACAAAGAGCGTTAATCTTGACTGATCTACAAAAAAAACTACAACAACAATTAATTGATGGCGCTGATCAATTATCTGTGTCATTAAATGAAACACAGATAAAAAAATTACTGGCTTACCTCAACGAATTTGATAAATGGAACAAAGCATATAATCTTTCCGCTATTCGTAATATTGAACAAATGGTTGCACGACATATTCTGGATAGCTTGAGTGTGGTGCCCTACTTTCAGCAGTCGACCTATTCCCACCTGGAAAATATTATCGACGTAGGAACGGGCGGCGGGTTGCCCGGCATTCCGTTGGCCATCATGTTCCCGGAAAAACGTTTTACCCTGCTCGACAGCAACGGAAAAAAAACGCGGTTTTTATTTCACGTAAAAACTGTGCTCGGTCTGGATAATGTCACCGTCGAAAATCGTCGGGTTGAACAATTTCAGCCAACCGAAAAATTTCAGGCGGTGATCAGTCGCGCCTTTGCCAGTTTGCAGGATATGACTGAAGGTTGTATTCACCTGCTGGCAGACGAAGGTATCTTTATGGCCATGAAAGGCATCTACCCGGATGACGAGTTGTTGCCGTTACAGGGCAAGGTCAGCCTTGAGGCGAGTTATCCCCTTAACGTCCCCGAAACGGACGGTGAACGACACCTGTTGATTCTCAAACCCGTCAGCTGACCTTGGCAACCGCAGGTCGCAGTGGTAAAAATCCCCTCTTCCCGGTTGCCCTGAAAAAATAACTGCCACACAATAGCCCGCTGTCTCATCCAGGCCCGCTTAAGGAACATCACTTGACCAAGATATACGCTGTAGCCAACCAAAAAGGCGGAGTGGGTAAAACCACCACCTGCGTCAATCTGGCCGCTTCGCTGGTGGCGACCAAAAAGCGTGTCTTGTTGGTGGATCTTGACCCCCAGGGCAACGCCACCATGGGCAGCGGTATCGACAAAGATGATGTGGAGCGTAGCGTTTACGATGTACTGACCCAGCGTGCAGGCGCGGCGGATTGCATCCTCACCTCGGAAAGCGGCGGTTATCAGGTATTGCCTGCCAACAGCGATCTCACCGCAGCGGAGGTTGAGATGCTCTCCCTGGCCAACAAGGAACGCCTGCTGCAGCAAGGCTTGCAACAGGTTCGCGAACAATACGATTACGTCATTATCGATTGTCCGCCGTCGCTGAACATGCTCACGGTGAATGCGCTCACCGCCTGCGATGGCGTCATCATCGCCATGCAGTGTGAGTATTACGCGCTGGAGGGTTTGTCTGCCCTGGTGAATACCATCAACCAGATACAGCAACTGCTCAATCCGCAGCTAAAGATCGAAGGTTTGCTGCGTACCATGTACGATCCGCGGAACAGCCTGACCAATGATGTGTCGGCTCAGTTGACCCACCATTTTGGTGACCGGGTTTATCGTACCTGCATCCCGCGCAACGTACGTCTGGCCGAAGCCCCCAGTTTTGGCCAGCCGGTATTGGCGTTCGACCGGGTTTCCAAGGGTGCCATCGCTTACCTGGCGTTGGCAGGCGA
>DATJLH010000061.1:0-3803 GCA_035490615.1 Cellvibrio sp.
ACCCGAGGTCGTCGCCACAGCACGCCGCACCGGTCGCGCAGAACTCGACCCTCATGCCCAGCAAGTCTTTGCGTCGGAGATTGATGTCACGCTGGTGATGCAGGAGCGGACGAAAAGCGAATTGCTCGCGGATTTACGCCAGACCTTCGCCCGGTTGCCCGGCACTAACGTCATCATCGGCCAACCCATATCCCATCGCATCGACCATATGCTCTCCGGCACCCGCGCCAATATTGCGATCAAGATCTTTGGGGAGGACCTGGCTGAACTGCGGCGCCTTGGCGGGCAAGTGGAATCCTTGGTCGCAACGATTCCCGGCGCGGTGGACGTGGCCATGGAAGAGCAAAGTGAAATTCCTTTCATCAGCGTAAGCTTTGATCGCCCCGCCCTTGCCAACTACGGGCTGACGATGGCCGAGGCTGCCGAATCCCTGGAGACCGCTTTTACCGGTACAAGGGTAGGCCGCATTGTGGAGGGGCAAGCGAGCGTTGATCTGGTGGTTCGACTACCGGAATCCGCTGGTGACAATATCGACACCTTGCGGCAAACCCTGCTGACGCTGCCCTCCGGCGCGCTGGTGCCTTTCTCTGCCCTGGCCGATATCCGCTACAACCGCGGCCCCAACAATATTGGCCGCGAAAATGTGCAACGCAAGCTGGTGGTGATGGCCAACGTCGCCGAGCGGGACCTTATCAGTGTGGTCAATGACATTCGTGCAGCCATCGACACGGACATTACGTTGCCCACGGGTTACCACATTGAATACGGCGGCCAGTTTGAAAGTGCGGAAGCGGCCAACACGCGCCTGTTGCTGCTCGGTGCGGCCGTGGTGCTCGGCATCTTCTTTCTGCTGATGACGGCCTTTAACTCCGCACGGGATGCCGGTTTGGTCATGCTGAACTTGCCACTGGCGTTGATCGGCGGCGTGGTCGGTGTCTGGCTGTCCGGCGGGATAGTGACGATCGCGGCCATCATCGGCTTTATTACCTTATTCGGGATTGCAACGCGCAACGGCGTGATCCTGATCGACCATATCGGCCGCCTGATGCGCGAGGAAGGTCTGGCGATAGACGATGCTATTCGCCGGGGTGCGGAGGAACGGCTAATCCCGATCCTGATGACAGCCCTGGCGACGGCGCTGGCGTTAGTGCCCCTGGTACTGGCTGGCGGTGAATCCGGAAGTGAAATCCAGTCGCCGATGGCAGTCGTGATTCTCTGGGGGTTAATCAGTTCTACCGCCCTGAACATGTTGGTCGTCCCGGTGATATATCGCTGGTTGGGCCGTCCTCAATGAGCAGGATTATCACCACGTATTTGATCTCGAACGACAACCATCCACCAGGGTTGCCGATCATGCCTGGTACACCCTTTGGTACGTGGTGCCTGCCCTGCCGACATTTTTGCTGTTTCCCTGGTTATCGTTAACGAATACCGGCTAACGAAACCATCAGCCCAATCAAGGCACAGGCACCAATCACTTTGATCACGCCAACCTTATAACGCAACAAAGCAACACCAGCCCCCACCGCGACCAAAGCAGACGGCCAATCAAACCTTCCGTCGAAACCTTCGGGCCAGAGTACGTGGTAACCAAAGAACAACGCGAGATTCAAGATTACACCCACAACAGCAGCAGTAATCGCCAATAAGGGCGCAGTAAATTTCAAACTGTTGTGCGTTGTCTCAATAAAAGGCGCGCCCGCAAAAATAAAAATAAATGACGGCAGGAAGGTGAACCAGGTAACTATCGTTGCGGCGACAGCACCGGCAAGGAACATCAGGTCCGGGCCGAACACGGCTTTGACATAAGCCCCCACAAATCCCACAAACGCCACCACCATAATCAGCGGTCCCGGTGTGGTCTCGCCTAACGCGAGACCATCAATCATTTGGGCAGGCGTCAGCCAGCCGTAATGACCGACCGCGCCCTGATAAACATAAGGCAATACAGCATAGGCACCGCCAAAGGTGAGCAGCGCTGCCTTGGTAAAGAACCAGGCCATTTGGGTAAACGTATGTGCCCACCCTAATGTGGCCCACAGCAACAGCATGGGAACAACCCATAACAGCAGTCCCGCCACGAGCACACCGGCCAAACGCGACCAGCGAAATAATGCGTGCGCTGGTGTCGGTGTATGGTCATCAATCAAGGCTGCGCCGAAATCCTGTTGCGCCTTGCCGTGACCACCGCCACTTTTGAAATAATCAGGTGCATAACGTCCACCCACGTAGCCCGCGAGTGCCGCACCGATAACGATGTAGGGAAAGGGAATGTTAAGCGCAAAAATCGCCACAAAAGCTGCGGCCGCAATGGCCCAAAGAACATTGTTTTTCAGTGCCCGTGAACCGATTCGATGGGCCGCCTGAACAACAATCGCCGTAACAGCAGGCTTGATACCGTAGAACAAACCGGCCACCCAACTGACGTCACCATAGGCGATATAAATCCACGAAAGCGCGATAAGAATAAACAGCGAAGGCAACACAAAAAACACACCCGCAACAATACCACCCCAGGTGCGATGCATCAGCCAGCCGATATAGGTAGCGAGCTGCTGTGCTTCCGGCCCCGGTAATAACATGCAGTAGTTAAGCGCGTGCAAAAAACGCTTTTCACTGATCCAGCGGCGGCGTTCCACCAGCTCCTGATGCATGATCGCAATTTGCCCGGCGGGACCGCCAAAGCTGATAAAGCCGAGCTTAAGCCAGAATAAAAATGCGTCCCAAAAACTGACTTCCGAGGGTGTTGGTAAAGGGTCGGCTGTCGTGTTGCCGGGAGAAAGATTCATGCTTTTTTCCTTGTGGACACATTGCACCCGATTCTAGCAGTTGCCACCTATAGATGTTATCCACTGCCGAATTTCCTCCACCACCCAATCCGCATCATCCATCGGCATATCGTGACCCGCCGACGGGTGATTCACCAACGGCCACTGAAACCTTTGGGCAAGGGCTGCGCTGGCGCGCGGGGACACCATGCGATCCTTCTGGCTGGCGAGCACCAATCCTTTCACTGCACAGGCGTTTCGCGGACGAAACTGCGCGGCTGCGCGCAGCATCTTCAGAATAGTCGTGCGGGTAATCGGGCGTTGCGCCTGGATCTCGAGCCATCGTTGCAAAAGCTGTGAATAGCGCATCGTGTCGTTACTTACCAGGCGCAGCACCCGTGCTTCCCGCTGCTTGACCGGCAGCAATAAAGCGAGCAACACGGCCGGCCAGGCTGCGGGTTGTAAACGCCAGGAGAGTGGTTGATCAGCGGCACTGGAATTGATCAACACGATGCCGCTGATGTCCTGCGGAAAACGTTGCGCCCAATCCAGGGCAATCATGCCGCCCATGGAAATTCCCACGATAAACACCGGTTCGCCGGATGCCAACGCGGCAGCGATATCCGCTTCTGCGCGCGCGTGATCGGTCATGGCTTCGATGGAATCAAGCGCTGACGTGCGGAAATATTTTCCGCAACCGGGAAAGTCGGGGATGTGCAAATGACAATGCTGACCGATGGCCGTGTGCAGGCGTGCCGGAAATTCCAGCCAGTGCGCCGCTTCCCGGGCCAGTCCGCGCAATAAGATAATATGCATCATGAAAACCAGAGGCTCTGGGCGGTTTGGGTTAACAACGCCGCCTGTTGTTTATCAGGGAGCCAGTTATTGCTATTCAATGCGGCCGCAAGCATGAAATCGAGCAACAGGATATGCCGCCGCAGCACACGTGCGTGGCGGTGTTTCATTTGCGGGTTAAATAATCCCGCAAAATTTAATAATTGTCGTGGGCGCTTTTTAACCCAGGCCCAGGAACCC
>DATJLH010000062.1:0-3732 GCA_035490615.1 Cellvibrio sp.
GCGTGCATATCCAGCAGGATATACACACCGTGGGTGCGGCAATATTCAATCAGACGGTCGAAATACTGGAAACCGTGATCGCTGAGCTGGCCGTTTTGCCAGAACATATTGTAGTGGAAGGGCACGCGCACCGAGTTAAAACCCAGCCCGGCCAGCTCGGCGATGGCCCGTTCATTCACATAATGTAAGCGCCACTGGTGTTCAAATTCCCGCGCATTATCCATGCCGCCCAAGGCGGTGCCGAGGCTGTTGAGGAACTGGGTATGGGTTCGGTAATTGAAGTCGCCCATCATCAGATAGCCTTCCCACAGCAACCAGTTGCCGAGGTTCATGCCGGTGAAATAGATTTCGTTGCCATTGCCGTCCAGGATGCGCGTGCCCTGGGTATGCACAAATTGGCTGTGGGCGCTGCTGGCAAACAGCATCAGCGTTAACAGGATGGCGCCGTAAAGACGGCGGTGCAAAGTAAAAAGAAGAGGGTGTAATCGAGACATAAGGTGTTGCTCCAGTTAGACGTTATTGTGGGAGTAAAGCGCGCACCGGATGGGTGGCCAGGGAGAGTCTATGGAGTTGGGTGGAGGGCGTCGTTCGGGTGGGGGTTGTAGAACCTTGAAAGATCGCTGTTGGGCGTTCGGGGGTTGGGGGCTTAGCCGAACCTTGGCGGGCAAATAGATGAATGGGCGGATGAGTATTGCTTGGCGAGTACTACTTGGTGAGTGCTACTTGATGGGGCTTTGTCGGATTACGCCGCTGCGCGGCTAATTCGACCTACAGGTGTTGTGCAGACCCGTCCCTGGGTGCAAGGCATTATTTACATTTGTAGACGGCGAAGGTTTGGCTGCCGTTTTCAACAGAAGACGTGGGCACCACGGTGTCGCCGCCGAAGCTGGCTGCTTCATTGCGCGCCAGGTTGGCCAGTTCTGTGGCTACCTTGTCGGCGTTGCGGTCAATCGGGCCGACGCTGGCTTTCACTTTGACGTTCACATTGCGCAGTTTTTCACAGTTGCGCACATTGGCCATATTGGCCACTGCCACGCCGGTGCCGTTATCGCTCACCTTTACCCAGGTGCAGGCGCTGCTCAGGGTGGCGATAGCCACGACAAATAATAATGACTTCATGCAAAACCTCCTCGTTATAGATTGTGTAATTGCCGGATTGAAACCCCGTGCCAAAACGCTGCACACGATAGCGCTTGCCGAAAAAAATACCAAGGGCTTAAAGGGACTTGCCACATCCGTTGTAGGCTCTGCCGTCCAACAGAATGCGCACCTCCTGCGTGAACTGCATACCGCTCATGCTGTCCTGGCAGGGCTTAGTTTCGATGGTCAGCAACAGGTCATGGCTTTCGGTAACGGCGTGATAGCTGCTGCGCTGCGCTGAATCCAGGTCCGGTACCGGCACGGGGGTAATCACCCGATAGTTGCCATAGTCGCCGACAAATTCAATTTGCAGATCGGCATCCAGCTCCAGCAGCCAACCCGGCTCATTGCCGGTTGCACGGAAATCGATGCCGCGCGCCTTGGCCTCAGCCCAGGGCAACTGTTCCGGCTTGTTGCGGCAGTTGCTGAAGGTTTCGCCATCCACGGTGATAGAGGCTTCATCGCCTTTACTCCAGAACTCCGCCCGTTCGCTGGTATAGCGCGCGCCCGAAGCCGCCGGTGACTGCTGCAATTGCAGATCGGCACCGTTGATATGGATCACTGCTGTGTTGGCATTGACTACCACCAGTGCCAGTGCCTGATCGCATTCATAGGCGAGGCGTTGGGCATTATCGCTGGACTGGCTGGTAACACTCGTTTGATCGGCGCGCGCCATCTGTAACGAGACGCGATCCTTCGGGCTGTCCTGCGTCAGCACGCCGTAATGCTCAACCGTCGCCCACAGCAGTTGATTGTCCGCCGAGCGAATCTGGGCGCGCAGCGCATAGCGATGGTTGTTGTTGATATCAGAGGTTTTGTAAGACAGGGAAAAGGGGATTGGCACCTGCGTCTCGGGGGTGAACTCGATCTTGCTGATGGTCGTGGCTGGCGTATCGGCCCGGCTCACATCCTCAAGCGCCACGCTGACCCGCGCATCCGGCGGCAGAGCAATACGCTCGCGGTAATAAATATCGCCAGTGATGGTATTGGTACAGCCCGCCAGCACGGTAGTGATCAGCAGAAAGGTGGCGAGCAGCTGCCCCTTGATCCTTGAATTATTCATGAGGTTACCTTCTTGAAGCTTCTTGAAACGAAGTGCGTAGGTCCGGAATGGTTTTTGGACTGGGTGTACTTTACTTTGTTTCACTTAAATAAAGTATGCGAATAACAAACGCAAGCAGTCGTCTTATTTCAAGTTGCCGAAGAGCGAAAGGTTATGCGATATTGAGCTTGCATGTGACCAGCCCCGTTATGGGCAACTATTGCATTTCCTGATCTGATACTCTTTGCCAAACAGAATAGTAACCAATGGCTCTCATATAAGTGGAGACCTCGTAATTCAGATCAGGCAGCATCTCTGTATTGTCGGTACTGCCTAGAACTTCAACTGCATTTTCTTCGTCGTTATTCACTAATTCCGCTACGTGCCATACGAATCGGCTAAAAGTTTCGGCATCGCTTTCGTTTGTGACATTATTTTTCATCAAACTAATAATGTCATTGCGGTTTTCTTGTTCTGCATAATGCCTTAAAAGGTCTTGGATATGAGGATAACGAGCAAATTCCATCATATACAATTTCCTCCATTCCTTATTACAGACATGCGATAGGAAACAATCTCCAGTTTTCTGGCCAACTCTTCAATACTCATGCCTTCTGTTTTTGTTACTGCTAAAAAATAATGTCCACTATTTTTCTCATCTTCCACAAACTCAAGGCCATTTGGTATGTCTGCTTCCGAAAGAATCCAAAATACATCTATAGGCTTCTTCTTTGCTCTTTTTGCTTGCATGCCGAGAACAAACTTGAAGTTTGCCAGGAAGAAAAAAATGACAATCCCATTTGACGGTCTGGCAAAATCCGCGTTTCATCAATATTAAATTTATAATCGCATTTGCGGATGCCCATTACCGTCCGATATTTTCCATCTGCTCTATCTTCATAGAGCGTTGGGTGCTTTCCCTGATGATGGCTCGACCACGTAGCTTCTTTATTTCAGAAACTATTCTTTCCAAATCAGTCAAACATTTATACTGCTTTAATTCCGTCACTACTTTTTTATCTCCTTATACTTTTCGCTTCGAGGATATGTGGGCGAAAAATCAATACCAGAACGACCAATACAATCGGATGACATCTGCATCGAAGTTATACAACGGTTCCTGGCCAAATAATACGCCTTCTTCGCGCGGTACAACTCGACGGAAATCTTCGTAATCAAACTGGATGCGATCCCAGTACAAATTCACGGTGCTCTTATCAAACCAGGGAACAAATCCTGCGGGTAATTGGTAGGTAACGCCCAATCCAAAGGTGGTGGTGGTGAGAGGACTTAATTCCTTGTCGCGGCCCATAAAGTTTTGATAGTTGGCATAGGGAAAAAGGTCGCTGTAGAAGTCGGCTTCGGTTTGTTCGTAGGCGCGGTATTTTAATTCGAAGAGCCACTCCTTGTAGGGATGGGTGTAACGCACTTCATAGTTGCTGGCTTCGATGCCCCAGCTGTCGGAGAATTCCCGGTAATCGGCGCGGATGGCAGCGCGATAAGGTAAATAATAAATGGCGCGCACGCCGACGGCATCGCTGTTATGGGTG
>DATJLH010000063.1:0-24287 GCA_035490615.1 Cellvibrio sp.
CTTTCGATGCGCCCGCTGGTGTTGTTCACCGTGCCAATGGCCGTCATGAATAAACCATCCAGGCTACTGATTAAACCACTGTTGTTTGTAAGCTGGTCTGCCGTTACCGCCAACACACCATTGCCGATAAGTTTTCCTTCGGTATTGTTAAACGCTGCGCTGAATAATTCAAAACGGCCGGTGCTGAGGTGTTGAATACGGCCCTGCGTGTTGTTCAGGTTGGCCAGCGTCAGGCTATTATTGGTTGCAGCGGACTGAATTAAACCGCCGGTGTTATCCAATTCCCCGGTTACCGTTAATGAAAGACTGTTCTCCTGGTTGCCCGTCGCTAATAATTGCCCCGCGTTGCCCTCGCTGTCGATGCGATTACTGAGATTGCCGTCTACGGTTAAGGTCAGTTGATTCGCTTCCAGCGTGCCGCCGTTGTTGTTAATGTTTGTAGCATTGGCATTCAGGGTTTGGGTATAAATATCGCCCTGCTGGTTATCGAGTGTTTGCGCTTGCAGTTGCAGGTTGGCTGCTTGCAATAACCCGTCACGGTTATCGAAATCATCGGTTATCGTTACCGCCATGTCCGCTGCAAATATTTCACCCACGTTGTTATTCAATGTGCGGCTGTTAATCGCCATGATGGCGCCGCTGGAAAGCTGGCCGCGCAGGTTGGTGATGCTGTTGGTAATCGCCAGGTCCAGGCGATCTTTGCCGTATAGAATACCGTCGTCATTAAACAGGTTGTCGGCGGTAACAAATAGACTGCCTTCACTGCCGAATTGGCCTGCGCGGTTATCAAAATCGCCGGTGATGTTTAATTCAAATACGCCAGTACCGCTGTGAAATAAATAACCGTTACGGTTATCCAGCCCGCCGAGGTTTAACACCAGATCCGCATCGTCACGGATATAAGAGCCGTTCTGGTTATTGAAGATGCCTTGCAAGTTGAGCGCTGCATCGGATGAATTGATGCTGCCACCGGCGTTGGTCAATGTGCCCTCGCCTTCAATCAACACACCACCACCGGCACTGATATTGCCGCTGGCGTTATTCAGTTCTTGCGCAATCGCAACGTGAATATCCGCACCGGCGGAGAGTAATCCGGCGGTGTTATTGAATTGGCCAAAGTCGCCAGTGAGATTTTGTGAGCCGGAAAACAGGGCGCCGTAGCTGTTATCAAAATAACCCGATGCGGTGACGGTGAGATCCCCACCCGCTGCGATGATGGCGTTCTGGTTGGTGACGGTAACCGCACGTAACAATAAATCCTTGTCAGCCTGAATTAATGCATCCGGTTTATTCAGCAAACGGTTAACCACAATATTAGCGTCGCCGGTGGATAAGACTTCACCACTATTGATCCAACTGTTTTGCGCAATGGCGAGCAGCAAACCGTCTTTCAGGTAATTACCGTTAGTGTCGAAGCCGGTGAGCAGTTGCGCATCGGTCACGATATCCCGTGCGCGTAAGTCAATTTCGCTGGTGCCAGCAACAATATCGCCGGTCAGGCTCAGGGTTTTGCCCGCAGTGGCATCAATGATATTGGCGTGAACATTACCTTGCAGCGTTACGTCGCCATTGAAACTTGAAATTGCAACGCGTTCCTTGGCGGTGGCTTTGTTGATTACGATATTGCCGTCGGCAGTTAGTACCATGTCGCCAGTCGCGGCGGCCATATCACCTGCAACACGCACCCCCACACCGCTTTCGGTTCCCATCATGGTGATGGCATTGACATACATACCGCCGAGCGCCGCCACGTCCAGGGCAAATTCCGGTGAATCGCTGCCGTCGTTTTCCAGCGCGGTGGGGCGAGTTGTTGCATAATCCACTTGGTTTTTACCGAGCGCCATCATGACTTTTTGCGCGTGCAATTGCGCATTGATATGGGCAGAGCGCGCGATGATATCCAGGTGTTTTACATTGGCCGCATTAAGGCCCATGCCTTGCACAATAAAATTGCCGTTGTCGACATTGATGGAACGCAGCTGGCCGTTGGCCATCTCTGGCTTACCAGCGGCGAGGGTCACGCGGGGAATATTGATAAAGCCGCAACCATCGCAGGTAATGCCGTAGGGGTTGGCGAGCACATAATCGGCAGCCTGCCCGGCGATTTCGGTGTAGCCCAATAACTGTGAGCGGTTCGCGCCGGTGACTTCATTTAAAATTAATCGCGCACTGGCATCGGTCAGGTTGGCATTACCGGCAATGTGGCCGCCGAGTTGGGTGTTGGTGATAGTGCGGCTGTTGTTAAGGATCAAGCCGTCTTTGTTGACATTAAATTCAGAAAAGAGATTGTGCGAAACGCCCTTGTCATTAGGCCGCGCGATGTTAACGATGTCGACACCGTTAGCCGCCCTGTCCAGCGTCGGGCGCTGACTGACGGAAACAGTTTTATCAACCGCGATGGTATCCGCTACGCTAATCAAGGGTTGAAAGGTTAATAAACCGGCGCAGCAATAGGCGGTTAATTTCTGCCAGGTTTTTTTTGTTTCACGTCCCATGTTGTCCATCTCTTTAACTGTCGTTGCCGTGTGCTTGAAAGTGCTGTGCGGTGATGGTGTTTTCTGTTTCATCGTTATCACCAACTCTTTGAAAAGGTTAACGAGAAATCGAGGATATTTTTGTCCGGCACCAGGTAATCCGGGTGGTCAATCGGCTGTGCGTAATTCACCTGCGCCGATACATTCGCACCGGACAGGCGCAAGCCAATGGCCCAGCCGGTCAGTGATTCATTGCGCAAGCCGTTGTCGATCACGCCGGTATCGATACCGATATAAGGTTCTGTGCGGAAACGCGGCGCGCGCGGGAAAGGATAGGCCGGCAATGAAATCTCATTACGCCAGTAAATGCCGGTATCGCCGGACAAGCCATCCTCTTTAAAACCGCGCACGGTGTATTGGCTGCCGATAGAAAAGGATTCGCTGGAAAATAATAAATCGTCGCTGTATTGACCGTGCAATTCGGTTCGCCATTGCCACACGTTGCCCAAGGCTTGCACAGCGCCGAGCAGGGTTACATCGAGTAAATATTTTTCAAAATCTTCCGGTGGTGCGTCCGGCGCATCTTGTGCGGCTTCGCTGTGGAATTCGGCTTTTAATCCGCGCGCGTAACCTGCGGACATAATCAGGGTGGTATTACCGGGCAAATACATTTCACGACTGAGGTCCAGCCCCAGCACCGTGTCGTCGCGGCTGCTGGTAAGTAGCAACACATCGTCAATATAGTTTTCGCTGGTTTGCTCTTTAATGTGCAAAGACGCAATCGTCTTACTGGTTTGATTGCGGCTCAGCAAACGGTCGATGGAAAGTTGTAGTACGTCGTTGGTGCCGCGCGTTTCAAAGGTGGTGGCGCTGCCGGTAACCAGGTTGGCGTATTCAAATTGACTGGCATCTATCGCAAAGTTCCAATAACCGAACGGCAATGAATAATGCAGCGAGGTGCTTTCACTTTTTTTACCCTCGCCTTCATCGCGCGCGTTGGTGGAATGGTTCAGGTAAATAAAGTCGTTGATACCCAGCGGGTTATCCCAGCCGCCGCCAGCGCTGACTTTATAAATGCCGGTGGATTCCTGGCCGCTGTTGTTGTAGCCGATATTGATGCTGGCCGGTTCGGATTCGCGGTATTGGATAACCACTTCGCTGGCGCCCAGCTCCGAGCCGGGTACAAATTGAATGGTGGCATTGGCCGAGCGCAGGCGATTGAGTTGATCCAATCCCTGTTCGATTTCACGCAGGTTAAGCGGTTTGCCGATCAATCCTGGAAATGCGGTGGCCAACAAACGCTTGGGGCCACCTTCCAGGCGAATCGCTTCAATGTAGCCCTCCACTACGCTGATGCGCAGATCGCCGCTGGCGAGGTTTTGTTGGGGAATATAGGCACGGCTGGTGACGTAACCGGCATCGATGTATTGCTGGGTAATGCGGCTGACGATGTTATTGATCTGCGCAATGCCGATGCATTGGCCGAGCTGATCCTTGTAGGTGTTGCGCAGGTTCTTTTCCGACAGCAGGCTGGCGCCGTCGATGATGACCTTGTTGATGGTAAAACAGGGGCCCTCGTCCGCGCTGATGTCTTGCTGCGGAGCTTCTTCGGTTTCGAGTTGGGTATGGGTGCGCTGGGCTTCCTGCAAGCGGCGGCGCTCGTCGGCGCGGCGCTGCTCCTCCAACTCAATCGCCCGCCGGATTTCGTTGAGGGCTTCCTGATTGGTTTGCGCCCGGGCGACAGTCGCCACGCTGAGCATGGCGAGAAAAAAACATAAAGCGAAAAAGTAGTGCGCGAAGCGTACCTGCATGGATCGAGTCCCTGGTAGAGCGTGGTTTTTTAAATGGCCTGGCAGTTTCCGGCCAGCGAAAGGCGGCAGTGTAATGGCGTACAAATGATCAAACAATAACCAGCCAGAGAGGTTTTTGTGATGTGCATCACACGTAGCTCAAAGGTTATAAAGCATGCCAAAACTCGAAAAATCGGTTGTTACATTTTTTTACAATTTGCTCGCGGCCACCTGCCAGGTAGGTCGAATTAGCGAAGCGTAATCCGACAAAGGTGGTAATGGATCGATTAGAGTGCGCAGCGGCGAGATAGGTGTCGGATTACGGCGCTGCGCGCCTAATTCGACCTACGGTGGGGTTGAGTAGCCGAATGAACACGTAGGTCGGATTAGCGAAGCGTAATCCGACAATATGCAAAGGTGTTAACCGCGCATGCGGGTCTGGAAACGAGTGAGCACGTCCTGGATGCTGTCAAAGCCGGTAGGTTTAGTGAGGTGTTCGGCGAAGCCGGCGGCGGCGGTTTTTTCGCGGTCTTCCTTGCCGCCCCAGCCGGTGAGGGCAATCAGGTGAAGGCCGCTGAGTTCGGGTATGCGTTGTAAATGTCCGGCAAGTTCGCAGCCGTCCATACCCGGCAGGCCGAGATCCAGGAAGGCAATCTGCGGTAGAAATTCACGCGCTTTGGCAATGGCTTCGTTGCCTTCGTGGGCCACCAGTGTTTCGTGGCCGATCAATGTCAGCAAGGCCGCCAGTGATTCGGCGGCATCGGTGTTGTCATCCACCAACAAAATGCGCAAGGGTTGCGAGCCCTGCTCCGCTTCGTCTTGTGCCGTTTCCTGCGGGTGATCCGCTGCGAGGCTTTGGGTCAAGGGCAAACGAATTAAAAAGGTGCTGCCCATGCCCGGCCCGGCGCTTTGCGCGGAAACCTGGCCGCCATGCAATTCGATGATTTGCCGCACCAGGGATAACCCGATGCCCAGGCCGCCGTGGGATTGAGTCAGGCTGCGCCCGACCTGGGAAAACATTTCGAACACCGACGCGATCGCGTCTTCACTTAAACCAATGCCGTTGTCTTTTACTGCAACAAATAAATCTAGGCCGTCGTCCCAGGATGACAAGCGAATTTCGCCTCCGGGTGGTGTGTATTTGGCGGCGTTGTTTAACAGGTTGCTGAGTACTTGCGCGAGGCGCGCGGCATCGGCATTCAGTTGAATGGCGTCGTTGTGAATGTCTACCGTAAATTGATGATTGCAGGATTCAATCAGCGGCGTGCTGGTTTCCACGGCGCTGAGCACGATGTCATTTAAACGGAGGCGTTCGGTTTTTAACTCGATCTTGCCGCTGTTGATGCGCGCGATGTCGAGCAAGTCATCCACCAGTCGCACCATTTGATTGAGCTGGCGCTCCATCATACTGCGCACCCGCGTAATGGTTTCCGGTTGGTCGTTGGATAATTTTAATAATTGCACACCGTTTTTTAACGGCGCGAGCGGGTTGCGTAATTCGTGGGCCAGGGTTGCGAGAAATTCTGATTTGCGGCGGTTGGATTCCATCAAATGGTTGGCGTGGTTGCGCAATGCTTCTTCGGCAAGTTTGCGCGCGGTGATATCGGAAAAAATCAGCGAGACGCGATTACTTTCCCGTCCACCCTGGCGGCTGGCGTAAACATCAAAGGTGCGCCCCATGGCTTGGGAATGCATTTGAAAACGCACCGGTGCGCCGGTTTGCGCAACGCGGGCGTAGGTTTCTATCCAACTGATTTCAAGATCCGGCACCATGGCGCGCGCTGTCTTGCCCACCGGATCAATCAGGCCGGTTTGTTTTTCAAAGGCCTGGTTAACTTCGATAAAACGGTAATCGTGCGGGCGGTGTTGTTGGTCGTACAAAATTTCCAGCAAACAAAATCCTTCGTCCATCAATTCAATCAAGGCACTGTAGCGTTGGTTGCTGAGTTCCAGTTCGCTCTCGGCCTGGGCCTGGCTGGTGATATCCACCACCACGCCGGGAAACGCAACGGCAAGGCCATTGCTGTCGTATTGCGCTCGCCCGCGCGCGATCACGGTGCGGTAATTGCCATCGCTCATGCGCACGCGATAGCGCGCTTCAAATAAACTACCTTCGGCAATGGCTTTTTTGCTGAGCGCTTTGACACGATCAATATCATCCGGGTGAATCGACGCGTAATACTCGGCCAGGGTGGCGCTGTCCGCTTTTTCGGTCGGGATGGAAAATAATTGCACCAGGTTGCGGTCGGCGATGATCTGGTTGGTGCCGGCGTCCCAGGTCCAGGTGGCGACTTCAGCGGCGGTCAGCATGGATTCGAGGCGCGTGCGCATATCGGCGAACGCGGCGTCGAGGCGGCGGCGCTCGGTGATATCGATCCCCATCACCGCAATAAAAATGGTGTGCCCGTGGTCGTCGGTAACCGGCGTGATGGAAAGGTCAATGTAACGTTCGCTCTCCGGCTCTAAAGAATAGGTTAACTCGCGTTTGAAACGGATGCCGGCGGCAGCAGCCAGGATGGCTTGCTTTACCACCTCCATCACTGGCGGCAAGTGGTTCCATATGCCCCATTCCCAAAACTTTTTACCGACGATATTGCGGTGCTCCAGCCCCGTGGCTTGTGAACTGTAGCGATTGGTTTCGATAACCGTGCCATCGAGCGTGGTCAGCCAGGCGAATTGCGAGCCCTGTTCAAAGAAAGCGCGAAATTTGGCATTGGCATTGGCCGCGGTACGCGCCTCCATTGCGCTGCGCTCGGCGACGGCTTCGCGTTTGAAGGTGGTGATATCTTTGAAACAAATGGTCAGGCCGCCGCCCTCGCGGGGAAAACTGCTGACCTCGACCCACAGCCGCTGCTGGACCAGGTAAGCGGAAAATTTAATGGTGCTTTTGGCGGTACCCGGTTGCGGGTTATCCAATAACGTGCCGCGCAGGTCGCGGAATATCTGCCAGAAATTCTTATTGATGACGTGGTCAAGTGACAAGGACGTGAGCCGTTCAACCGCAGGATTGGCGTAGGTAATGGTCCAGTCGGCATCCGTCACTACCACGCCTTCGCTGATAGTCTCAAGGACAAAGTGCAGAGTGTTGTCTATAGATTCAGAGGTGAGGCGAAGGGTTTTGGCATCCATCGGTTTGAGACATCACGGGCAGAAGAAAGGCGCCGGCCAACCGTGGCAGGCGGTCATGGGAATAGCCTAGCAATGAATGGGGCAAATCGCCATGGCGTTGTTGGCAAAACTGCGTTGGTAGTTGGTGGAGTGTCGGATTACGCTGCGCTAATCCGACCTACGGGAGCCAGGACGGGGAATAGGTAGGTCGAATTAGCCGAAGGCGTAATCCGACAAACAATAGCAAGGGCGCGGATTAGGTAGGTCGCATTAGCCGAAGGCGTAATCCGACATGCGGTGCTGGGCCGAGGCGCGGTGTCGGATTACGCTGCGCTAATCCGGCCTACGGGTGTGTTGGGAGAGGGCCTGGTCCATGGTGGTGGAGAGGTCGGCGAGTAATTGGCTGTAGGCTTGGGCCAGGGCGCGGGGGCCGGCGGCAACGGGTTGGCGCCGGATAAAGTGACGGCGCAGCAGGCTGGTTCGTTCGTTGACATCCACCAACTCCCAGGTGGCATTGATATAGGCGTCGTTGCCGACACGGTGGAGGCTGTGCACCGCCACACGCAAGCTGTAATCCGGTTTACTGTCGCGTCGCCAGGGGAAATTTACCACGCTGCGGCTGGCGTCGCGCGCGGTCAGGTTTAAACCGATCACGCGCGGAATACCCTCGCGCAAGGGCTCAGCCCAATAGTCGTTATCCGCCATGACCAGGCTGCCGTCTTCAGCTTCGTACACCATGTGCAAACGGTTCAGGTATTCCGCCACTTCCACCGGGCCAATACCGATCAGCGTGGTAACCTCAGTGCTGCTGCTCTGCTCGGCGGGTGCTGCGCTGAGCAGATAAAAATTTTTGCGCGGCGAACTCTGGCACGCACCCAGCAAACTACACACAGTCAACAGAATGAACAGATTGCGCATCATTTATTCTTCCTCCGGCAAAATAGATCGGCCACGCAGTAATGCCTCGGGCTGTTGTTCCAGGGTTTCGCTCAAACTGCGAAACGCTTGCGATGAGCGGCTCATATCTTCCAGCGTGCGGGTCAGCTGGTTAATGAGCGGCGCATCTTCAGAAAAGGTGTGTTCAATATTGGCTGCGGCCTGATCAAAACTTTGCATACTTTTATCCAATTCTTCCAGGCTGCTTTTGAGCGAGGCCAGCATGTCGGGTGTTTGGGTATTCAATTGCTTGATCAAGGTATTCAGCTCGGTCAGCGTGGTGTCCATCTTTGCGCTCAGGCGCGCGATTTCCTTATCCGCATTGCCTGAGGTTTGTTCCAATGATGTAGCCAATCGGTTAAAACTGCTGAGGGTTTCCGCCACCTGTCCGTTGGCCACCATGTTACTGACTTGCTCGGTGAGATTATTGAGGTTGTGCACCAGACCTTTCAAATCCAGTTCCTGGAATGTACGGGAAATTTCTTCAAAGCTGGTGCCGATGGTGGGGATTTCCTGGTGTTCCTTTTGGATCGCGTAGAGTGTTAATTCACTGTCGGGATAAAAATCCAGTTCAACGTACAAGAGGCCGGTCAGAAAACTCTGGAAGTTTAGCTGCGCGCGCAAACCACTCTGGATAGCCTCTTCAAAAAAATCTTCTTCAACATTGACGCCGTTACTGTTGATGCGTTTCATCACCAGATCGGCGATGACAGCGGTGTAAACGGTTTTGTTGTCGCGCTCAAAATTGATGCTGATATCAATAATTTCACCCAGCACCACGCCCTTCAGTTTTACCGGCGCACCGACCTGCAACCCTTGCACCGAGCCTTCAAAATACATGACAACACGCTTTTTATCGGCAAAGAAACGGCCACCGGAAAAAAACAGCAGCGCGATAAACACCAGCAGGATAGCGCCGACAATAAAGGCACCGATGGCGAGGGAGCGATTCTTTTTATGGCTCATGGGGTTTCCTCTGTCTGGCTTTCCGCGCGATTCAAAAACTGGCGAACCTTGTCTTGCTGGCTGTGTTGCGCCAGGTGTTTGGGGTCGCCGCTGTCGAGCATGGTTTTGGCTTGTGCATCGAGAAAGACACAGTTCGTACCGATAGACAAAATACTGGGGAGTTCGTGCGAGACAATCACCACAGTGGAATCCAGAGCCTGACATACTTGCACAATCAATTGATCAAGCCGCAAGGAGCTGATCGGGTCCAGCCCGGCCGAAGGTTCATCAAAAAATAGCAGTTGCGGATCAAGCGCAATGGCGCGCGCGAGCCCCGCGCGCTTGTGCATGCCGCCGCTGATCTCGGCCGGATAAAAATCCTCAAAGCCGCCCAGGCCTACCAACGCCAGCTTATAGGCAACAGCTTCTGCAATTTGCTTTTCGCTTAGATCGGTGTACAGCTGCATGGGCAAGGCGACATTTTCAGCCAGGGTCATACTGGAAAACAGTGCGCCGGTCTGAAACGTAATGCCCCAATTTTTTAACAATTCCAGTTGGGTTTCTTCATCTGATCGATAAAAATTGGTGCCTTGATATAACACCTCGCCATGGGAAGGTTCGATCAAACCGATCATGTGTTTGAGCAGTGTGGTTTTACCGCACCCGCTGCCGCCGATAATAAAAAAGATATCGTTCTTGCGCACTTCAAACTGCAGATGCTCCTGTACCACGCGTGTGCCGTAACCGATGGTGAGATCGCGCACTTCTATAAAGGCTTGCTGCGCCATGGATCAGATTCCGAGTTTGTCGTACAGGATATTGAAGGCGGCATCCGCCACCACCAGGTAAACGATGGCTTTCACCACCGCATTGGTAGCCGCCATGCCCACTGCATCGGAATTGCGCCCGCAATTCAAACCGGCCTGACAACCGGCAATCGCAATTAATATGCCGAAGACAATACTTTTAATAATGCCCGTGGAAATATCGAGCCAATCCACCGCATCGCGGGTCTGGGAAATATATTGAATGACGCTGACATCCATACTGGTCGCAATGATGGCGCCGCCGACCATGCCGATGATATCCGCGTAGATGCACAACAGCGGCATCACCAACACCAGCGCCAGTAAACGCGGCAGCACCAGAAATTCCATACTGGAAATACCCATGATGCGCAGTGCATCAATCTCTTCGTTCACTTGCATGGTCCCGAGTTGGGCCGCGTAGGCAGCCCCGGTTCGGCCCGCCATAATAACTGCCGTCATCAACGCGCCCATTTCGCGCACCATGCCAATTGCCACCAGATCCGCCACGTACACCTGGGCACCCAACTGGCGCAACTGCACAGAGCCCAGATACGCGAGGATCATGCCCACCAAAATACTGATGAGCGTAACAATGGCCAGCGCGCGCGGGCCGGCCTGATCAATAAAAAAGAAAATATCGACGCGACGGGTCTTGGCGTTACCGCGCAGCCACTGGCCCAAGGCAATGCAGGTATCGCCTAAAAAAATCAGTGTATCGCGCAGGTCATGCCATTGTTGTTTGACGGCATTGCGCAGCAGGGTAACGGCGCTGTCGGATCGTTCCGTCGCTTGCGTTTGATAAACCGGCACACCTGTCGCAAGGTTCAACAGCTGTTGCAGACCTTGGGGCACCGCGTCGGTGTTGAAAGAAATATTCTGTTGGTCGCACCAGCGCGCCAGGGGTAAGAGTGCGATGGCAAGGCTGGAATCCCAATCCTCCAGGTAATCGGCGACGAGGTTGAGGTGGCGGCACGCTTCCGGAACGGCAGCCCGCAGTGCTTCGCCGTCTGGCGCATCACCCAATTGCCAATGCCCGCTCAGATATAGCGTGCAATGGTCACCTTGCGTATCAGTATGGAAGCTGGCGGCGGTCATGCAATCCTTATCGACGTGAAGTAACAAGCTGTGAACGATTGAAACTCAATTTGTTCAGGGGGCGCAAGGTTTGCAGGAAAATTTTTTACCCTCTGTCATCTGGCGCACATTTCAATACGAGGCGCTTCGCTGTCATGGGTTGTAATATGCGCTGGCAGGCTCCTGGGGTTACTCTGACCTACCCATAAAAAGACAAGGATTTTTAGCATGAAATGGCAGCCTGGTTTTTCCTGTATTACTTATCGCACCCTGGTAGGTATATCGTTGTTGTTATTGCAGGCGTGTTCGCCGGAACCGCACGATGCCGCTACGCCCACACCGACCACTACCGCGCCGGCAAGCGGTTCTGCCCCCGGCTCAGCACCAACCGATCCATTGCCCACATTAAGCTCCATGATTCCGCTGGAAATTAGTGCGAATCCACCGTTCACACTGGAATCATTGCAACACGATTTTGATGTGTTTTCCTGGCAGTCGTTTATAGCGCTCAATTGGCCAGCTAATGCCGATGGAACCCCCAACAACAATCTGGTGATCGGCCAACAACCCGGCGGCCCGGTGGTGTGGCAAAGCTGGAAAGAGAGCCGCGATATTTTTCTGCCCGATGGTGCACAACCGCCCGCCTGGAATCAGCCCAACCCCGTGCCGGATGTGTGCAAACACATCAACAATATTCCTTCCGGCACCATTCATTTAACCCAGGTAGGCAAAACGCCCAATGTGTTGGATGAAAGTGGCGAGCCGTTTCAAACCGGACCACTGATTGATCAAAACGGTCAGTACACGCGTTACGAAATTCTTACCAATGAGGCCATGTTTAATTACATCCTCGACAACCAGCTTTACAGCAAAGCCGGTCAAGCGGCATTTGCCAAAGATGCGGATTTTCCCTCGAGTAATACCGAGAGCAATCAGATCGGCGCGATCATGTTGAAAGCGGCCTGGGTGAAGATGGGCGGACAATTTGATCCCAGCCGTTATCACACGACCTTTGCTCTGGTGTACAACAACCCTGAAGAGCAACCCGGTGTTGAGCCGGCCTGTTCGCTGGAGCAAGTTGGTCTGGTGGGTTTTCATATCGCGCATAAAACTGAAGATGAACCGCAATGGATCTGGTCTACCTTTGAACACATTGCCAATGCCCCCACCAAGGGTGAGGCGCCGGCATTAAGTGCGTACAACTTTTTTAATCCGGCGTGTAAGGATTGTGCTGTGAATGAGCCACCACCACGCCCGTGGAATCCGGCTAATCCACACACCCAACCCACGCAGGTTGTGCGAGTCATTCCGATTACCGAGGACGCCAAAAAATTAAACGCGCTTTATCACGCTGCGTTGGAAAAAGCCGTGCCGGGTTCGGTGTGGTTGAATTACGAATTGGTCAGCACCCAGTGGCCCACCAACGCCACCAGCCCTACAGATCCCACCGGTGCGCCCGCGCCGTCGTTCCTGGCCAACACCACACTCGAAACCTACATCCAGGGTGAAGTCAAACAAACCTCCAGCAGCTGCATGGCGTGTCACAACAATGCCACCGGCACTAACGGGTTGTTTTCCGATTTCACCTACCTGTTACAACGCGCGCAATAATCTGCGCGTAATTAACTTAAGGAGCGAACCATGACTGATTCCACGATGGCAAATTTTATCGGCCTGAGCGCGGTGTTAACCGGCTTTTCCGCCAAGATACTTTCACCGACACTGGACCCGGTGGATATTAAATCCGAATACTTGCCGTTCTTTACCCAGGCAGTTACCCGTGAAAGCGGCAATCCCGATCTGGTGAATACCATTTTTCAGACATTTGCGTCACTCAAGGCACAGAAGCTAACCGACCAGCAAATTGGTGAAGCGATGCTCGCCGACAGCAACGGTGCCGATTTTGTGATTGCTTGCCGCAAATTAATTTTTATGTGGTATGCCGGCGCCTGGCCCACCCTTATTCCGGCCTCTGATACGGCACCCGCCAATACGGTCAGCGATATGATCTCCGTCAAAAGTTACACCACCGGTTTAGCCTGGCAGGTAATGCAATCGCACCCTATGGGCGATTCCAATTACCGTTATGGTTATTGGGCCACTGCACCTGCACCACTCAGCGATTACACCGGTAACAAATAAGGAGAAATCAGCATGACTGCTAATCAGGAATACGATGTTGTTATTGTAGGTTCGGGCATTGCCGGTTCTATCGTTGCGTATCAGTTGGGATTGCAAGGCAAGAAAGTGTTGATCCTTGAAGCCGGGCAACCGGTGCCGGTGGATCGCAGTGGCTATATGGAAACGTTCTTCAAAGCTAATGCCAAAACACCCGAATCCCCTTATCCACCGACGGTACAAAATCCCTCGGCATCGACACCGGATAACCCGCTTGGCCTGCCCGATCCGTCCCAGGAAAATGTACCGCGCTACACGGTGCTACAAATCGGGCCCTGGCGAAATCCCAAGCAATGTTATTTCACCTATTCGCCGCAGGAGCCTCATTTAACGGGCGATAGTCCGCGCGCCAATTTTGCATTCGCCAGCTCCTATGAACGTATCGGCGGCGGCACTACCTGGCATTGGCTGGGCACCAGCTTGCGGTTATTTCCTAACGATTTCGAATTAAAAACCTTGTACGGGCAAGGCGTGGATTGGCCCGGCGGTAAAGATTTTTATCAAAAGCTGGTGCCCTATTATGAAAAAGCCACCAACGAAATTGGTGTGGCGGGCGACAAGAATGCAATGGATCAGCTTTATGCCCAGTTCGGTGTTTCGCCCACGGGACAATACGGGTCGGAATATAATTATCCGATGCCCGGCATTACAGAATCACTGGTGGACCAGGCGTATATCAACAGCGTTACATCGATTACCGTTGATGGCAATCCGGTTTTTGTCACACCCACGCCGCAGGGTCGCAACTCCTTGCCGGGTGAACGCCGCCAGTGTGCGGGCAATACCAACTGCATCCCTATTTGTCCGATCCAGGCAAAATATGATGCAACCGTCACCCTCGCCCGCGCGCTGCAAACCGGCAATGTCGACGTGTGGTATCGCCATGTGGCGAATAATATTCGCGTCGACGACAGCACCGCCGAGATTACCGGCATTGATTACATCACTTACGATACCCACGGTGGTATTCCCACGGGCTCCGGCACGGTTAGCGCAAAAAAATATGTGCTGGCCGCCCATGCCATCGAGACGCCCAAGCTGTTATTGATGTCCAACAAAAATAAAAATTTTCCGCAGGGTGTTGCTAACAGCAGTGATCAGGTCGGGCGTAACTTGATGGACCATGTGATGTATCTCGCCTGGGGTTTGGCGAAAGATCCGGTATTTGCCTATCGCGGACCGCTGTCTACGTCAGGCATTGAGTCCCTGCGCGATGGTGAATTCCGCAAGGAGCGCTCGGCTTATCGCATCGAAATCGGTAACGAAGGTTGGCAATGGGCCGCGAATGATCCGTTCACCACCCTGGCGGATTTTGTGTTCGGCCAGAACAACAGCCAGCTCAATGGTGACTCGGTGAACCAGCAAGGCCAAGCATTGCGCTGGGACAAGAATTTGCCAGCCAATAGCCAGTTATTTGGTGCGCAGCTGGTGAATACGTTAAATGGCATTTATACGCGGCAGATTCGCCTGGGGTATTTGATTGAACAATTACCTGATCCGGAAAATCGAGTGGAATTATCCAAGACCGAAACCGATCACCTCGGTTTACCGCGCCCGAAAGTGACCTATCGCATTCAGGAAGATTACGTGCGCAATGCATTTGTTTCTGCGAAAAAAGTGTCTACGGAAATCTTCAACGCCATCGGTGCAACGGAATACACCAAGCTGCCACCGGCCCCCGTGTTTTACGGCACGCCTGCTGAAGTCACTGCCACCAATTTTCAATACCAGGGCGATAACTTCACCTTTTATGGCGCCGGTCATATTGTAGGAACGTATCGCATGGGAGATACCAAGGAAGATTCCGTACTAAACGCACGACAGCAATCCTGGGATCACAGCAATTTGTTTATGGTCGGCAGTGGTGTGTTTCCGACGGTAGCTACCGGAAATCCGACCTTGACGATTGCGGCGTTAGCCTTTCAGGCGGCGGAGCATATTTTGGAGGATTTGAAACAGGTTAGCGCTTGATGCTTTGGTGAAATATTTGAGTACGGTGTCGGATTACGCTGCGCTAATCCGACCTACGAAAGCGGTGTATCCCGTATACCGTAGGTCGGGTTAGCGAAGTGTAACCCGACAATCTAAAAAACTTAAGAAAGATACGTTGTACAGAAATCCAAACTATTGCAACGGATAACAAGAAAACACATCCATGAATCGTGTATTTCCAGTTTTAGTATCCAATATTTTTTTCTGAGCAAGCATCAACGGAAAGCCCATCTCACGCCATTGCTCAACCTCTGGTTCCTGCCCTGCGCAATCCGCTATCTTGGCTTCTTTTTCAGTTGCTTCAAAATAAGTTATGCGACTTTCTTCGAACAATGGCTGATTAACATAGTAGATGCTGTATTTCTTCGCAGCATCATTGATACTGATTAAATGAATCTCCCTACCATTTACATCAGTCCCCTCATCCAGAACTACAAAGCCATTCCATAATCCGGCAAGCTGGGCCTCAACGGGAATCTCCAACACACCCGTTCTGGAAGATTCTTTACAATCCTTCGACTGATATATATTGAGCTTTTGATCAAAGTCATCAAACTCTATTCTGACAAAGGAGTCCGCTACAGACACACAATCCTGTGCATCCCTCTGACCTGAACTTAAGCCAGTAAATAAAGGCTCAAATTTCCCTGTGTTTTCGCCGCTACAGCCCAGCGCCATCAGCAACCATACAAGCATGCAAATGCCACAAGATAATCTCTCATTCATCTTCTGCACGTGACTACAATACATAGCTTGTATGCCTCTATTCATCACTGTTTTAACATCTTGCGTAAACACAGGAATCAGTATCAATGTCGGATTACGCTGCGCTAATCCGACCTACGAAAGCGGCACTGTAGGTCGGGTTAGCGAAGCGTAACCCGACAATCTTGCCCGACACGCTAGGGGCGTTGTTCTGAATTCACAACGGCATGTGGCTGCGCCTTGAGGTTGGCGACATAGGCCAGGCTGGCGATGGAGAGCAGGATGAAGATGATGCGGAGGATGGTAGTGCGTACCTGCATTACGGATTCCCGGTTGGCGCGTGGTTAACATGATTGCGGCGCCACGTGGGGCGGCGCTGATGACGGGTGCCAGTCTAGCGAGGGCAGTGCGGGCAAACAATTCCATGGCGCCGGGCACCTTGTGACGTGCATCACACAAAAATCAATCGTTATAAATCTTTAAAAAACCCATCATTTCCGCTCTACACGTTGAATTGGCCGAGCGCTTTCGGTACCTTGCGCCCTTGGATTCCCTACCCTGCAAAACGAGGTTCAGGCCACATGGCGCAATACGTTTACAGCATGCACCGGCTCGGCAAGATCGTGCCGCCCAAGCGTGAAATTCTGAAAGATATCTCCCTCTCCTTTTTCCCCGGCGCCAAGATTGGTGTGCTCGGCCTGAACGGCTCGGGTAAATCCACGTTATTGCGCATCATGGCCGGGGTGGATACGGATTTTAATGGCGAAGCCCGCCCTATGCCGGGTATCAAGGTCGGCTACCTGCCTCAGGAACCCCAATTGGACGCGGCCAAAGATGTACGCGGCAATGTGGAAGACGGCGTGCGCGAAGCCGTGGATGCGCTGCAAGAACTGGACAAGATCTACGCCGCCTATGCCGAGCCGGATGCCGACTTCGACGACCTGGCCAAGAAGCAGGCCCGCTGCGAAGACATCATCCAGGCCTGGGATGCACACAACCTGGACCACACCCTGGAAGTTGCTGCCGATGCCCTGCGCCTGCCGCCCTGGGATGCGGATGTCACCAAACTGTCCGGTGGTGAGCGCCGCCGCGTGGCCTTGTGTCGCCTGCTGTTGTCGCGCCCGGATATGCTGCTGCTCGACGAACCGACCAACCACCTGGACGCCGAGTCGGTCTATTGGCTGGAGCAATTCCTGCAAAACTTCTCCGGTACCGTGGTAGCGATTACCCACGACCGTTACTTCCTCGACAACGCCGCCGGCTGGATTCTGGAACTGGACCGTGGCCACGGCATTCCGTACGAAGGCAACTACACCAGTTGGCTGGAACAAAAAGAAGCGCGCCTGGAGCAGGAAGCCCGTGCCGAAGCGGCGCATCAAAAAGCCCTGAAAACCGAACTGGAGTGGGTGCGTCAGAATCCCAAAGGCCGCCAGGCCAAGAGCAAGGCGCGTCTGGCTCGCTTTGACGAATTGCAATCCCAGGAATTTCAGGCCCGTAACGAAACCAACGAGATTTACATTCCGCCAGGCGAGCGTCTGGGCGACAAGGTCATCGAGTTGGAGAACGTCAGCAAAGGTTATGGCGACCGGTTGTTGATCGACAATTTGTCCTTGAGTATTCCCAAGGGTGCCGTGGTGGGGATTGTCGGCGGTAACGGTGCGGGTAAATCCACCCTGTTCCGCATGATCGCCGGCACCGAGCAGCCGGATAGCGGTAAGGTCACTCTGGGTGATACCGTCAAAGTTGCTTACGTCGAACAGAGCCGCGAAAACCTCGACGATAAGAAAACCGTGTGGGAAGCCGTGTCCGATGGCCAGGACATTTTGCGTATCGGTAACTATGAAGTGAACTCCCGCTCTTACGTGGGCCGCTTTAACTTCAAGGGTGCTGACCAGCAAAAAC
The DNA here is from genome assembly GCA_035490615.1 of Cellvibrio sp. Taxonomy (GTDB): domain Bacteria; phylum Pseudomonadota; class Gammaproteobacteria; order Pseudomonadales; family Cellvibrionaceae; genus Cellvibrio. The sequence continues at coordinate 17,914 of DATJLH010000063.1, forward strand.
GTGTGGGTGAGTTGTCAGGTGGTGAGCGTGGCCGTTTGCACTTGGCCAATACGCTGAAGCAAGGCGCTAACGTTCTGCTGCTCGACGAACCGTCCAACGACCTGGATATCGAGACCCTGCGTGCTTTGGAAGATGCGATTCTCGCCTTCCCAGGTTGTGTGTTGGTGATCTCGCACGACCGTTGGTTCCTTGACCGTATTGCGACGCACATTCTCGCTTACGAAGGCGATTCGGATATTGTGTTCTTTGAAGGGAATTACACCGAGTATCACGATGACTTGATCAAACGCAAAGGCGGCGATGCGCAGCCCAAGCGGATGAAGTACAAGCCGTTGAAGAGTTAATGAAGGTTAGGTTGAGTGGTGTCGGATTACGGCTTAGCCTAATCCGACCTACGATTAATCCGACCTGCTGCGCAACCTGTAGGTCGGATTAGCCAATGGCGTGGTCCGACATTTCATTACTGCTGCAACGATAGCGCCTTTTCAATATCCACACCCACCGTCAACACCCCGATGGATGTATCGATATCCGGGGCATAAATCGGCAAACTCACATGCACCTGGAAACGCCGGGTGGATTCGTCATAGCCTACGGGCTCAAAGAACAACATCTCTGGTGATTTATTAAAGCTCAATAAATATTTCGCCTCATCACCCTGCCAATAATCCGAGGTCATATCGCTGATGGCCACATTGTTTCCCCGCGCGTCCATCAGGATAATTTCGGTGATCAACCCCCGGCTACGGGTTTTCAACTGACGCAACTGCTGCGACAGCGGAATACCCATCAGGGATGCCGACAAGGAAAAATTGCCGGCCTTGAATTCGCTTTGCCATTGCACATCTTTTTTTAGAATCTCTTGCTGGGTAACAGCTTGTTGATACTCATTCTGCGCCACGACTGCCGTGATAACCTCCGGCATGGCAACCCACTCCTGCATCAACGGCATCACCAACGCTTTAACTTTCTCCCGCTCGTAATCGGACATTTGAAAGCCTTCCGGCGCGCAGGCGTAAATGTGCTGATTAAAACGCGGGAGAAATCCGGGATGCTCATTCAAAAATGCTTTACCGAAATAAACCCCCAAGGGCACATAACGAAAAAAGCGGTACTGATAGGTGTCGGCGTCGATACCCAACTCAGCAGCCGCTTGTTCAAAATGTTCTTTATCCGCCAGGATGGCATCGATACGTTTGCTGAACAGCATCTTCAACATTTGTGGCAGGTTGTTTGCCGTCATCGGCTCTGAATAGCCCGCCTCTTGCAACCATTCCGCTTGCTGGCTACCAAGGATCGCACCCAGCTTGTAGTCATCTTGCCAGGAGGCGGGGGCTTTCATATCCGCGCGCCAGAACCAATACCAGTTTTCCAGCACCAACGGCGCAGACAAGCTGGCGTAGTCATCAGCTTCTTCAATTGAAATCGCGGTAAAAAAACCATCCAGCTTGCCTTTGCGCACTTCCTGGCGAGCGCGCAACCAGGGCATGCTGGTGATTTGATAGGGTTGACGCAAATCTTTGAAGATGCACTCGATGTGTTCGATGGAGCCGCCGCGTACCAACTGATTTCGCTCAGCGGTGTATGCCGAGGACACATTAGTCCCCAAGACAATCTCCCGCTCCGGCAGCCCGGCCATAGCGGTATCAACGGCGATCAACAGGATAAAAAAAATAACGGTGGATTTCATACAAGCCCTAACCATGGAATTGGTTCCAAGTATAGCAGCCGATGAAATAATTCAAGGTGGGGACGCACCATCCGTGGTGCTATGCAAACAAAAAAACAGAGGGGGGTTTAGCGGGCGCGGCGTTGCTGCGGGGTCATATGCCACTCTTCAACCACAATCTCGGGATCGGTAATACCCAACAGATACAAGCCCATGTCGCGCACCCGGCCATTCACGCCAAGGCCGAAACTGCCGTTGAGCAGCACAGTGCGATGACTGCCGGGATGGCAACGGTCGATGTGCACAATTTTTTCGCCACCGTTGTCGATGTACTTGAGCGACAACTGCACCGGGTGCGCCAGGCCTGCGGGAGTGCGCAACCAGATAGCGCAATCGAACATGCCCTGCCAGTTGCCCGAAGAGGTCCAGGCGTTGTGCTCGCTAAGCACCGACAGAGGAATATCGACCAACCAGCGTTCCTGTTGAAAACTCGCGCGCTGGACATTATTCCGTGGCGCCGGGGAGGATTGCGCTGCGCGGTTAGCCGACGGTTGCCGGGGAACAGGCTTGGTCAAGGTTGGAATGCCGGACATAAACACCTCAGGTATGGGCTTGACGTCATTTGATGGCCCAAGACTACACGCTCGGCTCCGCCAAGGATGTGATATGCGCAACACTTGGCTATGAAGATAAAGGCAATCCGGAACAGGATTGCAAGGAACAGCAGCCGATCACGTTTAAAACCCGACGGCCATCGCAAAACCCGCGCGCACCGGTTCCGCCACTGAATCGGGCCGGCGCGGGTTTTATGGATTACCCCTGACAAACCTGCCGACGCACACCGCCTGCTATGTTAAAATCACGCGCCTTTTATCATCTGCCCTGCCCCTGGCGGCGGCAACGTCCTACAACTATTAGATACGGAACGTACCATGCACCACACTGCCCGCAAACTTTCGCTGTCGGTCACAGCGATACTTGCAACCCTGCTTGTCACACTTAGTCCCCACACCTTCGCCGCCGTCGGCAGCCTTGACCTGACGGCCAGCGGTATCGGTTATTTTTCACTGGTTCTGTTTGTCATTGCCTACCTGCTGGTGATGGGCGAAGAACTGCTCCACCTACGCAAATCCAAACCGGTGCTGGTAGCAGCCGGTGTTATCTGGATGCTGCTGGGTTGGATTTATACCCAGGAAGGCATGCCCCACGAAGCCGAGCACGCATTCCGGCACACGCTGCTGGAATTTGCCGAGCTGATGCTGTTCCTGTTAGTCGCCATGACTTATATCAACGCCCTGGATGAGCGCAATGTGTTTGATGCGCTGCGCGCCTGGATGATTCGCAAAGGGTTTAATTACAAGACACTGTTCTGGCTCACCGGCTTTCTCGCGTTCTTTATTTCCCCCATCGCCGACAACCTGACTACCGCCTTGCTGATGTGTGCGGTGATCATGAAAGTGGGCGGTGAGGATAAAAAGTTTATCAATATCTGCTGCATCAACGTGGTCGTTGCAGCTAACGCCGGCGGTGCCTTCAGTCCCTTTGGTGACATCACCACCTTGATGGTGTGGCAAGCCGGCATTATTCCGTTCCAGGATTTCTTCGCGTTATTTATTCCTTCGCTGGTTAACTTCGGCCTGCCGGCATTGATCATGAGCTTCTTTATCGAAAACAAAAAACCCGACGCGCTGGACGAAGTGGTTGAGATGAAGCGCGGCGCCATGCGCATCCTCGCACTGTTTTTATTAACCATTGTGACCGCTGTGTCTTGCCATACCTTCCTGCACTTGCCGCCGGTATTGGGCATGATGACCGGCCTGGGTTACCTGCAATTCTTCGGCTTCTTCCTGCGCAAGACCCTGCCTGGTTCGCTCGCGCGCAAACGCGCCATTGCCGAAAGCCGTGGTGACCAGGCAGCCTTGCGCCGCCTGGGTGACGTTGTACCTTTCGATGTATTCAGCAAGATTGCTCGCGCCGAGTGGGACACCCTGTTGTTCTTCTACGGTGTTGTGATGTGTGTGGGCGGCCTGGGCTTTATGGGCTACCTGGCGCTGATGTCAGAAGTGCTCTACACCGGCATGGGCGCAACAGTCACTAATATTATCCTCGGTGTGGTATCCGCTGTGATCGATAACATTCCGGTGATGTTCGCGGTACTGACCATGCAACCGGATATGAGTACGGGTGATTGGCTGTTGATTACCCTGACGGCGGGCGTGGGCGGCAGTATGTTGTCTATTGGCTCGGCGGCGGGTGTGGCATTGATGGGTCAGGCACGCGGCAAGTACACGTTTATTGGCCACCTGAAATGGGCGCCGGTAATTGCCCTGGGTTATGCCGCCAGTATCGCGGCCCACATGTGGATTAACGCCGATTTGTTTGTGAAATAACGATCTTTGGGTGTCGGATTACGCCGCGCGTTGCGCGGCTAATTCGACCTACATCAGGTACACCAAACGTAGGTCGGATTAGCCAAAGGCGTAATCCGACACAGATTTACCAATAAGTCCCGACGTTAATAACCTCCCGCCTAATCATTGACAATAATCGTAAACTCCGGCGAGTCGTTACGAATATTCACGCCGTTGTTGATCAAGGTGAGATTATTAAACTCCACCGTACCCAACGCCGGCCCTTGCCCCGGTTCCGGCATCGGGTTAGCCCAGATACCAAACCCGGAACGGTTGGGGTAAGCCGGATTCGGCAGCGCACCAGAGATGGTGACATTCGTCAGGATCGTATCCTGGAACACATTCTGCGGCTGACCGCCCACGTAATTGGTCTGGAACATAATGCCGTGGAAGGTCGGGTCGATAATGTCCAGGTCAGTGATGCGAATACCCTGAAAACTTTTCGACGCAGAGAACATCCACAAGCCGGGGAAGACCTGGTTATTCCAGAAGGTGCCGCCGGAACGCAGGATGGTAATGCCTTCGAAATTAGTGGTGGGATTTGCCTGAAAGCCAGTAAAGGGATAACCGAAATCCAGCGAGCTGATCGTCACACCGGAATACACCAGGGTATCTTCCACATGGATATTTCTGAAGGTATTACCCTGCCCGCCGTAAGACGCCAGACCTGCGGCGCGCCAGGGTGTCATCGCAGTTAAATTTTCGTACAGATTATTCTGCACAATACCGCCGCCATTATCCGTTGCCGCGAATAATGCAAAGCTGTCGTCACCGGTAGAACGCGCTTCGTTATTCACCACATGGTTACCGCTGCTACCGTTGGTAAAGTTGATACCGTCGGCAAACAAATTGCGCATGCGTGAATTTTTAATGGTGGAGTCGTGCACGCTCGCGCCCCAGAACATACATACCTGATGCTCCACCCACACGTTGTCGATGGTCATATCCGACACGCCGTTGAAATCAAATACTTTACCCGGCCCGTCGATGCGGCTGGTGTAGTTACCGAAGAAGGCAAAATTCGCAAAGGTAGAACCGTTGGCAGAATTCGACACGGCAAAGCCGGCATCGGTATTGGTTTGATTGGTCGGTGTTTCAAAACGGGTGTACCAGGGGCCAGCACCGATCACTTGCAAAGGTTTGCCGTATACCTGGAATTTATTTGAGGTTTGATAAGTACCTGCCGGTAAATACACACCCTGTGCACTTCCCATGCGCGCTTGGTCCAACGCATTTTGTACATCCTGATGTGAGAAGCCATTGGGCGTTATAAACGCACCGGGATTCGGATTGGGAATCGGTGCAACCTGTTCGAGGCTGATAAAGTCGATGGCATATTGCGAGGTATTTTGCGCGTCCTTTTGCAAACGAATTTTACTGCCCGCCGGAATGGTACGATCAAACAGAATATTGGCTTCATCATAAATATGACGTGCCGGTCCCGCGCCGGGGCTGTTGCCCGGATTGGTTTCCGGACCGTAAAGCCAGGCATGCTTGGATGACAGCGTAATGGTATCTTCGAGTTGACCGTCCACATAAATATTCAGGGTCGCGGTGATACCGCCACCGCCGGGTGCGTCAGGAATGGAGAAACGCGTCACCAAGGTATTGGTATCCGCTTCCGTCGTAAATTCCACATAACTGCCGGTGGAATTCAGGGTGACCGCGCGACGCCCGGATGCTTCGCCGGCAATATCACCAATGGTGCGATTCGGCCCGACAATTTGCGCACCGCCACCGACATCTGCATCCTCAGCCTGATAAATGTCGAAAGGCATATTGGCACCGCGCTGATCGCTGGGGCCGGGGTTTTGGCTTTCATCCAAGGTGGTGCCAACCACCGGATCACTTTCCGCTGACTCACCGAATTGATTGTAAGCGCGCACGGTGTAGGTGTAGCTGGTGTTTTGCGTTAAACCCGTATCCTGAAACGACGTGGCGGTGACATCGGCAACCACCGTACCATCGCGCAAGACTTCATAACCTTGCGCAAGGTCAGCGCTGTCCCAGGTGAGATATAGCGTCGCAGACGTGCCTCCAGCTACGATGACATTTTGTGGTGTCGCAGGCGGCACCGGATCGGGATAACCGTAAACTTCAAACTCCGAAATTTGCGCCGCTGGCCAACCGGTATTGCCGGTAACATTCAAACGCACATAACGTGCAGTGGTTTCAGCAAAACTGATGGTCACGGTGTTGGCATTGTTTGGATTAAAGGTATAACCCGCACTGCCCACAATGTTGCTGAAACTGGAACCGTCCGCACTGCCTTGCACCGCCAAGGTTTGCGTGCG
>DATJLH010000064.1:0-10800 GCA_035490615.1 Cellvibrio sp.
AGTCAGGGACGACTTGAGGGAGCTACACGGACGTATACATGCGTTTTCAGACTCTCTCGCGGTACACGCCGTTCTCGTTAAATTTCATCAAACTAACGCCCCAACTCCACAGCCGCCAATATAAACGGCCCCACCCCATGCGCATCATCCACCCGGATCGCCTCCCCCACATAATACGCAAACGTCCCCGGACGATAAGGATCACCCCCCAAGCCCGCACTCCCGCAAATCTGCGTCAAATGCACCTGATTCTGCTTATCCACCACCACCAGATTTTTCAACAACCCATCAAAGGTTTTATCCGCAACTTTTTTAAACCGCGCCGGCAAATAACCTTTACGCGCACCTTTGGCAAACGCATAAGCAAACATCGCCGACCCGGACGCCTCCAGATAATTGCCGTAACGATCCCCCTGATCCGTTACCTGATACCACAATCCTGACTTATGCTGGACCTTCACCAAGGCCTCCGCCAGACGATTCAAGATCGCAATCAACTCTGCACGGTCTTTATGCTCCTGCGGAAAATAATCCAGCACATCCACCAACGCCATGGCATACCAACCCATAGCACGCGACCAGAAATGCGGAGACAAACCGGTTTCATCATTGGCCCAGCGTTGCAAAGTGCTTTCATCCCAAGCGTGATACAACAAACCAGATTTTGCATCACGGGTTTTGCTTTCAATCAGGATAAATTGATGCGCGATATCATCAAACGCCTTATCTCCTTCGTTAAATTGCTGCGCATACTGTGCGTAATAAGGCGCGCCCATGTAAAGCCCATCAAGCCACATTTGCCAGGGATATATTAATTTATGCCACAAGCCACCGCTGCGCGTGCGCGGTTGCCATTCCAGTTGCTGACGCAGGGTTTGCATGGCCGTCAGGTAACGCGGATCTTTATATTTTTCGTGCAGTAAAAATAATAATTTCCCGCTGTTGATGGAATCGATATTGAAATCGGCAATGTTGTAGCCTTTGATCTTGCCCTGTTCATCAATCAGTTGATCAACGTAGGTTTTTGCGTAATCAAGGTAGTGTTGCTCGCCGGTTTTTTCATAGACACGTTGAAAGCCCAGCAGCACCAAACCGTAGGTGTAGGCCCACTGCGGCTTGTCCATCAGTTTGTAGTCGCGCATGGCCCAGGCTTCCGGGCTACGTTGCATCACTGACAAGGCTGTGCGCTCCGCCCAGCTCTTGTTGACAGGGATCGGTTTATCATCAGCCAGGCTGTTGCCGGTTAGTACCAAAAGTATGCTGAAACAAAAAATAGAAAAGAATGACTTGCCACACATAGGAAAACTCTCTTGTGAGAAGCAAAAAGAAAGAAGGTTACCGCTATTGCATTCAGTCGCAGATAAAAAAGGCGTCACCAGAAAACGGCTCTGGTGACGCAAGATGTGGGAAAAACAACTAGCGGTAGAACAGGTCAAGCGATTAGAAAGTTGCCCTTACACCGAGATACACTTCGCGCCCGGTAGAGTTGTATTCGCGCACGAAATTGAAATCGCCAGTGGGGCCGCTGGTGTAATTGCGCTCTTCCTCTTCATTGAGGTTGATCACTTCCAGACGCACTGTGATGTTTTCCGTCACGTTGTAAAACGCGGATGCATCCAGGCGGGTCGGGCCGGTGTTGAACTCACGGGCATTACCGTTGGAACCGGAGGTCGCGGTGACATAATCATCGCGGTTATTCCAGGACAAACGCGCACCCCAGTCCGCCGTTTCATAGTAGGCGGTAAAGTTGTAACTGTTTTCCGACAAGCCCGGCAAGCTGCTCGTGACCTCGCCAAAGAGCGCCTCGGATTCCACATGCGTGAAGTTGGCCGTTACACCAAAATTACTCCAGAAACCCGGCAGGAAAGTGAAGGGTTGTTGATAGGCCAGCTCGTAACCTTCCAGGTCAGCATCTTGCGCATTTTCCGGGCGGCTCACGTTCCAGACACCATCGGGTTGCGTCACGTTGGGATCGTAAAGCGGATCAGTGGGATCGTATTCCGGGCGCAGTGAAACCGCTGCGGCAATACCCGGATTAAGGGTGCCGTTAACCGTTTCATCCGCAATAAAACCTTCGATTTTTTTATGGAACACGGTGAAGGCCAGCAGCGATTCATCGGTAAAGTACCACTCGATACCCGCATCAAACGAGTCCGCGGTGATCGCTTGCAGATCCGGGTTGCCGGTAGAAATATTACCGTTCACCGGCGTAATCGCCGTGATGGAAGGAACCAGATCACCCAGGCTCGGACGGGTAATATTTTTTGCCGCACTGAAGCGCAACACCAGATCGTCACGCAGTTCCCACGAGAGGTTTAATGACGGCAAGGTATCGGTGTAATTGCTTTCTGCCTGAACCGGTACCGGTGCGCCGGATATTGCGGTGTAGGCCGACGCGCTGGTGTCTGTTTCTACCACGCGCACACCAGCGTTCACATACAGCGGACGGTCGGCGAGCTGCAGATCAAAATCCAACTGGCCGTACACACCGAGGGTTTCTTCTTCCACATTCCAGGTCAGTGAATTCGTCAGCGCTGGTTCAAACTCACCGGCGTTATGCACCTGAATCGCAACATCAAAATCCTGCACCATCCAGTTTTGCGGGAAACCGGCCGGTGGATTTAACGCAGATGCAAAATCGCCACCGACTTGCGACTCAAAGGTCACCGCCATGCCGGGGAAATTGTCTACCGGTGTGTTGTTGGCTGGCGTGGTCAATCCCACTGGCGTGTAGTTCAGGGAATCCACTTCGCGGCTGTTAGAGATCACACCCACTTTGGTATCAAACAACTCGCCATCGATCTCCAAGTCCAGGCGATAGGTTTCGTTGGTGCGTTCCACCACGTCTTTACGAATGGTCAAGCCACCACCGGTGGTGTAGTTGGCGGTATCGAGCATGTCAAAACCGTAAGACATCTCGGCAATATTGGGGTTGGTGGAATCAAACGTGAAGGTACTGCCGCCCACCGGCCCATCAATATTGAAGCGGTATTGTTCTTCATCGTGTTCGGAGGTTGCGCGACCGGCCAAGGCTTTTAAACGCACGTTTTCCGTAAAGTCATAGCGACCGGTCAACACGGTTTGCAGGAATTCCGATTCAGAATACTGCGCGCGGCTTTCAGAACGAGGACGCACACCAGAGAAAGTGCCCGCGACGATATAGCGACCGGTGGGGTCAAGGGTGATTTCTTCGGGCGTGATGCTAGGCCATGAGTTGCGGAATTGCGCCGCGTAATTGTAAGAAATCCGATCATTCTCCAGGCTCGAACTCACCACATCCAGACCCAACTCCAGTTCATCAGTCGGACGGAACTGGAATGCAGCGGTAATACCGGTGCGATCTACGGTATTGCTGAAATAATCCATCCGCGGCAAACGGGGCATCCACATGTAACGCAGGCCGTCCGGATCATCGGGGTTGTAGTTGCTCGAGGTAGGATCTGTAGGGTCCTCAGCATCTGGGTCGGCAATATTGGCCAGGGGATTCGGTGTGCCATTCACCACCGTATCACTGACATCCGCCCAGGCGCGCCCTTCGGTGGCCGCCGCACTGTAACGCACCGTACCGTAACCTTCCTGCTGCACGGTGCGTTCGGATTTGGCGATAGAGAACTGTACACCCAAGCGATCATCAAGAAAGGTATTGCTGATTAACGCGGTAAAACGCGGGTCCAACTCATCCGCCACGTTATCGACTGTTGCCTGCGCGCCGACGATGGCATGAAAGCCGGGGTTATCCAGGGGTTTGGCCGTATGCAATTCAATGGTGCCACCCAGCCCACCTTCTTCAACCGAGGCGATAGGGGTTTTATGGATATCAATACGATTAAATAATTCCGACGCAAAGATGTTGAAATCCACCGCGCGACCCCGGTTAACACCGCCGGATGAATCCAGGCCACCGCCGCTGGCGGGGACTTCCATACCATTGAGGGTCGTGCGGCTGAAATCCGGGCCCAGACCGCGCACGCTCACTTGCCGGCCCTCGCCACCTTCGCGGGTGATGGTGACACTGGGTACACGCTGCAGGGATTCCGCCAGGTTCAGGTCGGGCATCTTGCCGATATCTTCGGCCATGATGGTTTCTTTGGCATTGGGCGCGTTGCGTTTCTGCTCAAGGGCGCTGGCCAGGCTGCCCCGATAACTGCCACTGACCAGAACCTCTTCGATCATATCGGGAGATTCAGCCTGAGCCATCGCCAGACCGGGCATGACGCCCAGGCCCAACAATAAACTGGTCGCTGAAATGCAAAGCGATAGGGGGTTTTTGTGCATTGGTCTGTTCATAAGGTTGCTCTCTCTATCATTATTATTTGCTGTTCCACGGGCACCAGTCCCGGGACGGTTGATGATAAACACAATTAATACACCCGCCTGATTTATGGTTGTGCCGCAGGTTGTTTTATGGGAGATGCCAAGGCAAAAAACCTTCTTCCCGGTGTCTATCGTCGTCAGATGATTACGCAATCAGATTGTTTGTGCAAGAAAAAATAGCCGTTTATGAAGCAAAAATCCATAAAATCATCCAAACGGATAAAACAGCGCCAAAAGCCCCGAATACGTGAGAAAACGCGAAAAGAAGAGAGTTGGAAGCGAAGTGGAACCCTGTCGCCGAGAATTGCAGGGATCTGGTAGAGATAACATTAAGCAGGAAGCGAGGTGCTAGTGCATGTTGGATTAACGCAGCGTAATCCAACACCAAGTCCTCGAAAAATCTATGTGAAAAACCGAAGCTTTAACCCAGCCGACGCTCACCCGGGCATTCAGAGAAAGCCGCCTGTAGCCATCAGAACCCCGAAGACACTGCCTCTTTCACCCGTAACAACGCCTCGGCAACCGCCGAGCCAGACGCGCTATAACGCAATCCCTGTTGTACAAACTGCTCGGCACGTTGGGGCATCGCCAACTGCACATAACTTTGCGCGATGATCAGGTAAAGCTCGGGTGAACGACGGTCAATCCGCAAGCCGCGCTCGGCGGTGGCGATAGCGGTCTGGTAGTCGCGGGTGTTGTATTGCGCCCGCGCCTGGTTAGTGAGGCTGGTGACAGCGGGGTTGGTCGAAGGCAGGACAGGTTCAGGCACCTGCAAATCCGTTTCTTCACTGTCGATGGACGGCGCTGGCTCCCCGGCCGGGTAGGTTTGTGCGGGCTCGGGTTCGCCGGAGGTATCGCTGTCCGTGACCGGCGGTAAGTCGTAGGTGGTGCTGGCACAGCCGATCATCAGACTCAGCAGGCCTGTAATCAACACAAGTGAAAGAGACTTGTTTATGGAGAGCGGTTTGTTCATGGAGGGCTCCTTGCAGATTCGGGCCGTTATCAATCAGGCAGTTCATTTTCCCGGGGCCGGCGGTTGGCACGGGGGCCGGGCGCGGTGTCGGATTACGCTGCGCTAATCCGACCGACGGGGTTCTTATTAATTCCGGGGCGTTAATTCCACAGGCGCTGCCACCAGTTGCGGCCACCTTCTTTCAGGCGGCAATCGCTTTGCTGCTCAGGGCGCTGGCTGTCGCGTAGGGGCAGCCAGACGGCACCCTCGCAATGCTCGGCACTGAGCATACCGGTTGCCGCATCGATCCAGTCAAAGCTGACGCCTTCCGGCGGTTGCAGATTCACGCCTTGAGTGGGTAACTGACGCATCAGATCCGCCCAGACTTGCAAGGCCCCACCGGAACCGGTGAGCGGGGTTGCACTGTTATCGTCGCGCCCCAGCCAGACCACAGCCAGATGCTCACCACTGAAACCCGCAAACCAGCTATCGCGCTGATCGTTGGTCGTACCGGTCTTGCCTGCCAATGGCAGGGATTCGGGGAACTGGTTGTACACACTGCGCCCGGTGCCTTCACGCAACACCATCTGCAAGGCGTATTGCAGCTGGAAGGTGCTTTCGAGCGAGAAACGCTGTTCCAGCTCCAGTGGGTAGCGCCGCAACGGCTGACCATCAGCCGTCAGCACTTCGCGGATCGAGCGCAAAGGTGTGTAGACACCTTCCGCAGCCAGCGTGTGATAGATACCTGCCACATCAAACGCCGACATATCCACTGAACCGAGCAACATGGACGGCACACCGGGGATGCGCCCTTCAAAGCCCGCCGCCTTCACGGTGTCATACACATTCTCGAGGCCTAGCTGCATGCCCAGGCGCGCGGTGGCCTGGTTGTAGGAGTGCGTCAAGGCCATGTACATAGGCACTTCGCCATGGCTGACAGAATCGACATTCTTGGGCTCCCACAACTTGCCGTTATCACCTTTGATGGTCACCGGATCATCGCTGATCAGGGTGCCAAGGTGATAGGAATCCGGCTGTTCCAGGGCGGTGAGGTAGACAAATGGCTTCATCAATGAGCCGATAGGGCGCCGCGCATCCAGCGCCCGGTTGAAGCCTTCAAAGCGCGGGTTTTTATCGCCGATCAACGCCAGCACTTCACCGCCGCCCACCGAGGTCACCACCATGCTGCCTTGCAGGTCTTTCACATTGTGTCGCTGTTCCAGCTGGCGCAGCCGTTGATTCAGCGCCGCCTCAGCTTGACGCTGCACCATCGGCGACAGGCTGGTGAAGATGCGCAAGCCTTCGCTGCGCAGGTCTTCTTCCTGATAATCTTCCTGCAACTGACGCTTCACCAGGGCCACAAACGCCGGGTAAGTCACCATGCTGGTATCGCCCTGCTCCACCACACCCAGCGGCGCTGCTTGCGCACGCTTTAATTCCTTATCGTCAATCAGCCCCTGCTGATGCATGACCGTCAGCACCAAATTACGCCGCTTTTTGGCGCGCTCGGGATTACGCCAGGGGTTGTAATAGGACGCACCTTTCACCAGGCCAACCAGTAATGCCAGCTGCTCAGTATCCAGCTCAGCCAGTGGTTGGCGGTAATAATGCTGCGATGCCAGCGCAAACCCGTGGATCGCACGCGGGCCGCTTTGACCGAGGAAGACCTCGTTGATATAGGTTTCGAGGATTTCAGACTTGGTGTAGTGGATCTCCAGCAACACCGCCATGATGGCTTCCTGCACCTTGCGCCGCAGGTGACGCTCGCGGGTCAGGTAAAAATTCTTCACCAGTTGCTGGGTCAGGGTACTGCCACCCTGCACTACTTCACCTTCGCGGACATTGACCATGGCCGCGCGCAGAATAGCCAGGGGCGACACGCCGTGGTGATCGAGGAAGTGCTGGTCTTCCACCGCCAGCAAGGTTTCACCCAGCAGCGGCGGCAAATCGGACAAGCGCACCAGCAACCGGTCTTCTGCTTCGGCGGGGTAAATGCCACCGATTTCTTCCGGCTCCAGCCGCATCAGCGGCATATCGGCACCGGCCAGATCGCGCAAGTGCATCACATGGCCATTCGCAATCGTGATACTGAAGCGCCGCGCCTCTTCCCGTTTATCCCAAAAATCAAAGCCGCGACTATGCACCTGGTAACTGACCTGCCCACTGCTGACTGGCCGCTTCACGTATTGACCTGGTGCATTCAGATTACCGACCGCACGGTAACCCAAGGCCTGCAATTCCTGCTCAAACAACGGCGGCGTCAGCGCCAGGCCTTCATACAATTCCAGCGGGCGGGAATATACCCGCGCCGGCAATGCCCACTTTTTACCATCGAACTTTGCGCGCACCACCACATCAAGATATAAGGTCCAGATAGCAAGCAACACCAGGATGGCAATAACGCTGTAAAACAACCAGAGGCGAAACAGCGCCCAACCATGGCGCGGAGGTTTGCTGGATGGCGGTGATTTTTTAGTGCGGGAAACGGAACGGCGTTTGGTCATCAGCAGATCTTAGATTACAGGTTAAAAAACAGGGCACTAGTTTACGCCGAATACCTTACACAATCACCGGTTTTGCATCTGGCCCGGTCGTTTTGCATAATGCGCGGCCATCCACCCATAAAGCACGAGGCACGCATGACTCATTATCATATCTACGGCATAGGCGCGGCGCTGGTCGATACCGAAATAACCGTCAGCGACAGTGACCTGACCGCCATGGCGGTAGCCAAGGGTGTCATGACATTGGTGGATGAGCCACGCCAATCTCAACTGATCAACTACTTATCCGAGCACCAGATCGCTCACAAAGCCAGCGGCGGCTCCGGCGCCAACACCATCATTGCCGCCAACTACTTTGGCTGCGACAACTTTTATTCGTGCAAAGTTGCCGACGACGACAATGGCCGATTTTATTTGCAGGATATTAAAGATGCCGGCGTGGCTTATCCGAGCCATTTGCCCGCTACTGAAGGCATCACCGGCAAATGCCTGGTGATGATAACCCCCGACGCTGAACGCAGTATGAATACCTTCCTCGGCATCAGCGAAACTGTGTCGGTTAACGAATTGCAGCGCGATGCCATTGCCGCGGCAGAATATGTCTATATCGAAGGTTACCTCGTGTCTTCAACGACCGGACGCGCTGCCGCGATTGAACTGCGCAAATTGGCAGAGGCCAATAACACGCGCACATCGCTCAGCCTGTCTGACCCGGCCATGGTGCAATTTTTCCGCGATGGATTAGTGGAGATGATTGGCGACGGCGTGGATTTATTATTTTGCAATCGCGACGAAGCCCTTGGCTTTACCCAAACCCATTCCCTGGATCACGCAATAGAAGCCTTGAAAAATTATTGCAAGACGTTTGCCATTACGTGCGGCGCTGAGGGTGCATTTGTCTTCGATGGCGAACAGTTATTTACCACAACAGCTTATCCGACAAAAGCCATCGATACCAATGGGGCAGGTGATATGTTCGCCGGCGCATTCCTCTATGCCATCACCCACGGTTACGATTATCGCACCGCTGGCGAGTTCGCCAATTTTGCTTCCGCCAAAGTTGTTGCCCAATTTGGACCGCGCTTGAAAGCTGAGCAGCATCGGGAGTTAAAAGACGCGTTTTTTAAATAACTGGACGTGTAGGTCGGATTAGAGATGAGCACCGCTCGTCTCGTAATCCGACAAATAAACTATTGTTTTTTATTAGCTGGATGTCGGATTACGCTGCGCTAATCCGACCTACGAGGGGACTATAGGTAGCGGTCAGGAGCAGACGGGACACTGTGGATCTTTGGGTAATTTGATGGTGCGCCATTGTGCGTGGCGGGCGTCGAACAGTTGTAGGTTGCCCTTGAGAGTTGTGCCGATGCCAGCAATAAGCTTGATGGTTTCCAACGCTTGCAACGAACCGATCACCCCCACCAGGGGCGCTAGTACGCCGTTAGCAGCGCAGGTTAGATCTTCTTCATTTTCTTCGTATAAACAGCGATAGCAGGGGCTGTTTTCATCGCGTGCATCGAAGACCGCGACCTGACCTTCCAGACGAATCGCCGCACCGGACACCAGTGGCACTTTTGCTTTGACACAAGCGGCGTTTATAGCAAAGCGCGTAGCAAAGTTATCGGTGCAATCCGCCACCACATCGACTTGCCTGACCTGGTCGTCCAGCGACTCAAGATCGAGCGGCTTTTCAATGCAGGTGATGTGTACTTCCGGATTTAATTCGCGCAATGTTTGTGCTGCAGAAACCGCTTTATTCACGCCAATGCGCGCCTGGGTATGCACGATTTGCCGTTGTAAATTGGACAGGTCTACCTCATCAAAATCCGCCAGCACCAGATGACCAACGCCGGCCGCAGCAAGGTACATAGCGACAGGTGAACCCAAGCCGCCCAAGCCAACGACCAGCACCCGCGCCGCCAATAATTTTTCCTGCCCCTCGATATCAATATCGTCAAGCATGATCTGGCGTGAGTAGCGCAGTAATTGCTGATCGTTCATCATCGGCTTAGCCCGTTTTCTTACCCATGGTAACGCGCTCGTTGTCACTCAGGTCGCGCAGTGTTGTTATCGCAACATAACCGGAGTGCTCAAACAATTGGCGCACTGCCTGACCTTGCTGATAGCCATGTTCGATCAACAACCAACCGTTAGACCGTAAATAATTGCGCGACTGCTGTACGATCTTTTCAATATCGCGCAGCCCCTGATTATCGGCAACCAATGCACTCAAGGGTTCAAAGCGCACATCACCCTGTTGCAGATGCGGATCATCGGCGGCAATGTAAGGCGGATTGCTGACAATGACATCAAAGTCAGTTTCTTCTACTGCCGAAAACCAATCGCTTTGTTTGATCGCCACATTTTGTAGTTGTAGATGCTGGCAATTTTTTTGCGCCAGCAACACCGCTTCCGGTTGGTTATCCACGCCGACGCAGTGCCAATATTTTTTTTCGTGCGCCAGTGCCAACACGATCGCGCCGGTACCCGTACCCAAATCCAACACATGGCGTGGTTGGTTGTGCATATCCGACGCAAATAAATTCAGCACAGTTTCTACCACCAATTCAGTATCGGGGCGCGGAATCAAGGTGGTGTTATTGACAAACAGGGGCAGCGACCAGAATTCACGCTGGCCGATAATATGCGCAACCGGCTCACCGCCTAAACGCCGATCAAACAGCGTAATAAAAGTATCTTCCTGCTCCAGCGTTAGCTCGGTTTCCGGCCAGGTAAATAAAAAGGTGCGGTCCTTTTGCAGGACATGTGCCAGTAATATTTCCACATCTAGGCGGGGTGAATCACTTACCTTGGCCAGTTGGTTCGCCATGCGGATACAACTGGCGACGGTGAAGGCTTCACTCATGCGAGATTACTCCGCCAGGGCAGCCAGCTGGTCCGCCTGATATTCATTTACCAGCGGCTGGATCACGCTGTCCAGGTCACCCTCCATCACCGCATCCAATGAATAGAGCGTGAGGTTAATACGATGATCTGTTACGCGCCCCTGGGGATAATTGTAGGTGCGGA
>DATJLH010000065.1:0-20513 GCA_035490615.1 Cellvibrio sp.
CCCTACCAATTCGTGTGGATCTCCAATTAGGCACCTTGACAGTGGCGGTTGTGCTCACGCATCGTGTGCAACTTGTCGCCACTGAACAAGAAGCAGGATCATGATCACCACACTGGCTGTTGCAAATTACCGCTCACTCAATGAACTGATTATTCCGCTGGGCAGCTTGAACGTCGTTACGGGTGCCAACGCCAGCGGCAAATCCAATTTGTATCGCGCATTGCGTTTATTGGCCGAAACGGCACAAGGCGGCGTTGTGCGTGCGTTGGCCAAAGAAGGCGGACTCGATTCAACTTTCTGGGCCGGTCCCGAAAAAATTACGCGTCGCATGAGTCTGGGCGAAGTGCCCGTCCAGGGCGGGCCCCGCCAACATGCCCAACGCTTGCGCCTGGGATTTTCCAGCGATAACTTCAGCTATGCCATTGCCCTGGGCTTACCCATTCCTTCGAGCTCCGCGTTTGCATTTGATCCGGAAATCAAGCGCGAAAGTATCTGGGTTGGCGAACAATACCGTCCGGCAAGTGCGTTGGTAGAACGCGACGGAAGTCTGATTAAGGTGAGGGAAAATCGCGCGTGGGACGTGATTGCGCAACACACCAATACCTTCGACAGTGTGTTCACACAAATCGCTGATCCGGTTAAAACGCCGGAGGTGATTGCCTTACGGGAAGAGATTCGCAACTGGCGTTTCTACGACCATTTTCGCACCGATGCCGATGCACCGGCGCGGCAACCGCAAATCGGCACGCGCACACCGGTGCTGCATCACGACGGCCAGGATCTGGCCGCGGCGTTACAAACCATCAGAGAAATTGGCGATACCAAGGCACTCAACGACGCGATCAATGATGCGTTTCCCGGTGCGCATCTGCAAATCAATATGCAAGCTGGTAATCGCTTTGGTGTGGCACTGCAACAGGAAGGTTTGTTACGCCCTTTGTCCGCTGCCGAGTTATCGGACGGCACCCTGCGTTACCTGTTGTGGGTTGCCGCATTGCTGACGCCCCGCCCGCCAGCCCTGATGGTATTGAACGAACCGGAAACCAGCCTGCACCCGGATTTATTACCCGCCCTGGCACGTTTGATAATTCGTGCGTCCGAGCATACGCAAGTGTGGGTGGTGTCCCACGCGAGCCGCTTGATTGCCGCATTGGAAAGCGCACCGCAATGCAACTCTATTGCCCTGGAAAAACAGTTGGGATGTACCCGCGTCGTCGGGCAGGGTATGTTCGATGAGCCTGCCTGGACCTGGCCGGATAAAGGCCGTTAGCCAGCGTTGTTCTTCTGTATCCCACTTCATTAACGAGCACATAAAAATATTAAACCAAATGGTTGACAATCATGTCGCACGAGAGGAAACTAAACCACATGGTTAACAATACTCAAGCACAACTGGATGCGGTATTTCATGCATTAGCCGACCAGACCCGCCGCGCCATGCTGCAAAGCCTGGCCGCGCAACCGCGCACGGTGAGTGAGCTGGCCGAACCTTTTGCCATGTCGCTGGCCGCCGCCTCGAAGCATATCAAAGTGCTCGAACGGGCCGGCTTGGTCCAACGGCGTATCGAAGGCCGCACGCATATTTGTCAACTGGATGCGCGACCTATGCACGGTGGCATGGAATGGATTCGTCATTACGAAATGTTCTGGCATCAACAACTGGATGCTTTGGAGGCAGCATTAAAAGCTGATGATAAAGCAAACCGGAAAAAACCTAAGTCGCACGGCTCTTGAAATAGCTCTTGAAACAGTCCCCAACCGAACTTACCACGGAGGTTCATCATGAACAGTCACGGCGCTCTTGTTGCTCCCGATACTTTACGTATCGAACGTGTCTTACCCGGCCCCATCGAACGCGTGTGGGAATATCTGACCGACTCTGACAAGCGCAGCACCTGGCTCGCTGCCGGCACTATGGAGTTGAAGACGGGTGGCCATGTTGAACACCGTTTTAATAACAACGCGTTAACCCAGGATGATGACCTGCCTCCGCCAAAGTATTCCCACTGCCAGGATGAGCAATTATTGTTGGGCGAGATTACCGCCTGTAAGCCGCCACACCTGCTGAGTTATATCTGGAATAAAGGCTCCAGCGAAGAATCCGAAGTGTGCTTTGAACTTACTACAAAAGGAAAAGATGTTGCGCTCACCCTGACTCACCGCCGCCTGAATTCACGCGCTGAAACACTCAGCGTAGCGGCAGGCTGGCATGCGCATCTGGATATTTTGATTGCTCAACTGAACGGCGCGGTTCCACCAGGTTTCTGGCGCAATCACACGCGGCTGGAGACAGAGTATGACCAGCGCTTAGCGAATGCGTAATGTTTTGAATTGCAGAAAGGAAAATGCCAGGCAGAACATTTTGATCTGCCTGGCATCCACATAAGAGGAATCCCGAATGAGACGCCTCTTATGCAAATTCTCGCATTGCTATTGCTAACCTGTGTGACCCTGGCCGCTGCGGTTTACACCCATTATCGCATCCCCTATCACACAACCAATACCAGGAATCGCTGGTTCACCCACCTGCTGCTGATCGTCGTCGGCCTTGCGTTCGGCTGGGTGAACAGTCAGCGGTATATGCTCAGCGGCATTGAAGAGATACTGGCGTTCCTGAGTGCCTTTGGCGTTATTCATATTCCCGCTGCGGGCATTTTGTTTATCAAGCGGCAGCAGAAAAAACGAAATTAATGCGCTTTCCTTCTTATTAAAAGACCTAGCAAGCCGAGCAATAAAAGCAGAAAAGGTGCAGGCGCCGGAACAGAAACCAGATCGTCCACTTCAAAGGTCAGATGGTCAAAATTAATAGCCGCTGTACTGGCATCACCACCCACTATCACACCCCATATACCATTCAGGTCAATATTAATTTCAAAGGTTTCACCCAGGGGAACATTCTGACCTGCACCACTTAGACCAATGATATTGCCATCATAATCAAACGCGGCCCAAATAGCTGATAACCCTGGTGGATATTCGTTATTAGCCAGGAGACTGACATTCGAGACGGCTTGATTAAAGGTCATTTTAAATCCGCCATAATCAGGTCCCTCACCGAAAACAAAAAAAGCATGATTGCCAAAGGTTAAATTGCCCGTTGGCGCAACGTAATCCGGATCTCCCAACGCACCATTGTCATCAGCAAAAATTGATCCGACATCTGAACCGGGGAAGCCGGGAGAAACCACATTTAAGGTAACGTAGGGCGAAATATTGGTAAGATTAGTTCCCGCCGCGTAATCGTCGGGCTCAATCGTGATCAATATGGCATTTGCCAGCGGAGCAAGCGCACACAACAGTAGAATCGCTAAAAAATTAATATACGGCTTTGGCATGGGGGAACTCCTTAAAATCACTCATTTTAATTCTATACTTCTAACTCTTTTGCAATAAATGCACCAGCCGCGAGTATATGTGCGAAATCAACAGCTTTCGAAGAGATTTATCATTCCTTTGGCCATTCGTTGTAAATTTTGTCGACTCGGTTATAGATTGGTGTGCCACCGGATCATCTAATGTTTAAAAATAACATATAGCGCATGGATAATACCGGGAATAAAACCGAGCAAGGTCAACAGAATGTTCAGCCAGAAATGGCCTTTAAATCCCACCTCCATAAATACGCCGAGCGGCGGCAGGATGATGGCCAGGATAATTTTTATCGGGTCTGTCGCTGTAAGTGGCATGATAAACTCCTCTTGATGAAATACCTTGATAGCTCACGCTAATTCGATGCCTCTTATACGTCTGTGCGACCTCACACACGATCTGTCGCAGCGGCGTCATTGGCTGAATCTCTTCTGACAGGACAAGTCAAATTTCGCATACTGATAACCGGCGAAACGGCAATGTTGAACCTGACAGAAGACATCAAAATATCGGCAAAAAAAATCAAAGCGGTGTTGCATGATCCCAAAAAAAGCGCACAGGCTATCAAGCTGATTTATGTCCATGACAAACAACCGGGCATCAGCAGGCTTAAACACGGCGATAATTTTTGTTATTACCTGAACAAGAAAAAGCTGCGCGACAAGGCCACGTTGGAACGCATCAGAAAATTGGCGATTCCCCCGGCGTGGGAGTGCGTGTGGATCTGTCACCTTGAAAACGGTCATCTTCAGGCAACGGGTATTGATGCGCGGCAGCGTAAACAATATAAATACCACAGCCTATGGAACAACTTTCGTAACCACACCAAATTCTATCGCCTGTATGAATTCGGCCAGGCTATTCCCGCCATCCGCCGGCAGCTGGAGAAAGATCTCGCAAAACCGGGTCTGCCGGTCGAGAAGGTGCTGGCCACCGTTGTGTCTCTGATGGAGCAGACGAGCATACGCATCGGCAACAGCGCCTATGAAAAATTGTATGGTTCCTTTGGCCTTACAACCCTGAAAGATCAGCATGTGAAGATCAATGGCGACAAGATGCAATTTATCTTCAAGGGAAAAAAAGGTATCGCGCACAATATCAGCCTCAAGAGCAAGCGCCTGGCCAGGATCGTGAAGCAGTGCCGCGATATTCCGGGAAAAGAATTATTCCAATATTACGATCACGACGGGACGCACAAAGCCATCGATTCGGGTATGGTTAACGATTATCTGAAAGCGATTACCGGCCAGGATTTTACAGCGAAAGATTTCCGTACCTGGGTAGGCACCATACAAGCGATCAATGCGTTCAGGGAGATTGAGGCGGCTGACACTAAAACCCAGATCAAGAAAAATATTATCCAGGTGCTGGATACAGTAGCCGAACATCTCGGTAATACGCGAACGGTGTGCAAAAAGTATTATGTCCATCCGGTTGTTATTGAGCTATACGAGCGGCAAACACTGCATGATTATCTTGCGAAGGACGATATCATCCACACCTTCGAGGGTGCCCAGCGCCTCACTGGAGAAGAAAAGTTGTTGCTCCATATCCTTGAGCAGGAAGGTCTGGTATAGAAAGAGGGATAGGTATCGTAAGCAGGGGAACTGGACGGTCACTATAAACTGCTGACGGTCTTGACCTGGAGTTTATTGAATTCCTGTTTGGCTTCCCTGAGTTGCTCCGCACTGTGGGCATGAACCGCCACGATGTACTTTCCTTTACGCAACGCCGACTGCGATACGCTGACGTAGGGCATATGGTCAGGGCGCAAGGTCACAAGGCCACCAAACATCATCCCGATGACAATCCCGAAAGCAATGGTGATCGTCACCGTCGTAGCCGCATTGGCGACAACAAAAGGAATGCCCATTGCCCATAAAATCAAAAACAATATGAGACCTACCCCACCGCCAATCAGTCCCAGCCCCACATGCGCCTGAATCATAGTGTGCCAGATGCCATTATCTTCCGGCTCCAGTTCCCATCCCGCTTGGCGATCATTCGGACCTACAACAAAGAGTTGATTAACTTGCAAACTGGTAGACTTACGTAAAATATCGACTGCACATTTAGCACTGAATTCGTCCTGGAAAATGGCGGCAACTTTGTGATCGAAATGCTCACCGGAAATATGGGTATCGAGTTTCATGATGGACTCCACTACAAAAGGTATATGTCTATCTTGACCCAGTGCAGTGGGGGAGGTTTCTTTGCTCGTTGATATTTGTTACATCCATCACTGATTCAGTGATCCATTCACTTTTCCGCTCCGGTTTTATTCAACTGGCTTTTTCTTTCTTGATGCAGTCATACGCGGATTGAATATATTTAAAACGCTCGGTTAATGCCTTGATCATAAAAGGCGGCAAGCCCTGCCCGATCAATTTATCCGGATGAAATTGACTGGCGAGCTTTTGATAGGCTTTGCGAACTTCAGTATCACTGGCTGTCGGTGTCAAGCCGAGGGCATCGTAGGCGCAATGGGATTGTTCCTGTTCGTTAGCGAAGCCTTTATAACGTTTCTTTCCGCGCGTCCAACCCTCGCCTGCTTTCGTGGTTTCTTCGCTCGTTGTCTCCCGATAGGCGCGCTGTGCATCTTCCTCCGCACTGCCATCCAACTGCGCTTCACTGAAACGCTCTTGAGAGGACAGCATCTTCAGTAACTGCTCAAAGGTAATATTGGAATAACCCAACGCACGCGCTACCTCCTGCACCGCTGTGATCTCTTTGGACACCAGAAGGCCATCCACCCGCGCCAGGCTTACCAGATACACCAACAGGATCTGCGTCAGGTTAGGACTTTTACGTGACAAGTCCTGGAAATCCTGTAGCGCCTCCTCGATGCGGAAATTGGGCGAAGCCCCCTGGCGAAATAATTGGATCGCCTGCCGGCGCTGTGCAGCACTCAATTGCATTTTTTCCATGAAGGTTTCCGTGCGCCTGATTTCCTTGTCATTAACCGGTGCATCCCGACGGGCCACGTAACCCAGTAGACGAAACACGGTGGAAAAAAAGACGTGCTCGACTGCATTAAAGCCTGAGGTTTTTTCGCCTTTATCAAACTGGCCGCTGAAAAAGAATCCGAGCTTGTTACCCGTCACACCCATGACGATAAAATATATGACCACCAAGCCAATCAGCACCGCCATCATCTGTAGCAACATAGTACTCCTTCAACAGTTAATAATTTTATCGGGCAAAGGTGCCCATTATGAAGCCAGTTCCCAACACGTGCCCTTCCATCGCCGCAATAAGTTGGTCGCGTGTTAAACCGAATTCAACATCCAGGCGTTTATCCAGCGCGAAAATCTGGAAATGATAACGGTGTGCAGGATCACCTGCCGGTGGCCTTGGCCCAAAATAACCCAGGGAGCCGCGTTCATTTTTTCCCTGCAAAGCGCCTTCCGGCAGCGCCAGTTGCGGTAGAGGTGGCACACCTTCTTCAAGATGCGTGACATCACCGGGAATGTTGTACAACAGCCAATGAATAAACGGCGGATTCTCCGCTACATCCGGATCTTCCATAACCACAACATAACTTTTTGTGCCCTCGGGTCCCGCTTGCCAGCGCAAAGGAGGCGAGATATTTTCCCCCACCGCCGAAAATTTTCGGGGCAACGGATTGCCATCCATAAATGCCTCCGACTCCACCGGAATCGATGCTCCCGCGCCCACAAGATCCATGGTCAAGCCTCCACTATTATCAATGTCCGGCGCAGGTGAATCGGCGTTGACAACCCGTACATGCGTATTCCAGGAATTGGTGGGTGGTCCTACGAAATGTCTTCCTGTACTGCCGGTGTAGGCAATCCGGTAAATTACGCCATTGGTGTCATCGGCCACCAACAACGCACCATCCTGTGCCTGGGCAATGCCTGCAAGCCGGCCGCGATGTACCCATTGGCCGCGGTCATATCCGAGGAACCCTTGGGCAAAGGCTTCAAAGCCAACCGGCTTGCCACCGTCAAAGCGAATGCGCGCCACTTCATAACCGGACGGCGGTTTACGATTCCATGAGCCGCGCATCGCTATAAATGCATCTCCGCGATAATTTTCCGGAAATTGTTCAGCAGTGTAAAAAATCATTTGCATGGGAGCAGCATGAGGCGTGTAAAAACCAACCGGTTCCACACTGCCCGCAGCCCACGCCGCCAGCGTGATATCACCCGGCGGTTCATCTTGCGGATTAAATTTGCTATCACCATAGATGTACGGCCAACCATAGCGCTTGCCTTTGACAATATGATTCAATTCCTCGTATTGCTCGTTGTCCCCGAGCCAATCTATTCCATGATCCATGCCGTACAGCTCACCGGTTTGCGGCTCAAAGCCAAAGCCAATGGTGTTGCGTAAACCCGATGCGAAGATCGTGCGACTTGAGCCGTCGGGTTCCATTTGCAGGAGGGTGGCACTTTCCGGATTCGTTTCATCGCAGGCGTTACAGGTGGAGCCCACCGACACGTAAACTTTTCCGTCAGGCCCTACAACCAGGGTGCGGTTCGGGTGCTGTCCGCCATCAGGCAAATCATCAACGATATGTTCCAGTGGAGCAAAACTGCCATCGGGTTGAATACCGGTACGGTAAATATCCTTTACTGTCGCGAGATAAACATCTGTACCCTCGATGGCAATGCCGTGCATCCCCGGGCGGTTGGCGACAACGCGCTGCTCATCCGCCTTGCCGTCACCATCCGTGTCGCGCAACATGATCACATCACCAACGGAGCGGCGCGTTACATAGATGTCGCCGTTCTGCGCTACCGCCATCATACGCGGATTGATTAAATCGCTGGCAAATACATTGACCTCAAACCCCCGCGGCACACGAATTTTATGCAGCTTATTATTTACCTCGACCTGCTTCGGTTCCAGCACATGTCCGATAACCGTTACGTCTGCTGCCTCAGGATTTTCCAGTTGCTGCGACACTGACTTGAAAGCCTGCGCGCTATTGACCATAGAAAAATTAATGCATCCGATAACGCATAAATATAAAACCCGATTCATCATCCTCACTCCCGTCTTAATGGCACAGCATCAAGAAAATGTATTACACGGCCTTTTCTTGTGGCGCATTCAAGATTGCATTGCAAAGCCTGTGCCTGTCGCTGTATTGCGCTGCGCTGCCTCAGCGAAGCGACAATGTGGCACTTACTTTTTAATAACCGATAAAGAATTAAATGTTTGCGGTTGCGCTTGTTTTTTGATGGATTTTTTCTTCTGTAATTCTTACAGGCGCCTTGTAAAAATTAAGAAGAAATTATGGGCATTGGCGCATAGGCTACTAGAAATAAATGGATATTAGCGGGCATCAGGTGTTTTCGTTGTGGTATAGCGATTGCAATGAGCAATTTCTCACCGAGTGACTTTCTCTCAGTAGAAACTTTCGAGGACCACTGCATGAGTATCAAATTATTTGACAACCGTGGAACACCCCTGGATCGCCAGAAATTTACCTGGCGTGAATTAGCCATTAAACCCCTGAGCAAATTGGACGACGATGCATTTACCCGCGTGCGGGTGATATTGATGAACGGTGTTGAACAGCAGGTGAATCGCTTTCAACACATGTGCGGACAATTCAACGGACAGCTGCGCCTGCCATTGGCAGAAATTCGCCGCGTTGAACATCACCAGCAAACCATGATCAACTGGCTGATTGGTTCAGATCACTCTCCACTGGAAACCACCATAGGTTACGAGCAAGTCGCTATCGAAGTGACAGCCGCTATCGCCCAGCAGGAACCGGACGAATACCTGGCGCAAACCTACCGCTACGGTTTGTTGGAAGATTTTGATCATATGTATCGCTATTCAGCACTGATGGATCGGGTGGAGGGGAAAGACGCCAATAATATTTTGCAGAGTTACACCGACATCTTACCCGGACGCCCCACCATTGATGAGCACCGCGCACCGGAGGACGACCTGCGCGACCACTACGATCATAAAGCGACGTTTCCTGTATCAAAACTCAATGCCCTGACCATTTTTTCCGGTGAATACCAGACGCGTGACTACTATATGAATATCGGACCCACCTTCAGCGATCCGGTAGCGCGCGCTTTGTATGCTGAAATTGCTTCCATTGAAGAACAGCACGTTACCCAGTACGGATCTATCATTGATCCCAACGAAACCTGGCTGGAAAAATGGTTGCTGTACGAAGCGAATGAAGTTTACAACTACTACAGTTGCGTTGCGTCTGAAACCAATCCGCGCATCAAGGCTATCTGGGAGCGTTTCCTTGATTATGAACTGGGCCATTTACATATCGTGACCGAACTCTTTAAAAAATACGAACGGCGCGACCCTGCTGAAGTACTTCCTGATGCCCTGCCCGATCCTATTGCGTTTGAAAGCCAACGGGATTTTGTACGCCAGGTACTCACCGAAGAAATCAACCTGCGCTCTGTCGGCCCAAATTACGTTGACAAGAGCCAGGAAAGCCAGAAGTCCAAAGACTACCGCGACCATATGAACTCCACCGGATCGCCATCCGAGATGGTAGCGGAGCAATACCGCTGGCAACCCGGTACTGAACTGAGCAAAAAGATCGCCTGATAACCTTTCACGTTAAGAGGATTTTTTTATGGACCCCAATACCAAGATGGGCAGCAATAAAACCGGCATCGACATGTCTCCCATACTCAGCAAGCAAATGATTGAAGGCAGCAAAAAACTTCAACTCGACGGGGAAGATGGCTATACCAACCTGACATTACTGGAACAATTTTATCTTGATAACGACGATCCCCTCGGCTCTGTGCCCATGCCTGGCAGTGTCAAAGGTGTGGTGAAGTCCGCCGCCAAGATGCTTACCGGACATCATCCCGAAGTCTTTCTCAACAAATTAGGTGAACGCCTGGCCTTTGAGCGCAGCGGCGTCAGGATTTATGAACAGCTGATCCTGAAATGTGAGCATATGGCGGCAAACGCCATGGACGGGCTGACATTATCTATCGAAAAATTGCAGGCATTTCACGATCAGGAAGCGGAGCATTTTTACCTGCTGGTGGAGTGTATGGAAACCCTCGGTGGAGATCCGACGGCGCAAACACCGGATGCGGACGCGTCCGGTGTAGCGGCATCCGGATTGATGAAAGTTATCATGGATCCACGCACATCAATCAGTCAAAGCCTGGAAGCCATGTTATCGATTGAGTTAACGGACAACGCAGCCTGGGAGCTATTGATTAAACTCGCTGAAGACATGGGACTGGAGGAAATGGCGGATAAATTTCGTCACGCCTTGCAGCAGGAAAACCTGCATCTGGAGCAGGTAAAGCAATGGTATGAAGAAAGCGTGCGTTCACAAGGCATGATGCGTTTGTCCTAGGGACGGAATAAATCACATGCGCAATACTTCCCGTTCGCGCTGGGGCGGTGTGCTCATCGGTGTAGGCCTGATGGCCGCCGTCGATGAAATTATTTTTCACCAGCTATTGGGGTGGCATCATTTTTACGATGGTGCTACTCCCGCCCTGGGCTTACTTTCCGATGGACTCTTGCATGCCGGTGAAATCATCGCCTTGGTCAGCGGATTTTTTGTGCTACTGGAATTACGTCACCAACGTGCGTTACATGTTACTTACGCCTGGGCCGGTGGTTTTTTGGGTGCCGGAGGTTTTCAGTTATTCGACGGAACTATAAATCACAAGCTCCTGCGCTTGCATCAGATCCGTTATGACGTGCCCCTGCTCCCCTATGACATTTTCTGGAACCTCTCCGCCGTTGTATTAATCCTGATCGGCTTATGGCTATTAGGCCGTGCGCGTAAGCCCACCTTGACCATTTGACTTGCCACCATGCACGCGGCTGAAACCCCCACATTAATCACTTCAGTTTTCTGGCTACTGCTATCGGTGGTTACGCTGCTTTACTACCTGGCCGCACGTCATCATCGCTCACCGCGTTTTTTACAGCGCCTGCCGCTATTTGCTGCCGGTTCCACGCTGATGATGCTGGCGTTTTCTCCGCCCATGATGGCTTGGGCTCACCATGATATTCGCGGCCATATGGTGCAACACGTGCTCCTGGGAATGTTCGCACCGCTCGCCTGGGTCCTCGCATCACCCATGACGCTGGCCCTGCGTTCTTTACCGGCTCGCTATGCGCGGTGGAGCAGTAACCTGTTACGTCACCCCTTCTTTTTCTATTTGACGCACCCGATTACCGCCACGCTGTTGAACATCGGCGGAATGTACCTTCTTTACGCCACACCACTTTATCAAGCCAGCCTGAATAACCTGGCACTGCATCTGATGATCCACGTGCATTTTATTCTCGCAGGCTATCTGTATTGTTGGTCCATCGCCGGGTGCGAACCCAGCTTTCATCCCTTCTCCTTCAAGATGCGCCTGACGGTTCTGTTATTCGGAATTGCCGCTCACAGTTACCTCGCCAAGCTGATGTATATCAACCTCTGGCCGAGCCTGCCTTTTTATTCCGCTGACGACCTACAAACTGCCGCAAAAATTATGTATTACGGGGGTGATCTGGCTGAAGCCTTACTGGCGATTGTGCTGTTTAACGGCTGGCTGGAAAACAACAGGAAACGTCTGGTGCGATTTTCCAAGAGGTATCACATCGAAGATGCATTTCGCATTTGACACATTGCTCTTACAACGGCACTTTCCCATCGGTGCCGAACTATTGCCTACCGGCGGCGTACACTTTCGGGTGTGGGCGCCCGCTGCTCGTCATATGAAAGTTGTCCTGTTGGATGCGATCAACCAGCAACCATCGGCAACCGTGAACGAACCTCGGTACATAGAGATGTCTGCAGAGGGGAATGGCTATTGGTCCTGTCTTGTTACCCAGGCTGAAGCCAATATGCGTTATTACTTTTTATTGAATAATCAGGAAAAGAAGTTACCCGATCCGGCATCACGGTTCCAACCCCAGGGGCCCCACGACGCATCTCAAATTATCGACTGCACGCGTTTTTCCTGGACCGATGACCAATGGAAAGGTATAGCACGCCACCGCATTATTTATGAAATGCATGTTGGCACCTTCACGCGCGACGGAACTTATCGTGCAGCGGCAGAAGAGTTATCCGAACTGGCCCGACTGGGTGTTACGGTGATCGAATTGATGCCCTTGGCAGAATTCAGTGGCGAATTTGGGTGGGGCTATGACGGGGTCGATTTTTTTGCGCCTTACCACCACTATGGTACGCCAGATGATTTGCGCAATTTTATTGATCGGGCTCATGCCCTGGGCATAGGCGTTATCCTGGATGTTGTTTACAACCACTGCGGTAGCAACGGTTGCTACCTTGCTCAATTTTCCCCCGACTATTTTACGGATCGCTACCATTGCGAATGGGGCGACGCATTTAATTTTGACGGGCCACATTCCGCCCCCGTGCGTGAGTTCATCATCGCTAATGCGATCTACTGGGTAAGCGAGTTTCACATGGATGGGTTTCGCCTGGACGCGACCCAACAAATGTTTGACGCTTCCGACGAGCATATTATTGCAGCGCTGATACGCGAGGCACGCCGCGCCGCCGGAGCGCGCCGCCTGTTTATCGTCGGAGAAAATGAGCCGCAGGATGTGAAGGTGATTCAACCCAGCCATGAGGGCGGTTACGATTTGGATTGCGTATGGAACGATGACTTCCACCACGCGGCCATGGTGGCATTAAAAGGCATGAGTGAAGCCTATTTCACTGATTACCAAGGAAGCCCACAGGAATTTGTCTCCATTGCCAAATACGGATTTTTGTATCAAGGCCAATGGTATCGCTGGCAGAAAAAAAGACGCGGCACACCCAGCTTTGATGTAGCATCTTCTGCGTTTGTTCATTTTATTCAAAACCATGATCAAATTGCCAATACCGGCTTGGGCAAGCGCCTCCATGAATTAACCCATCCCGGATTATTTCGCGCGTTTACCGCGCTGCTCTTGCTTGGCCCGGCAACACCGATGTTGTTTCAGGGGCAGGAGTTTTGTGCTTCATCACCCTTTCTGTATTTTGCCGATCATACCGGGGATCTGGCTGACCAGGTCCGCCAGGGACGCAAAGCATTTTTACATCAATTTCCGTCTCTGGCAGCACCGGACACGCAGGATTATTTATCTCAACCGGATGACCCGCATACCTTCCTGCGCTGCCAGTTAAATTTATCCGAACGGGAGCTACACAAAACGGCCTATGCCTTGCACCAGGATTTACTGCAGTTGCGAAAAGATGATCCGGTTTTTTCCCATGCGCAATTGCAACGCATCGACGGTGCGGTGTTAACAGCCAACGCGTTTATCCTGCGGTTTTTTGCATCAACCGATATCACTGATGATCGGCTCCTGATCATAAACCTGGGGCACGACTTAACGCTGTCACCCCTTGCGGAACCCTTGCTGGCACCGCCACCGAATCGCGCCTGGTATTTGTTATGGTCGAGCGAGCAGCCGCGCTACGGCGGTCGCGGTACCGGGTCAATTCAAACAGAAGATCACTGGCAACTGCCAGCCTATTCAGCTCAGGTTTTTGCATCACAGTGCTCTGTATCGATTGATCGAGGAGATACACACCATGAAAGATAAACCTCAACGGAATATTCACTGGTCCGGTAGTTCAGTCAACGAAACCTCGGCGTTGAGTCGTGAGTGGCTGGTGACCAACGGCCTGGGCGGTTTTGCGTCCGGTACGCTGGCGGGCGTGGTCACACGCCGATACCACGGTTTGTTGGTAGCCGCGCTACCCGCGCCGCGCGGACGCACAGTGATGCTAAACCACCTTCACGAACGCATTTACCTGTCCGATAATCAATTCATTGACATAAACGATCAGGAACTAACGGACCAGCGCAATAGCATCACTGGTCTGCGTTATTTAAAAACATTTCAATTGGTTTGCGGATTACCTGTCTGGCGCTACGAGATCGGCGACAGCGTGCTCGAAAAACGCATTCTTATGCCGCATCTACAAAATACCGTACATGTTACATACCACTTGCTCGAAGGACCTGCTCCGCTAAAGGTAGCCTTGCGACCTGCGATTCATTTTCGTCCACAGGAAGCCTCTGTTGACCAGACCTTTGTCAATGTCGAGGACTACATGTTGAGCGTGCGCGGCGACAATTATGAACTGCAGGGAGGTGACTTTCCGCCCTTGCAAATGAAGATTGCCGGTAATCCGGCTACCTTTACCATTGATCGGCGACGCCGCGACAATATTTATTTTCGCCTTGAGGAGGCACGGGGTTACGCCTTCGTCGGCGAACATTGGAGCCCCGGTGTCTTTAGTATTCCATTGGAGGTGGGCAAGGAATTCACTTTTATTGCCTCGGCCGAAACAGCAGGAACTCTCTCGTGCATGACTCCACAACAGGCTTATGTTGCGGAGTTGCAGCGTCGCCAACATCTATTGGCCACGACACAATGCGGCCTGGAAGACACGATTACATCAGAACTCGTATTAGCGGCAGATCAATTTATTATTACCCCGGCAGGTCGCCGCGAAGAAACCACTCAGGCTAACGCCCAGGGCGATGAAGTCAAAACTGTTATCGCAGGTTACCACTGGTTTACCGATTGGGGCCGCGACACCATGATTAGCCTGGAGGGTCTTACCTTGACTACTGGCCGTTATCATGAAGCTCGCTACATCCTGCGTACCTTCGCCAATTATGTGCGTGACGGTTTAATTCCCAATATGTTTCCCGAGCATGATAAAAACGGGCTCTACCACACAGCTGATGCCAGCTTGTGGTTCTTTCATGCATTGCAACGTTATGTGCAGGCGACGCAGGACCGCGAAACACTGAAGCACATTCTTCCAAAATTGATAAGTATTGTTGACCACCATCTGCGCGGCACCCGTTTCAATATCGGTATTGATCCAAATGATGGACTCCTGCGGCAAGGCCAGGAAGGCTATCAACTCACCTGGATGGATGCAAAAGTGGGTGACTGGGTGGTCACCCCACGACGCGGAAAAGCCGTGGAACTCAATGCGCTCTGGTATAACGCGCTGTGTTTACTGGCCAATTGGCTGGAAGAAGAAAATGCAACGGCAGCGGCACAACCCCTGCGTGAACATGCAGCACTTGCACGGGCGTCTTTCAACGCCCGGTTCTGGCATCACGAAGGTGGGTATTTATTTGATGTTGTCGATGGGCCTGACGGTGATGATGCCGCCTGTCGACCTAACCAGGTTTTTTCCATTTCACTGGATCATCCCGTCCTTGATCCACACCATTGGAAACCTGTGATTGATACTGTGACGCGGGAACTTCTCACGCCAGTAGGCTTGCGCTCCCTAGCTCCCTCACATAAGGATTACAAGAAAAATTATGCCGGCGACCTTCGCGCCAGAGATGCAGCCTATCACCAGGGAACCGTTTGGGCTTGGTTAATCGGCCCTTATATTGATGCCCGATTAAAAGTGTACCCTGAAGATAAAACGGATACGGCGCTATCAGGTTTTGATCAGCATCTTAACGAAGCCGGTATTGGCAGTATCAGTGAAATATTTGATGCAGAACCGCCTTACACTCCACGAGGATGTATAGCCCAAGCCTGGAGCGTGGCGGAAGTTTTACGCTGTAGGGCAAAACTTTTATCTTCAGCCTGATTCAGGCAAGGGACTATTGATGGCTCGCTCCTTTACGAAGCGGCTTTGGATGATATAAAGGCTCAGGCACTTCTTCTGTCTCTTGCCCCGGTAGCGCTGTGTTCTTTCCCTTTCTTTGTGCAGCCTTTAAAGGATGTTCGGGATTGTTGATAAATAATTCCCGTGGCCCCTCGTCCTGAATATCGTCTCGCTTGGGATTACGTTGTGGGTCATCGGCGAAAGACCGTTGCGCTTTTGACTTATCACGTTCTTCTTTCATCGTTTTTCTCCTGCCTTTTAATTAAGTGCTTTCTTTGAGACACATATTTCACGAAAAAGTGGCACTACCGGAATGGCGCAACAATCTCATAACTTGTGCGTGAAATTTTTCAGCGATGTATTTTTATAAAATAAATTTGTGTGACAGTTAGATGTTTTTTGTGACTTTGCATCAGCATTACGTTATTAATTGCTTAATTTTGTTATCCAGCCAACAGATGCGAGCTACTCATTTAAGCCTATTATCAACTTTGTTCACGACGACACAAAGATCACTTGCGCGTGACGCACTGAAACCATCTGATCAAACCAGGAGACGTAACATGGCAAACACACCGGCAGAGAATTTATTGGACTGGCTTCGCGATGCTCATGCGATGGAAGAACAGGCGGAAAAGATGCTTAAAGGACAAGCGGAGCGACTGGAGCACTACCCCAAATTAAAAGCCCGGATTGAACAGCATATTGAAGAAACTTACGGCCAACAAAAATTGCTTCGCTCGTGCATTGAACGGCTCGGCAGCAGCCCATCCACGGTGAAGGACATATCAGCCAAACTGGTTGCTTTTGGGCAATCAGTGTCAGGCATGATGGTCAGTGACGAAGTGGTAAAAGGTGCGATGAGCGGTTATGTGTTTGAACATATGGAAATTGCCTCTTATACGATACTTATTGCGGCAGCTAAAGCCGTGGGCGACACAGAAACCCAGCGAGCTTGCGAGCAGATTTTACCGCAGGAAGTTGCCATGGCTGAATGGTTGAAAGAAAACCTGCCGGAATTAACCCAGGCATTTTTATCGCGCTCAGCCGCCGATGACAAAACGGCGAAACGATAATCGAAACCGGCAGTTACAGATCAATAGGGTTATGTAATCGGCCCAGGGGAGCTACACATTAGTATGACGGAGCATAGTGAATCTACTCCCATGTGGATGGGCTTGGGCCGAGCCATTGGCGGCGCGATTATTTTCAGCTTGCCCATGATGATGACGATGGAGATGTGGTGGATCGGTTTTTATATCGATCCATTACGCCTTATTTTTCTGATCCTGCTGAGCCTGCCACTCTTTTACCGCATTTCCACTATGGTAGGTTTTCGCAAGAGCAAAACTGTCGGGGACAATATCATTGATGTGATGGTCTCCTACGCCGTAGCCTTTTTTACTACAGCGCTTGTTCTGTTTGTGTTGGGCGTGATTAAAGTGGATACCGATCCGGGCTCCGCTTACTCCATACTTTTGTTACAGGCAGTACCAGGCAGCCTGGGTGCATTACTCGCCAGAAATATTGTGGGCGAAAGCAGTGAAGCGCCCGAAGACGAAGGGCGCAATTACAAGGATGATCTGACCATCCTCGCCACCGGCGCATTATTTCTAGCGTTTAACCTGGCACCGACGGAAGAGATGGTGCTGCTATCCTACAAGATGACCAGTTGGCATTCTCTGTCACTCCTGGTGTTGACCTTGTTGGTTATGCATGCTTTTGCCATCGCCAGTTCTCATTGCACATCAGCAGAATTAAAGCGGGGTATTACGCATTGGGGAATTTTTTTCAGGATTACTTCCACCGGATACCTGATCGCGTTTGCTATCAGTTTTCTTATGTTGTGGGTGTTCGGCAGTATTGATGGTCAAAGTTTTTACAACACGATCAAGAGTGTTGTTGTGTTAGGTTTTCCCGCCGGGGTCGGGGCAGCAGCATCTCGGCTAATCTTATAAGCACGCCAGGAATCGTTATGAAAAGCCTTGAGCAGAAAACCAGCGATACACATACACCACTATGGGAAAAATTATTAGGTACCTTGGGATTATTGTTGGTATTAGCCGGCTTTATTTATCTCGGCTGGATGGCAATTCATCAGAACGAAGCGCCACCGGATGTGTCGTTCAACATCACCAGAATCAGTCAGGTCAGCGACGGCTTTCTGGTAGAAGTGGAAGTCACCAACCAGGGTTCACAAAGCCTGGCGGCGCTCTATCTTGAAGGCAGCTTGACGATTGGAGACGGTGAACCGGAAATCAATCACGCGCAGGTAGATTACCTACCCTCGCGCTCCAAAGGCCACACCGGTTTCTTCTTTTCCCGCGATCCGCGCGCTGGCACGCTCGAATTCAAACCATCCGGATATCAGGAACCATGAGCAAACCCCGCACCGCCGGTCCAGCCTCCGCCGAGGTCATGCAAAAGTCTGCCATACAACGAGGGAAACCCTATCCTATCGGCGCAACCGCCGATAAAAACGGTATTAACTTCGCTATTTTTTCAGCCCATGCGACCAAGGTAGAAGTGTGCCTGTTTGATAAAAAAGGCGAACAAGAAGAAAGGCGCTTTGTTCTGCCCGAATATACCGATGAAATCTGGCATGGTTATATTCCAGGTATCGGTAGCGGGCAGGTGTATGGTTATCGGGTTTATGGTCCCTATGAACCCGATGCAGGTCATCGGTTTAATCCCCACAAATTATTGCTCGATCCATACGCTAAACAATTAGTAGGCCAACTGCAATGGACTGACGAACTTTTTGGTTACACCCTGGGGTCCGCCGATGCAGACCTCAGCTTTGACGAACGCGACAGCGCGCCTTTTGTCCCCAAGGCACAAGTCATCAGCGATACCTTCACATGGCACGAGCACAAACGAAAAAAAACGCCGTGGGACGAAACCATTCTCTATGAAATGCATGTGCGCGGTATCAGCATGCAACACCCGGGCGTACCGAAAGATCAGCGCGGTACCTTTTCCGGGTTGGATAAACCCATCCTTGATCATATTTGCTCCCTGGGTGTGACCGGTATTGAATTGTTGCCCATTCACAGTTTTATTACTGAGCAATATTTGCTTGATAAAGGTTTATCCAACTACTGGGGCTACAATACCCTGGCATTCTTTGCGCCGCATCGTGGTTATTCAGCCAGTGGCGATATCAATGAATTAAAATCCATGATTAACCGCATACACGCGGCAGGCCTGGAGATTATTCTCGATGTGGTATACAACCACACAGCGGAAGGCAGCGAGTTGGGGCCTACGCTTTCACTGCGCGGTATTGATAACGCGACCTTTTACCGTCTCAGCCCGGAAAACAAACGTTATTACATCAACAACACCGGCACCGGTAATACACTGGATTTGAATCATCCCGGTGTGTTGCGGATGGTGACCGACTCGATGCGCTACTGGGCCACCGAGCTGCATATCGATGGTTTTCGTTTTGATCTGGGCACCATCCTCGCCCGCGATGAACAGGGCGGTTTTGATGAGCGACATAGCTTCCATTCAGCCTGCCGCCAGGACCCGATCATCAATCAGCTGAAACTAATTACCGAACCCTGGGATATTGCCGAAGGCGGTTATCAGGTTGGCGCCTTTCCGCCGGGCTGGTCGGAATGGAATGACCGTTTTCGCAATAATCTGCGCGCGTTCTGGCGCGGCGACGACGCGCAACTGTCGCAATTAGTGAATCATTTATCTGCATCCGGTGATCTCTTCAACCATCGCGGTCGCAAGCCTTATGCGTCCATCAATTTTGTCACCGCGCATGATGGTTTCACCCTGCGCGATCTCGTGTCCTACGAACATAAACACAACGAGGCCAATGCTAACGGCAACCAGGATGGAACGGACAATAACTTATCCGGCAATTACGGTTGCGAAGGCCCAACCGACGATCCGGAGATTCGTGCATTACGCTTGCGCCAATGCTGCAACATTCTGAGCACGCTGTTGTTGGCCCAGGGTACACCGATGTTACTCGCCGGTGATGAGATCGGCCACACGCAACAAGGCAACAACAACGCCTACTGCCAGGATAACGACATAAGCTGGATCAATTGGGATCTCGACGAAGAACAACGCACGCTGCTGGCTTTTACCCAACGGCTTGTCACCTTGCGCCGTCGCTTTGCCGCACTGCACCACAGCCACTTTTTTACCGGCGAGTGCAATACTCACCTGGGCGTAAAAGATGTGACCTGGCTGGCCCCATCTGCCCGGGAAATGGCAGAGGAGGATTGGCAAGATAACGCAGCACGTTGCGTGGGCATGCTGATTGATGGCAGAGCCTTGCAGCCGGACCCTTGCGAAGAGGTGTTGCTGTTAATCCTGAACGCCCATACCGATGCAATAACCTTCACCCTGCCCGACGTCACCGGCGGTACTGGCTGGTTCTGCCTGCTTGATACCCATCGGCCCCACCACGACACAGAACCCGCCTATCAAATTGGCCACCCGTTTGTGGTTACCCAGCGGTCCTTATTGTTGTTTGAATTGCAAATGCGCCGCTGATCGGCTGATCCTA
>DATJLH010000066.1:0-73321 GCA_035490615.1 Cellvibrio sp.
CGCACAAACAACGCCATGGATTCCACATGCGCGGTGTGAGGGAACATATCCAGCACGCCAAGGCTGTCGAGCTGGTAACCGCTCGCCGCTAATAACTTGGCATCACGCGCCAGGGTGGCCGGATTGCAACTGACGTAGACAATGCGTTTGGCGGCAAGTTGCCCAATGCTGGAAACAATTTCACGCGCCCCATCGCGAGGCGGATCAAGCAGGACGGCGTCGATCCTGCCGCAGCGCTGGTGTAACTGATTGACGCTTAATTTACTCAAACCCGCCGCCATAAAGGTTACGTTCTGTAACCCATTGCGCGCCGCATTTTCGCGCCCGCGCGCCACCATGGCCTCCACCGCTTCAACACCAAACACCGCTGCACTGCGCTGCGCCAGCGGCAGGGTGAAATTGCCGATACCGCAAAACAGATCCAGCACACGCTCCGTGCCGCCCAGATTAAGCAAGTTCAATGCCTGATTGACCATCTGCCGGTTAACGGTGGGATTCACCTGGATGAAATCCTGGGGGTGGAAACCCAACTCCACAGAAAAGTCCGGTAAGGCATAGTCTAGTCGCGGATCGCTGGCCTCACCCTCGATTGTCGAAAGTGCCGCCCCTTTATCACCTTGCAACCATACCTGGCACTGTTGCTCATCAGCCAGTTGTCGCAAACCTTGCTTATCGGCGCTGGTCAAGCGCTTGGTATGACGGACAATCACCGCGGCGCCGGCACCAGCTCCGATGAGTTCAATATGCGTCACCGCACCGGTGGACTCCAATTCACCCAACCAGGCTCGCAGCGGTGCCAACAGGCGGTTTAATGCCGGCGCCAACACCAGGCAGGCATCGATTTGGGTGAGTTGTTTGCTTTGACGTCGCCGGAAACCGAGGGTGACAGTACCGTCATGTTCGTACCACACACCCAAACGCGCCCGGCTACGATAACCGGTGCCGGGGGATTGAATAGCGGGAAGGATGTGACGTGGCGTGAGTCCGCCCCAGCGCTGCATCTGTTCCAGCAATGCATCCTGTTTAAGCTGAATTTGCAACGCATCGGGCATGTGCTGTAACTGGCAGCCGCCGCACAGCCGGTAATGGGGGCACGGCGGCCGTTGGCGCTGTGCTGCGGGCTCGATAACCTCATCCACCACCGCCTCGGCATAGCGTCCGTGTTCGCTGATAAACCGAGCGGTGATACGTTCACCGGCCAGGGCATCCGCCACAAACAAGGTCTTGCCCTGCCATTGGGTCACACCGCGCCCGTCATGGCTTAATCGATCAATGACAAATTCACCCAGACGTTGATTAGGCCGCGCCGCTGGCGCCGTTTCGTCACGCCGTACCGCATTGCGTTTGGGGACTTGGCTGAAGTCGAAATCCGGGGAATTTTTGGGCTTTTTACCGGCCTGTGGCTTGCTGCCCAATTTACCGGGATGCCTGCCTTTGCCGCCGTTTTTTCCGTGGGACATAAAATGGTATCGCTGAATGAGGTGATGGCCTGAGAGGCCGCTGGGGGAGAAGTCGGCGTATCAGGCGCCGACGTTGAAAACACCGGACGATAAATAACGATCACCGCGATCGCACACAATCGCCACAATCACTGCATCGTCAATCTGCTGGCTGAGTCGCAGCGCTGCCGCTACCGCGCCGCCGGAGGACACGCCACAAAAAATGCCTTCTTTACGAGCCAGGTCGCGCATGGTGTCTTCCGCTTCCTGTTGCGACATGCTGACAATTTCGTCTACCCGCGACTTGTCGTAAATCTTGGGCAAATAGGCTTCCGGCCAACGACGAATACCGGGGATGCTGGCGCCTTCGGCGGGTTGTAAACCAATGATACGAATCGCCGGATTACGCGCTTTTAGATAACGGGAAGCGCCCATGATGGTGCCCGTGGTGCCCATGGAACTGACAAAGTGGGTGATGGTGCCGCGCGTCTGTTGCCAGATTTCCGGGCCCGTCGTTTCATAATGGGCCAGCGGGTTGTCGCTGTTGCCGAATTGATCCAACACCTTGCCTTTGCCTTCGGCTTGCATCTTCAACGCCAGGTCGCGGGCGCCTTCCATACCGGCCTCTTTGGACACCAGAATGAGTTCTGCGCCGTAGGCACTCATGGAGGCTTTGCGTTCAGCGGTGCTGTTATCCGGCATGATCAAAATCATACGATAACCTTTGATCGCCGCTACCATCGCTAACGCAATACCGGTATTACCGCTGGTCGCTTCGATCAATGTGTCACCGGGCTGGATATAGCCGCGCTCTTCGGCGTGGCGAATCATGGAGAGTGCCGGGCGATCCTTGACCGAGCCGGCGGGATTGTTGCCTTCCAGTTTGAGCAGGATGGTGTTGGTCGTCTTGCCGGGTAAGCGCTGCAAACGCACCAGCGGCGTGTTGCCGACAAAGGATTCAATCGTGGGAAAATCCATGCTCATCTCAATACCTGAAAGTAGATTGCCGGGGGGCGCAAAGGGGGGCTATTCTACCGCTGAATGTGCTATGGTGAAACCAACAAAAAAATCCGCATGACACCTCGTTAACCTCGTCTGTCCGTGCTCACAAGGCTTGTGTTTTCATGAAATATAACAGTATCAAGGCGCAAGTCTGGCGCCTCATATTAATTCCTGCATTGTCCGTCAGCCTGATGCTGGCTGGTACCCTCACCTATCTCTACGTCAAACAGCTCAATAAATTTGTGTCGCACCGGGGCGGCATGCTGACGCAAAAGATGGCACACCTGAGTCATTACGCGCTGCGCAGTGGCGACGAAAACATGGTGCCGTCGATCCTGGAAGCATCATTGGAAGAACCATTTATCCGCGCGATTCACCTGTATCATCATGAAACCGGCCAACACTTTCACGTTGGTCCACAGTTTATGGAGATCACCCACGGCAATGCGCCCACGATGGAGCAGCCGAGCACCCGCATCACCGTTAAATCGATTCTGTTTTCGCATCCGGTGGTCGATAACAAAGGTAAAAATCCCATCGGTTGGGTGGAGATGGAATTATTGAATTCCCCCTTCCTGGTATTGCGTTACGAAACCCTGCTGATCAGCGTGTTAATTACCGTTTTATGTCTGATTCTTGCCGCCTGGCTAGCGATTCGCTTGCACCAGAACATCACCATTCCGCTCAGCCATATTAAAAGCGTGGTGCGTAAACTGGCGAAAGGAAAATTACACAGCCGGGTGGATACCCAACACGGGCAGGAATTTTTAGAACTGGCGGAAACGGTGAATGCCATGGCGTTATCCATGGAAAAAGCGCAACAGGATATGCAGGCCTATATTGACCAATCCACTGAAGACCTGCGCGAAACACTGGAAACTATCGAGATTCAGAATATTGATCTGGATATTGCGCGCAAGGAAGCACTGGAAGCCAGCCGTATCAAATCGGAATTTTTAGCGAATACCAGCCATGAAATCCGCACGCCGCTCAATGGGATTCTTGGTTTTACCAACCTGGCTTTGAAAACCGATCTGGATGAACAGCAACGGGAATACCTGAACACCATTCGCGATTCATCGCAACACCTGCTCACGGTGATCAACAGTATTCTCGACTTCTCCAAGATTGAAGCCGGCAAACTCACACTGGATTATGTACCGCTACCACTGCGCCGTTCTATTGATGAAGCCATTCATATACTGGCCCCCGATGCGCATGAAAAAAACCTGCAAATCATTACCTACATTGATCCGGAAATACCGGCCAACTTATTGGGCGACCCCTTGCGTTTTAAACAGGTGATTACCAACCTGGTTAGCAACGCCATTAAATTCAGCAACAAAGGCAACATCATTGTTGATGTGGTGTTACTCACCCGGCAGGAATCCCAGGCCACCATTAAAGTGACGGTCAGTGATGAAGGTATAGGCCTCGCCCGCAGTCAAAAAGACAGCCTGTTTAATGCCTTTGCCCAGGTCGATACCTCCAGTGCGCGGGAACACGGCGGCACCGGGCTCGGCCTTGCCATCAGCAAAGGTCTGGTGGAGCGTATGGGCGGTGATATCGGTGTGGAAAGCGAGCCGGAAAAAGGATCGAGCTTCTGGTTTACCGCGCGGCTCGGCATCGATAAAAAACAACCGACAACCAACTTCAAACCCAATTTCAATAAACGGAAAATTTTAGTCTGTGGCGAAAATTCGGCGTCCGCTGCCCAAATCAATCGCCTGCTACAGGAATGGGATACGGATACCCAGGTGATCAGTGCGGTGCATGATATTTTCCCGACCCTGCGCCAGGCGCGCGATGCTGGTCAGTCGTTTGATGTGGTAATCCTCGATATTGCTCCGGCAGAACGCAAGATCCAGCCGATCCTGCTGCATAACCTTACCGAGCAATTGACCGAGGAATTTAATTGTAAAGTCATCGCCTGCTGCACCGCCGCCCATCAACGCCTGTTGCGCAACCAGGCAGATAAATTGCAAACCACCTTTGTTAATAAACCCATTACCTATGACTCGCTATTACAAACCTTAGGCCGCCAGTTAAACATCACCGTCAAGGACAGCCGCGCGCAGGAAGCAGAAAGTGAGGAGCACCGTAACCGTCCGAGTGCATCGGTATTAGTGGTGGATGACAACCCGGCCAACCTGCAATTGGCTTCCGAATTATTGCGCGGGTTAAATACCAATGTTGTCCAGGCAAGCAGCGGCAAAGAGGCACTGGACATCTGCGCCAAACAACATTTTGATGTGATATTTATGGACATTCAAATGCCGGGCATGGACGGCATCGAAACCACCCGCCGCCTGCGCGCTACCGAAACCAGCGGACGCCGTACCCCCATCATCGCCTTGACCGCGCATTCCATGACGGAACAAAAATATGAGCTCTTGGTGGCGGGGATGGATGACTGCGTCAGCAAGCCGGTAAGCGAAGCCCAGCTGGCGCATATTGTGAATCGCTGGGTATCGCAAGCCGGCAAGAAAGAGGTCGTGGTAACGCCGCAGGAATTACAAAATTCCATCACCCAGCCGCGTATGCCGGCCATCGCTGACCTGACAGAAGATGTGACCTCGGTGGATATTCTGATGTCTCTGCGCCTGGCCAATAACAAACCGACACTCGCGCGCGATATGCTGGTTATGCTGCTGCAAAATCTGGAAGCGGAACGCACAGATATCAATGCCGCATTTGAGCAGGAAGATTTTGTCAAGCTGGAAGAGCTGGTGCACCGCCTGTATGGCAGTTGCTGCTATTGCGGCGTGCCGCGCTTGAAAAAAATCAGCGGGCTGCTGGATAAATTATTGCAAGCCAAACAGTATGAACAAGCGCCGGGTGCGATGGTGTCGTTGAACAAAGCCATTGATGATGTGCTGAGCTGGGGACACAACCGCGACATCAATGCCATCTTTTCTTTGGATGAGTAGCTGATTATTCGGAGCGCAGGGAGGCAAATAACTCACGACTGCGCAGCGGACGATTGCCCAGCAAGGGTTGCAGCATCATTCGACTCAACCGCTTCGCCGCCTGGCGGGTTTCCGGTGTCGCAAAATCTCGTTGCGCCATGGCGATGATGTCTTTGCCCTGAAACAGCGGCATGGTGGCGCTAGCCTGTTGAGGATTATCGGCCTGATAAAAACCAGCCTGTGTATCAAACCAATAGCAGGACTCCGCCGCAATTCCAGCACCGCTGTGAGCATCTGCAAAAAAATCAATGGCGTAACCCAATTCCTGCAAAAAAGCGAATTCGAAATCACGCAACAAGGGTTCCACATCAGTGTGGTCACGCAGTTGTTGCAAACTCTGCTGATAGCGGTAATAC
The DNA here is from genome assembly GCA_035490615.1 of Cellvibrio sp. Lineage (GTDB taxonomy): Bacteria > Pseudomonadota > Gammaproteobacteria > Pseudomonadales > Cellvibrionaceae > Cellvibrio. Next base: position 5,767 of record DATJLH010000066.1, read on the forward strand.
AAGGGTGGGTGAGCGTCCATCTCCGGTAACAGGCGCACCAGCAACTCATTGAGATAAAAACCGCTGTATAACTGGGCACCGCTCAAATGGCAGGAGGGACCATCGGCCTCAATGGCCGTCAACAATTTCAAATCCGTTTTGCCCTGCAAGGAAATCAGTAACCGCACAAAGGGATTAAAGAGGACGCGCTTATTACCCTTGCCCTGTCGAACGCCGCGTGCGACGGCGCCGATACGACCAAACTCAGGTGTGAAAAAATCCACTAGCAAACTGGTATCGCGGTAAGGGCGTGTGTGGAGGATGTAAGCGGGTTGGAGTTCAATGCGCATAGCAAGGCTCGCGAATGAGAAAGTCGCTGAAAACGTGCGCCGTTTTTCCCAGCTTGCGTCGTTGTTCAGCGTTTCTTTAGATGTCGTTGTACCCCAGGCTGCGCAATGCGCGTTCGTCATCGGACCAGCCGGATTTCACCTTGACCCACAGGTTGAGCATGATCTTGCTTTCAAACAGTTTTTCCATATCGAGACGTGCTTGCTGACCGATCTGTTTGATGCGTTCGCCTTTTTCGCCGATCAGGATTCTTTTTTGTCCGTCGCGCTCCACCAGGATCAAAGCCGAAATCGTTAACAGCGCCCCTTCCTGTTTAAATTCCTCGATCTCAACCGCCATCTGATAGGGCAGTTCATCACCCAATTGGCGAGTAATCTTTTCACGCACAATTTCCGCTGCCATAAAGCGCGAACTGCGGTCGGTGATCTGATCTTCCGGATACAGATGAATGCCTTCTGGCAAACGTTCAACCAGTAACGACTCCAGGCGCTCGAGGTTAATATTGCGCAGTGCCGAAACGGGAATGACTTCATCGACTTTTAGTTTTTCGGCGAGTTTTTGCAGGTGGGGTAAAAGCGTTTCCTTGTCTTCCACCTTGTCCACTTTATTCACGGCGAGAATGATCGGGCATTGCACGCGGCTGAGTTGTGCAGCCACCGCCTCGTCTTCATCATTCCAGATAAACCGATCCACCAGGAACACCACGACATCCACGTCTTTCATCGCAGTACTGGCAGCGCGGTTCATATAGCGATTGATTGCACGGGTTTCATTGAGGTGCAAACCGGGGGTATCGACAAAGATAATCTGCACATCGCCTTCGGTTTTAATACCTACCACCGCATTGCGGGTGGTTTGGGGTTTACGCGACGTGATGCTGATTTTTTGTCCGAGCAGGTGATTCAGCAAGGTGGATTTGCCCACGTTGGGCCGGCCCACGATTGCTACGTAGCCACACCGTGTACCAAGCGGTGCATCGTCATTGCTCGACATAACCATCTGCCTTTGTAGATAAAAATGTGTACATCAGATTTTGAGTAGCCGCAACGCTTCGGCGGCCGCCTGCTTTTCCGCCTCGCGGCGGTTGGACGCGCGCGCGCGCGTGGCTTTTTTCAGCAGCGACACCCGACACTCAATGGTAAACATATGTTCATGGGCTTCGCCTTCCACTTCTACCACAGCATATTCCGGCAAGGGTTGCTGAACCGATTGCAGGTATTCCTGAAGCCGGGTTTTGGCGTCTTTAACCGGCGAATCCAGTGTCAGCGCCGCGAGGCGGGCGGCATACCAGGTGGTCACACGCTCACGGCACGCGGCAAAACCTTTCTCGACGTAAATTGCACCGATCAAGGCCTCCAGCGTGTCCGCCAGGATGGAGTCGCGCCGATGTCCGCCGCTCTTCATCTCACCTTCGCCGAGGATCAGGCATTCACCCAATTGAAATTCGCGGGCGATTTTAGCCAGGGTTTCACCTTTGACCATTTGTGAACGCAAACGGCTGAGCTGCCCTTCTCGTCCGTCGGGAAAGCGTTGAAACAGGGATTCACCGATGATGAAGTTAAGGATTGAGTCGCCGAGGAATTCCAGCCGTTCATTGTTACGCGCACCGCAACTGCGGTGCGTCAATGCCAATTCCAGTAATGCCTGGGTTTCAAATTGATAGCCGAGGCGATCTTGCAGATGTTGGTATTTAAGATTTAACACTATTACTCGGTCACGGGTTTGCAGCACTGATGGGGCGCAGTGCTGTCGAGGTGGTTTTTAAAATCAACAACCACATCCAGGTTGTAAAACAGATTGACGCGGGCCTCATAATCAATCTTGACCACCACGCGGCGTGCGTCACGGTCCACAACAATGTTTTGCGCGTCTTTTGAGCGAACATTGTTGATCATGTAGAAGTTGCCCATCTTTTTCTTGATTTCGGCAGTGGTCATGTCTTCCAGCTTGGTACCGGGCTCAACCAGCGCTTTAAGGCCGGAGATGACATAACGGTTTTCCGCGTAGAGCGGAATAATCTTGAACGCACACAACAGAAAAAATCCGGCAATCGCCAGTACCACCAGCCATGCCAACATCCCCAAGCCTTGTTGCTTTTTTAAGGTTCTCATCGTTGCATCCTATATTTATGGGTTTACAACCAGGATTAACACTTACTGGATTTTACCGACATTATCAAAACTGGGCAGACTGAAGAATGAATCCCAGTGCATCCAGACCGCAAATGCCTTACCTACGATAGCATTTTCCGAAACCTCACCCCAAGCACGGCTGTCGGCACTATTGTCGCGGTTGTCGCCCATCATGAAATAGTGCCCCGCTGGTACCCGCCAGGTACCGCGTACGCTCAACCCGCCGGGAGTCAGATCTTTTTTCACGGTGAACTCTTTGCCGTCAATCGTTTCTGTGGCGAGCCGGTAAGTCGGGTTGCCCGCGGGGAGTTCAGCAATCAATTTTTCAGGAACCACTTCGCCATTAATGGTGAGCACATGATTATTGTAGGAGATCAAATCACCCGGTAAACCAATCACGCGTTTGATGAAATAGGTATCCGGCTGGTGCGGTGGGAAGAACACCATCACATCGCCCCGCTCGGGCTTATTAACCGGAATCACCTCGTTATTAAGCACCGGCAGGCGAATACCGTACGTGTATTTATTCACCAGGATAAAGTCGCCAACATCCAGGGTAGGCTCCATGGAACCCGACGGAATCTGAAACGGCTCCACCAGAAATGAACGCAGGACAAATACCACCAGCAGCACCGGAAAGAATGACTTGGCGTACTCCACCAAAACCGGTTCGCGGCCAGCGGCTTGCTGGGCCTCGGCGTAAGCGGCCTGCTTTTGTTCATCCGCTATGTTCAGTTTACTGAATTGTTGGTCTACTGCTTCCAATGCCGCTTTACGCGGACGCGCCAGAACCAGGGTGTCATAAAGCCAAATCAGGCCGGTGATCAACACCGCCAGGGTAAGAATCAGAGGGAGGTTAATACTCATCAGTATTCCTTGTTCTACGGAATTCACGTTGTGCAAAACCGCAAGGGTTCAACAGAATGTCAGCTATCAATTTTTAATACAGCAAAGAACGCGGCTTGTGGAATTTCCACACTGCCAACCTGTTTCATACGTTTTTTACCGGCTTTTTGTTTTTCGAGCAGTTTTTTCTTACGTGTTGCATCACCACCGTAACATTTGGCTGTGACGTTTTTGCGCAAGGCTTTTACCGTGGTACGCGCTACAATTTGTCCGCCGATTGCGGCCTGGATGGCAACATCAAACATTTGCCGCGGAATTAATTCTTTCATCTTTTCCGTAAGCGAACGGCCGATGTTGTGGGCTTTGTCACGGTGCACAATCAACGCCAGCGCATCCACTTTTTCGCTGTTGATCAAGACATCCAGACGCACCAGGCGCGCGGGTTGAAACCGCAAAAAGCTGTAATCCAGCGAGGCGAAACCGCGGCTCACGGATTTCAAACGGTCGAAGAAATCCAGCACCACTTCGTTCATGGGTAACTCATAACGCACCGACACCTGGCTGCCAGTAAATTGCAAATCTTTTTGCACACCGCGTTTTTCAACGCAGAGTGTAATCACATTACCCAGATGTTCCTGGGGCACGAGGATATTGGCTTCCACAATGGGCTCGCGCATCTCGGAAATCAAACCCGGCTCAGGCAGTTTGGAGGGGTTGTCGACGTAGATGGTCTCACCTTTATTATCGACTACCTCGTATACCACCGTCGGTGCCGTCGTAATCAAATCGAGATCGTATTCGCGCTCCAGGCGTTCCTGGATGATTTCCATGTGCAGCATACCGAGGAAGCCGCAACGGAAACCGAAGCCCAGGGCATCGGAGCTTTCCGGCTCGTAAAACAGTGAGGCGTCGTTCAGGGTTAATTTGGCAAGCGCTTCACGGAAGTCTTCGAAGTCATCGGAGCTGACCGGGAACATGCCGGCATACACCTGGGGCTTGATCTTCTGGAAACCTTCCAGCGCCGGGACATCCGGGGTACTGGCGTGGGTGATGGTATCGCCCACGGGCGCGCCGTGAATGTCCTTGATGCCGGCAACCACAAACCCCACTTCGCCGGCTTTTAATTCTTTTAACTGAGTCAGCTTCGGACTGAATACACCTACGCCATCGACACCGTGGACCTTGCCGATGGATTTGGTGATGATCTTGTCTTTCAGGCGCAGCGTCCCCTGGGTCACCCGCACCAGCGATACAACACCGAGATAATTATCAAACCAGGAGTCAATGATGAGCGCTTGCAGCGGTGCATCAACATCGCCTACCGGGGGCGGCACCAAACGTACCAATTCTTCCAGTACATCTTCCATTCCCAGACCGGACTTAGCGCTGCAACGCACCGCTTCGGAAGCATCAATACCGATAATATCTTCAATTTCCTGGGCGACCCGATCCGGTTCGGCCTGGGGCAGGTCCATCTTGTTGAGAACCGGAATGACCTCAAGCCCTTGTTCGATGGCGGTATAGCAGTTGGCGACCGATTGGGCTTCAACGCCCTGTGCCGCATCTACCACCAATAGCGCACCCTCGCACGCCGCCAAAGAGCGTGATACTTCATAGGTGAAGTCCACGTGGCCAGGCGTATCAATAAAATTCAGCTGATAGGTCTTGCCATCGCGGGCCTTGTAGAACAGCGTCACGCTGTGAGCTTTGATGGTGATACCGCGCTCGCGCTCAAGGTCCATCGAATCCAGAACCTGAGCTTCCATCTCACGATCACTCAAGCCGCCGCATAGCTGAATAAAGCGGTCTGCAATGGTGGATTTGCCGTGGTCGATGTGGGCGATGATAGAAAAGTTACGAATATGGCTGAGGTCGGTCACTGGATATCGAGTACTTATATGGATGACGAAGAAAGATGTGACAGGGTAGCCCCTGCCGGGAAAGGCGGCAGTTTAGCCTATTTGCCTGCGGCTTGCTATGCGGCTGAAAGCGGCTGTTAGCGCACTTGCGCCAGTGGGTTCCGGTGCTTGTAAAACAGCTTCGGACCTGGGCCCGAAGCTGTTTCTTTTAAGGTTGTCAGCCACCCTGGTTGGGCGGCGGGATAGCGGTGTTATCGCAAGGTAATGGTATGGAAAACCGGACGACCGTTGCGCAAAAACCGAATCGCTTGCGGTGTCCCTTTCTCCAGCGTGGCCAGAATGTCCCGGTAACTTTCTACAGAACCGATTTCATTAAAGCCCAGTTGATCGATCACATCCCCGACCATGAGTCCTGCCTGGGCCGCCGGACTATTAGGTTCGACATAGCGAACAATCACCCCGCCATCGGTAGCTTGACCGGGGGAGTCTTCGATATCTTCCACCACCAAGCCAAGTGAATCCGCGCTTGACGAGGGTACCTTCTCGGGCAAAACCGGAGCTGCGGCCTGCATTTGCGGCTCGGGCAAGACCCCGATGGTGACACGAATGGTTTGTTCTTTACCTTTGCGAACCACCACCACCGGCACCTTGGTTTTTGGTGAGGTGCGCCCTACCAGGTAAGGCAGGTCCGCCTGGGTGTCTACATCACGCCCGTTGAATTTGATGATCAGGTCACCGGCCTTGATACCGGCTTTAGCCGCAGGCCCACCAGGCTCCACGTCCGCTACCAGTGCCCCGGTCGGTTTATCCAGCCCAAGCGAGCTCGCAAGATCACGGTTAACTTCCTGAATCGCCACACCGAGCCAGCCGCGATCAACCCGGCCTTTGTCTTTCAATTGCTCGACCACTTCTTCCGCTACGCTGGAGGGGATGGCAAAGGACAAACCGATGGAACCGCCGGAGCGGGTATAGATCTGGGAATTGATGCCGACCACCTCGCCATCAAGGTTGAACAGGGGGCCGCCAGAATTACCGGGATTAATGGCGACATCCGTCTGGATAAAGGGAACATAGCTGCTTTCGTTGCGCGCTGAAATATTGCGGCCCGTGGCACTTACGATGCCCGCACTGGCCGAGTAATCCAGCCCAAATGGCGAGCCTATGGCTAATACCCACTGGCCGACTTTCAAGCTGTCCGCCTTCGCGAACTTCAATTTGGGTAAATCTTTGGCATCGATCTTTAGTAATGCCAGATCGGAACGTTGATCACTGCCCACCAACTCAGCTTTGAATTCGCGCTGGTCGATCATGCGCACGGTAATCTCATCAGCCCCATCCACCACGTGATGGTTAGTCAGTACATAGCCATCTTCCGAAATAATAAAGCCGGACCCCATGGAGCCGTAATCCCGCTCCGGCGCCTGATGGCGCTCGAACAGCTCACGAAAAATATCGGGAATATCCTGGGGATAAGGGTAATTTTGTTGCGGGGGAATACGCAGTTGATCGGGGGAGTTGCCGCGCACCAGCGTCGTAATCTTCACCACGGCGGGCGAATTTTTTTCGATCAGCTCGGTAAACTCCGGCAGGGCGGCCGCGCAGACTTGTACGGCGACACACTGCATCACAATAAACATCACAAGGCCCATGAATTTGCTGCCCGGTTTTAACATGCACTGCACCTCGATCTCGCTGGAAAAATAGGGTTTATTACTCATGATCGACAGAAGGTCAAGAAGAATTAGCCGACAGGCGTCAGACAAAGTCGAGGAGAATTAATTCCCGGCGGAAGGAAGGGTCAGCGCTCCAGGCGCACCGTCACACGGCGATTTTTTTGTCGCCCCTGGTCTGTGGCGTTGCTGGCAATAGGATAGCGTTCGCCATGCCAACGGGCGGTGATTCTATCCCTATCAATCCCGGCAGCGACCAGATAATCAGCAATATGTTGGGAACGCGATTTAGCCACATCAAGATTATTCGGGCGCGCTCCGACACTGTCGGTGTGGCCATCAATCAGCACACGTTTAATCCCCTGGTCCTGCTTTACATAGAGCGCCACCCACTCCAGCTTGCGCTGCTCGTCTGCAGTAAGCTCATCAGACGCGCTATCAAAATACAGCGTGGTGCGTGACACCTCTGCATAACTCACCGGCAACAATTGCTTCAGGCATGTTTGATAACGGGTCACGGCGCTGCGAAATTTAAGCGGCTCAACCACCACCCGGACGGGGTTGCGCGAGGTATTGCCAGGCTTGCCGGTAATGATCACCCGTAAACCTTTAAGTAACTCGGCTCGCAACGTCTCTACCAGCGAGCTGTCAACCCGCAATGGAACCGGCTCCGCCACAACGCGAGTATCCACCAGGGGCCGGGGAAGATTGCCCGGTTGCTGCCAGGACGGGCGTCCCAGGCTGATAGTCGCCGCGCCCTCGGGCATCAGGATCTGTTTTTGCTGGAGATAGAATACCTCGGGCTCACCCGCCCGGCGGGAAAAGATGGCCTGCCCAAAACCGGCCACAGGTTGTGATAACTTGCACTCGAAGACCGACTGATCCACCTGCCAATCAACGTCGGACAGAACGGTGTTGAATGTTGCCGCCCAAGCCGGCGCGGCAATCATTAGCAATCCTCCGCTGACCGCATTGATGCGCAGCAGATTAATAATCTTGGCAAATATGTGCACGGGAATGGGGGCCAATCTCATTGTCTGTCACCTGCCGGGCAGGCTTTCATTAACCATAGCATACTCAGGCTATCGACCAGATTGGATCAGGCTTTAGCCTGTTCAACGGCACCCAAACCGGCTGCGCTTTAGCGACAAGTTTGATAGCATGCGGCCTCGCCCTGAAAGTGCTTCTGAGACGCTACGCCCTATGACTGACCGTATCACACTGACTCGCCCGGACGATTGGCATATCCACCTGCGTGATGGTATCGCCCTGCAACGCACCGTTGCCGATGCTGCACGTTACTTCGGGCGCGCTATCGTTATGCCGAACCTGGTGCCGCCGGTGACTGACACCGAGCTGGCGCTCGCCTACAAAGAACGCATCCTGGCGGCGTGTCCGGCGGACAGCGCATTTGAGCCGTTGATGGTTTTGTATCTCACCGATAATACCTCCCCCCAGGAAATCTTCCGCGCCAAGGCAGCGGGCATTCATGCCTGCAAGCTCTACCCTGCCGGGGCCACGACCAATTCCGCCTCCGGGGTTACCGACCTTAAAAAGATTTACCCGGTGCTGGAAGCCATGCAGGAAACCGGCATGTTGTTTCTGTTGCACGGTGAAGTGACCGATAGTGCCATTGACATCTTTGATCGCGAGAAAGTCTTTATTGATCGCACCCTGACCCAGGTCGTCAGCCATTTTCCTGCGTTGCGCATGGTGCTCGAACACATTACCACCAGCGATGCAGCAGGTTTCGTCAGTGAGGCACCTGCCAATGTCGCAGCCACCATTACGGCACACCACCTGCTCTACAACCGCAACCATATGTTGGCTGGCGGTATTCGCCCCCACTACTATTGCTTGCCTATCCTCAAGCGCAATACGCATCAGCAAGCCTTGATCAAAGCCGCCATCAGTGGCAACCCGAAATTTTTCCTGGGCACCGATTCCGCCCCCCACGCGCAGAACAAGAAAGAGGCAGCGTGTGGTTGTGCAGGCAGCTATACCGCCAATGCCGCCCTGGAGCTATATGCAGAAGTCTTCGAAGATGCCGGTGCCCTGGACAAACTGGAGGGTTTTGCCAGCCACTTCGGTCCCGATTTCTACCAGCTGCCGCGCAACACCGATACGGTTACCCTGGTGAAGCAAGCCTGGCAGATTCCGGAAAGCCTGACCCTCGGCGACCAGCCACTGATTCCCCTGCGCGCCGGAGAAACCCTGCGCTGGCAAGTACAATATTAAGGCAACCTAGTGAATCCACCTGATAACCCCAGAGATCCCGCCTCACTGATTGCCCAGCGCTTCCGGGGCTTTCTGCCCGTTGTGATTGATGTTGAAACCGGCGGCTTTAATGCGCGCACAGACGCCTTGCTGGAAATTGCCGCCGTTACTGTGCGGATGGACGAAGAGGGGTTGCTGCATCGACACGAGACCTTTTCATTCCACGTCGATCCCTTCGAAGGGGCCAACATTGAGCAGGCCGCGCTGGATTTTACCGGCATTGATCTGGATAGCCCGGAACGCATGGCAGAGCCGGAGCTCATGGTCATGACAGATTTATTCCAGGCCATCCGCCGGGCGGTGAAGGAAAACGGCTGCACCCGCGCTGTGATGGTCGGGCACAACGCCCACTTTGACCTCAGCTTTGTCAATGCTGCCGTCGAGCGGTGTGATATCAAGCGCAATCCTTTCCACCCCTTTTCGTGCTTCGACACCGCGACACTGGCCGGCCTTGCCTTCGGCCAGACGGTATTGGCCAAAGCCTGCCGGACAGCCAATATCGAGTTCAGCAATAGCGCGGCCCACTCAGCAGCCTATGACGCGGAAAAGACCGCCGACCTCTTCTGCTACATTGTGAACCGCTGGCGGGAATTAGGCGGTTGGGCACCGCTGATGGTGGAAGAGAGCGACGAAGAAACGGAATAAACCGCGTTCATTGTGAATCTATGGTGATACGTGGCAGTTGGCCGGCCGGCAGTGATTGTTTCTCTGCCGGTGCGATGACTTCCGCCACCCCTTTGGCAATCAATTTGCCCTCCTGATTGTGGGCCTCACAATCCAGCACTACCAGGCGCAGGCGCTCCTTCGTTTCAGTCACGGTCAGGGTCACCGTGACGGTGTCTCCCAACTTTACCGGATGTTTAAAACTGAGGCTCTGGCTGCGATACACCGAACCCGGCCCCGGCAAGCGCGTGGCAATAGCGGCGGAGACCAGGGCACCCGTCCACATCCCGTGACCGATAGGTTCCCCGAAAGGTGTCGTTGCCGCGTATTCGGCGTCCAGATGAATCGGGTTTACATCGCCGGAACAGCAGGCGAATAACACCACATCTTCATAGGTCAGGGTTTTGCTGTAGGCAGCCGTCACCCCGGGATTCAACTCTGCAAGTGTATAATTTTCCAGCAAATTCATCGCAACACGGACTCCTTAACAAAATTTTCGTGCAGTTTAATCCATATCCTCACAGCGCCCTACTTTTGCCCTGTAAAAAAATGGCGGCGGTTGCTATGCTAGGGCAAATTTATAAATAACAACCTCCCCGTATTCGGGTACAAGCAGGAGCCACTATGTCTACGCAACAAAAGCTGTTCGTCGTTGTTGACCCTACCGCTGAGACTCACATTGCACTCGAGCGCGCCATTATCATTTCCAAGTTGCATGCGGTAACACCCTTCGTCTACGTGTTCGTCTCTGTTGACCCGGATGCGGTGGATACCCGTTCCAGCAACGACCAATTGTTCCGCGATCAGAAATGGTTTGATGAAACCATCAAAAAACCGTTGAATGACGCCGGTATCGAATATCTGATCCAGGTGTCCTGGTCGAGCGAGTGGCAAAAGTCCATCATGGATTCCGCCAAGCGTATCGATTCCACTGTGATTTATCTGCCGGTCCACGCCAAGAGCAACAATCGCCGCTTCAGTTTTACAGAATCCAAGTGGGAATTGTTAAAAGGTGCCTATTGCCCGGTGGTATTGATTCGTCCGGGTGCCGGCGCCCAGCGCAAGGTTATCCTTGCAGCGGTTAATTTCCAGGCACAACGCGATGTGCAGCGCGAGCTGAACAAAAAGATCGTTGAACAAGCCAAATATTTTGCTGAAATGTACGGCGCGACGGTACACGTTGTGAATGGTTACCTGGACTCCATGAATTACCCGGATCGTGGTCGCCTGGTCAATGAAACCGGCATTCCGGCCGAGCGCATCCACGTCAGAAATGGTTATACCTCTGAAGCAGTTTCCGAAGTTGCTGAAGAAATTAATGCCGACCTGGTAGTGATGGGAACACTCGGTCAAAACGGTATGACAACCACCCGTCGCGGTAATACTGCCGAACGGTTGATTGCTGCTCTGGATACTGATGTGATGGTCATCAATCACGAATAACGCACGCAGTAAATACTCATAAAAAAGCCGGCCTGTTTTTTTGAAAGGCCGGCTTTTTTATGGGTGCACAGGTTAGCGAAAATAGCGCGCTCTTTATCGGAGATATTGCTTCAATTACCCGAGATACTGTTCCAACTACCTAAGGTACTGTTCCAGCGGCGATTGCCGCCCGGATAAGGTGTCCAACTCTGTTCGCAGGGTTTTCAACCAGTCAATAAAGGCTTGCCGGATAAGCACGTTAGCGGCCACGCGGTTGTTATTTATTTGCATTTGTCCCAGATCGCGACTGTCAGTGATCGTACCAATAAGCCGATGGGTCACTGAATCAAATAACTCCATCGAGATAGTGATCTCGGCTGCGCCTTCGTTGTACATGGCAAGAGCCTCGTTTTCTTCAGCCGCTGCGGGCTTACCGGAGGCGATCTGCACGATCCGTGATTTCACCAGCAGCACATCTTCCGCCGGATTAATGGCCGTGGTGTAGGTGCCATCGGCAATTAGATTACCTACCACCGCGTGTGTGTATTCGCTGCGTAAAAAACTCTTGTCTTCATCAGTCAGTAACCAGGGGCTGTCACTGCGTCGCTCCGCTGGAATGCTTACATCAATATCATTGAGCCCCAGCTCCGCCACGATAAGGCGCCGATAGCGCGCAAAGTCGACGCCGGGAGCGACAAACGTTCCTTCAATAATGTGTGGATCTGGTGTCGCTGACGTATCATTTTGTGCCTGTTGTGTCACTGAATTTTCTGGCGTCTCCTGGGTAGTGGTGCATGCCCAAAGCATCACAACACCTATCGAAATCAGGATTCTGGAAAATATTATTTTTAGCTGTCGCATAAGGCCCTCATCTGGCAATACCGGATCACGGGATTATCCGCTACCCCATTGCGCGTTACAACGTGCATAGTAAATCCTGTGTGGAATGGGCAAACCCTGTCTATACTCAACAAGTCATATCAACCCGCCTTGCTTTTCGGCAGGTGTACCGATACAGGATTCTCTCCGGTGTTTGTAAAAATAAACGTCTCCCGCTATACAACCCTGCTGAGCTTTGTTGCAGGCCTTGTCATTACTGCTACAGCGACTGCCGATCCGATCGATCACCGTTTTTCCGGATTTGCCACATTGGGTATCGTCGTCAATGACAACCCAGACCTGCGCTTTCGTCGCGATGTCACCCAGGCTGATGGCTCTTACGATGACGAGATTGCGTGGAAAACAGATTCGCTGATTGGCGTGCAATGGCAAAGCCACTGGTCAGATCATTTTGACACCACCGTCCAGTTGGTCGCCAAAGAGCGCTACAACAATAATCTCAACAAGGCGATTGAATGGGCCTTTGTCGGTTATCGCCCGGTGGACGGCCTGGATGTTCGTGTCGGCCGGCTCGGCAGCGACCTTTTCATGTTGTCTGAATACCGGCAAGTCGGCTACGCCTTTCCCTGGGTTCGACCACCGCAGGAGTTCTACGGCTTTTTATCTTTCTACCATTTCGATGGTATGGATGTTAATAAACGCTTCGACTTGCAGCACGGCACATTGAACATCAAATTATTTTACGGCAACTCCGATGAAGATTATCCAACGGCCGATGCCGATACGCCCGGCGTCAATATGGATTTTGATGTGGCGGGCATCAGTTTCAAACTCGAGTGGGATGACTGGAAATTTCGCTACAGCTATTCCCATGTGGATATCAACAACAATGTTGTTGAAGGCTTGTCCGCAGCACTCACCAGCGCAACACCACTCTGGCCTGACGCCAATCGATTGGCCCGCGATCTGAGCACACAAAATAAATACATCGCTTACAACGAGTTCGGTATCGGATACGACAACAATGAATGGTGGGCACAAGCAGAAGCAACCGATCTACGCAGTGATTCCAGCCTGATGCCAAACAGCCGCCATTTTTATCTCAGCATTGGCCAGCGCTTCGGTGCTGTATCAGTTTACGGTATTGGTGGTTACGTCAGTCCCAAAAACGATGTACCGGCCATTATTCCACCAGCGGGTTATCCATCGCCTGTCGCAGAACAACTTGCCCTCCTGGCCTATGTCACCTCCGCCAGTCTTGAAGGCGTACGACTTGAACAAAAAAGTTATGGCCTTGGCACGCGCTGGGATTTTGCCAGCAAGATGGCATTAAAGTTACAGGTGGAAAAATTTGACGTTGACGTTGATGGCAGCGGTTTATGGGTTCGTAATCAACCCGTTGGGGCGGATATTGACCGAACCCCCACCGTCGTGAGCCTGGCGATGGATGTATTGTTCTGATGCGCATCAATCGATTAATTATTTTGTTGAGCCTGTTTATCAGCAGCCTGGCGCAAGCTGATTTGCTGGTCATTGTGCATAAAGACAATTCACTGGAGCGACTGGAACGCAAACAGGTGGTGGATTTATTTATGGGGCGCGTGACAGCGTTTCCCAACGGTCAATCAGCACAAACGCTGGATTTGCGCGCAGGCACACCACTGCGCGCACGTTTTTATAAAGCATTGACCGGCAAGAGTGAAGCTCAGGTGGATGGTTACTGGGCCACCCTGATCTTTGCGGGCCGTATGTCACCGCCCAAACAATACGGCGACGACCAGGCTATTATCCAGGCGGTTGCTGAAAACCCTGCAGCTATTGCGTATGTACCCAGACAAACACTGCCTTCAACGGTGAAGGTGGTGATGGAGTTATCCCAACCGGAATGATGATTAAAAGCCTGCACATAAAACTTTCCTTGAGTGTTGCGGCGGCTGCGCTGTTCGTCGTGATCTTGTCCTCCTATTTTTTTTACAAACGCAGTTATGAAAATTCATTTGCCGATAGCGAAAGGTCCGTGCGCCAACTGCTGGAAACCGTCAGTAACACAGCAGCAATTGCTGCCTATGTCGGCAACCGCGAGCTTGCCCAGGAAGTGGTAGCGGGGCTGTCGATTAATGACATTGTTGTGGGTGCACAGATACGCGCGGGCGATGACATTATTGGCCAACAAGGCAAGTCTGTGAGTGACAGCCAGCAAACGCCTATTTCACTGAATTTGAAAGCGCCCTTTGATGAGCAGGAGGTGGTCGGTGTTGTTGCGGTGCTACCTAACCTTCCCTTGATAGCCCTGCGCGCGCGGGATTCCGCTACCGCAACGACCATCGGCCTCGCCGCCCAGGCTGCCGTGGTTGCTCTGTTGGTTTTGATTATGGTGTATTGGATGATGACCCGCCCGCTGGCAAGTTTGTCGGGACGCTTGCACCGCATTACACCCGGCGACGGCAATCGTCTGGACGTCGCAGGATTGCACCGCAGCGATGAAATCGGCTTGCTGGTCGGTGACATTAATTCGCTGCTCAATACAGTGGAAAAAATGTTGGAAGAAGAGCGGCAATTACGTCATCGCGTTGAGTTGCTTGAACATCGCTTTCGCGGCATCTTTGAAGACAGCAGCGCCGGTATTTTTTTAGTGCATGACCACGGGTTATTGGTCACGGCAAACCCCGCTTTTTTTCGCATCACCGAATTGACCGATCAGACACCGGCCTCCCTGGGTACCACCGACATCATCAAAAGAATATTTATCGATGCCACGAAAGCTGAAGAATTAATCCAACAGGCATTGCATACACAACATCCCTGCTCTGCCGATTTACGCATTAAAAGTCATCAACAGGATATTCGTTGGGTTCATTGTATTTTTTCACCTGCTGGCAGCGAGCAGCAAACACCTACGGTTGAAGGTGTCATCTACGATATTACCCAACGGAAAATATCGGAAGAGCATACGCGCGAACTGGCAGAAAAAGACAGCTTGACCGGCTTATTCAATCGCCAGGCAGTGGATGCCTTTCTGGCAAATCTCTCGGGTATTGCCGGGAAAGGCTGGATCATGATGATGATTGATCTTGATGGCTTTAAATATGTGAATGACACCTATGGCCATGATGCAGGCGATGAAGTCCTCAAGGTCGTGGCTTCACGTTTGCGCAGTCTGGTGCGCGATTCCGATATTGTCGCGCGCCTGGGCGGTGATGAATTTTTAATTGTATTGAACCAAACCAGAAACCTCACTATGGCCCGCACCATTGCGCAAAAAATGGTAACCGCCCAACAAGATGCGATTGAGATCCAGCCCGGGGTTTATGAAACAGTCGGTATCAGTATTGGCATTGCACTGTATCCGGATCACGGAGACAATGAGATCAGTGTGCGTCGGCACGCAGATCAGGCGATGTATGCGGTGAAGCGGCGAGGAAAAAATGGTTATGCGGTTTATGATGAAGAAAATGTATCGCCCGAGAAAACCTGAACAGTGATGCAATGAAAAAAGGAGGCATTTGCCTCCTTTTTTATCGCGCATTAATTAACAAATACGCGCGCGTTGCGGAATAACCGCATCCAGGCGCCGTCTTCCTGCCAATCATCGGGATGCCAGGAATTGCTGACCGTGCGGAACACTCGCTCCGGGTGCGGCATCAGGATGGTGGCGCGACCATCGCGGCTGGTGACGCTGGTAATACCCAGCGGTGAACCGTTGGGGTTAGCCGGGTAGTATTCCGTGGCATTCAAATTATTGTCGATAAAACGCATGGCCACCGTGCCACTCTGATCACAGGCTTGCAGCGCCGAATCGTTAGCAAACTCTGCACGACCTTCACCGTGAGCCACCGCCACCGGTAAATGCGAACCGGCCATGCCACTGAACAAGACCGAAGGCGATGACTGGATCTGTACCAGACTGAAACGTGCTTCGAATTGTTCAGACAGGTTGCGTACAAAACGCGGCCAATGGTCTGCACCGGGAATCAGGTTTTTCAAATTGGACATCATCTGGCAACCGTTACACACCCCTAAAGAAAAGGTGTCATCGCGATGGAAAAATTGTTGGAACTGATCGCGCACACGGTTGTTGAACAGGATTGTCTTGGCCCAGCCCTCACCTGCCCCCAGAACGTCACCGTAAGAGAAACCACCGCAGGCCACCACACCTTTAAAGGCATCCAGCGCAACGCGACCGGACAGCAGATCACTCATGTGGACATCCACCGCCGCAAAACCGGCGCGCGTAAATGCCGCCGCCATCTCCATCTGACCGTTGACACCTTGCTCACGCAAAATCGCAACAGAAGGACGTACGCCGGTATTGACATAAGGTGCCGCGATATCCTCATTCGGATCGTAAGTCAGCGATGCACTTAAGCCAGGGTTATTGCACAGCAGTTGTTCAAATTCCTGTTTTGCGCAGTCCGGATTATCGCGCAGTGCCTGAATACGATAGCTGGTCTCCGTCCACAAACTTTGCAGGATCACGCGGGATTGATCAAAGATCATCTCGCCGTCCTGCTCGATGTGCAGCCAGTCTTCTTCATTGGGCTCACCGATCACCTGCACGTTTAATCCCGCCTGGGTGAAACGCGCAGCCACCGCCGCCGATTTTTCCCGCGCGACCTGCAATACCGCACCGGGTTCTTCACTGAACAAGACCGCCAGCGCATCTTCACCCAATCCACTGATATTGATGTCGATACCGCAGTGCCCGGCAAAGGCCATCTCCGCCAGGGTTACAAATAAACCGCCGTCACTGCGGTCGTGATACGCCAAAAGATCGTCTGCCGCCAGGCTGGTTTGCATAACGTCGAAAAAAGCTTTCAGTTGCGCTGCGTCATCAAGGTCTGCCGGTCCATCACCCAATTGGTTGTACACCTGGGCCAGGATAGAGCCACCGAGACGATTCTTGCCGTTACCCAGATCCACCAACAGTAAATCCGTTGCGCCCTTATCAGTGCGCAATTGCGGTGTGAGGGTTTTGCGCACGTCCACCACCGGTGCAAATGCCGAAATGACCAGCGATAAGGGGGCAGTAACGGCTTTGTCGATGCCATTTTCCTGCCACGCCGTGCGCATGGACATGGAATCTTTACCGACGGGAATCGTAATGCCCAGAGCCGGGCACAACTCCATACCCACAGCCTCCACGGTGCGATAGAGTTTTTCATCTTCACCCTTGTGGCCGGCAGCGCACATCCAGTTTGCCGAGAGTTTTACATCGGAAAGTTTTTCAATACGGGTTGCGGCAATGTTGGTGATGGCTTCTGCAATCGCCATACGGCCGGAAGCGGGTGCATCCAATAACGCAACGGGTGTACGCTCACCCACGGCCATGGCTTCACCGCGATAACTGTCGTAACTGACCGTCGTCACTGCACAATCCGCCACCGGCACCTGCCAGGGGCCAACCATTTGGTCGCGCGCAACCATACCGGTTACCGAACGGTCACCAATGGTAATCAGAAAGCTTTTGGCCGCGACAGCAGGATGTTTGAGCACTCGCTCAGCGGCATCGTTGATGTTGATATCGCCGGTATGAAAACTGTGGGTCGCTCCCTGGTAACGCTCCGCCGTGCGGTGCATCTTGGGCGGTTTGCCGAACAATACTGACATCGGCAAATCCACCGGTTTTGCATCAAAGTGTTTGTCATTGACCAGCAAATGCTTCTCGCTGGTTGCCTCTCCCACGACTGCGTAAGGGCAACGCTCGCGCTGGCAAATCGCTTCAAAGCGCGGCAAATCTTCCGGTTTGATGGCCAGCACATAACGCTCCTGGGACTCGTTACACCAGATCGCCAGCGGGCTCATACCCGGTTCATCATTGGGCACATTGCGCAGCTCAAACTTACCGCCGCAGCCACCGTCTTTAACCAGTTCCGGAAAGGCATTGGATAAACCGCCGGCACCCACGTCGTGAATAAAGGCAATGGGGTTTTGTTCGCCCTGCTGCCAACAGCTATCGATGACCTCCTGACAGCGCCGCTCAATTTCCGGGTTCTGCCGTTGCACAGAAGCAAAATCCAGGTCTTCTGATGAACTGCCGGACGCCATGGATGACGCCGCGCCGCCGCCGAGCCCGATCAGCATCGCCGGCCCGCCCAGCACCACCAACTTGGCGCCCGCCGCAAAAGGCGGCTTTTCAATATGTTCCTGTTTGATATTGCCGTAACCACCGGCCAGCATGATCGGCTTGTGGTAACCGCGGCGTTCGCCGTCAAAGCTCTCTTCAAAGGTCCGGAAGTAGCCGCAAATGTTGGGCCGCCCAAACTCATTATTAAAAGCAGCACCGCCGAGAGGACCGTCGATCATGATATCTAGCGCACTGACGATGCGACCGGGCTTACCGTAAGGTTGCTCCCACGGTTGAGTGAAGTCAGGAATCTGTAAGTTGGAAACCGTAAAACCGGTGAGCCCGACCTTGGGTTTGGAACCGCGACCTACCGCACCTTCATCGCGAATCTCCCCCCCTGCACCGGTACCTGCGCCGGGGAAAGGGGCGATAGCGGTCGGATGGTTGTGGGTTTCCACCTTCATTAACAGGTGGATAGGTTCCTGATGGTAGGCGTAGGTTTTGCTGGAGGGCTCTGGATAAAAGCGGCCGGCTTCCGCGCCAGCAACAACTGCCGCATTGTCGGCATAGGCGGACAAGACATTATCGCCGCCGACCTCGTGGGTGTTCTTGATCATCTTGAACAGGCTGCGCGGCTGCTCAACGCCATCGATAGTCCAGCTGGCATTGAAGATTTTGTGGCGGCAGTGTTCGGAGTTGGCCTGGGCAAACATCATCAACTCCACATCGATGGGATTGCGCCCTAACGCCTGGAAGCTTTCTACGAGGTAATCAATCTCGTCTTCCGCCAGGGCCAGCCCCAAAGAGCGGTTGGCATCAGCCAGCGCTGCCCGGCCACCGCCCAGAACATCCACGCTGGTTTGTGGGGCCGGATCTTGTTTGATGAAGAGTTGCTCTACTGCTTCCAGTGAATCGAAAACGGTTTCCACCATCCGGTCATGGAGCTGTGCAGCGATCAGCGGTCTGTCCGCAGCGGCGAAAGAGCCGGTCACGTAGTAGGCAATGCCCCGTTCTATCCGACGAACTGATGAAAGTCCGGTGTTTTTGGCGATGTCTGTCGCCTTGGATGCCCAAGGGGAAATCGTGCCGGGACGCGGCACTGCGAGGAACAATTGCCCATCGTGACTGACTTCGCCATCAACCTTGGGGCCATAGGTCAGCAACTGACGCAGGATAGATTGCTGCTCATCATTCAGCGGAGCGGTAAGGTCAGCGAAGTGGACATATTCCGTAGCAATGCCCGTCACAGCGGGAACCTGTTGTTGCAGCGAGGCCAGAAGTTTTTGGGTGCGAAAGGTGGAAAGAGCGGGGGCGCCACGCAGAATCAGCATAGGGGAACGAGCCTCAAGCGTCGGGGGGTGTTAAAAGAGGGCGCAATTGTACTTGATCCTCTGGCCGTTAACATCATTTGTAATGGCCACTTGTCCCTCTGCTTGTGGTCTGCAGCTGACTTTTACACAGCCTGTGGTGTTTTTTTACCAATTTAAACAATTTTTTCGAAGATTTTTTTTACTGGATTAACCGGCTTCTGGTGTCGATAAAACCCTGATGGAATCTGGGTTTGGCGCGAAAATTGATTAATTTTCATTCAAGGGCTACACTATTTTTGAGTGAAAAACAAGCTAGCGGCGCACGTTAAGAGGCATTAAGATCGCGCAAATTTTGCACGGGTCAGCAATGGAATAGATTCGGCATCCGTAAATCCGGAGACACCGTATATGGAGATAGGCAAACGCAAAGCCGCCCAACGAATGATTTCCAACCTGTTCAGCGGGTTGTCCATCATTGCCATTTCACTGATGCTGGTACGCAGCTACTTGCCCAGCACACTGGAAAAAGTCCTTACCGAAGGCCAATTGCGCGTTATCTCACGCAACGGCCCGACCACCTATTATGAAGGCCCCGAAGGTTTGACCGGGTTTGAGTACTCACTGGTCAAGGGCTTTGCTGATGAGCTGGGGGTTGAGCTGGTTATACAGGATGAAGACAGCTTCAGCCGGATCTTTAATGCGGTAGGCAAAGAACAGAATCACCTCGCCGCTGCCGGCATTACCGTCACCCCCACCCGCAGTAAAGACGTGAAGTTCACCCGCCCGTTTATGAAGGTCAAGCAACAGCTGGTCTATAACAGCCGTCAACCGGCGCCGCGCAGTATTCTCGACCTGATGGGCAAAGACCTGGTCGTTATTTCTGAATCATCCCACGTCGAACGTTTACAGGAGTTGCGTGAAACCTACCCCGAACTCACCTGGCGGGAAGAGCCGGCACTGGAGATGATCGAGTTGCTGGAGATGATCCACAAAGGCCATGCAGATTACGCCATCGTCGACTCCAACTCCTACGACCTGAATCGCCACGCCTACCCACGCGCGCAAACGGCATTTGATATCAGTGATGCGCAAGATCTGGCCTGGGCTTTCGCCTACAGTATCGATACCAGCCTGTTTGATGCAGCCCAGGCTTACCTGGAGCGCATCGAACAAGACGGCACACTCGCCGCGTTAACCGACCAGTTTTATAAACCCATCGTTGAGGTCACCACGGGCGATGCCCTGCTCTTTTCCTATCGGCTGGAAAAGCGCTTGCCGCGTTGGGAAGAGGGTTTAAAAGAAGCCGCCGCAACATTTGACCTGGACTGGCAACTGCTCGCAGCAATCAGTTATCAGGAATCCCACTGGAATCCCGCCGCCGAATCACGCACTGGCGTGCGCGGTTTGATGATGCTGACCCTGGCCACCGCCAGCGATATGGGCGTAAAAGACCGTATCGATCCGTCACAAAGTATTTATGGTGGGGCGAAATATTTCCGCAACTTACTGGACCGCATTCCGGCGCGGGTAACCGGTGATGACCGGGTGTATATGGCCCTGGCCGCCTATAACGTCGGCATGGGTCACCTGGAAGATGCGCGGGTGTTAACGGAAATCCACGGCGACGACCCGAATAAATGGAGTGATGTGCGCAAGTATTTACCGCTGCTGGCGAAACGCCAGTACTACAGCAAGACCAAGCATGGTTATGCGCGCGGTTGGGAGCCGGTGGCTTACGTCAAGAATGTGCGTAACTATCACAAGATCCTGGCTTGGCATTCCCAACATGAACAACGCCGTTTGGCAGTGACGCACGATGATGAGACGGATGTGCAGATACCGTTAGAGTCAACCGAGTCGTTGCAACCGGTGAAGAGCAAGTTCAGCCGCAACAGTTTCAATACTTCTTCGCTTTCGGTTTTATAGCTTCTACTGTGTTGCAGGTAAGTACTTTGGAATCCGCTTGTCGTTAGGGCATGTATGTCAAAAACGCATGGATACGTCCCTGTAGCTCCCTCAATTCATCCCTGAATTGAGGGTTTTGACATACATGCCCTAACGCCAAACTCACATCGTGCCAATATCAATCAACAACCACTTCAGCTTCCGGCGCCTCAATATTCTCCGGCGCACCAGCACCAATAGTCACCTCTGCCTCATTCAACACAAAGGTTACCACCTGGGTTTGCAGCTCTGTTGTGATATGAGCGGTTGCCGGGCTGCCGGGACGCAGCAGTGAGGCATGATCACCTGCGGTGAGCTTCACGATACCCTGCCCCAGCGCCTGATCAATACCGATATCCAACTGCTCCGCACCTACCAGATCGGCCAATGCCTCGGTTCCGGCCAGGGGCGCGCTTTCCGGGCCGTTGGGGATGACCAGATCGTTATTAACCTGCTGTAACAACACCGGTACATTCAACATACCCAGGGTTTGCGCAAAGCTCACCGGGTCGCCGGAATCCAGTGTGCTTTGAGCGGCGTAGAGGAAGCGTTCATAGTTGCTGGTACCAACATTCACGCCTGCCGCTGCCAAGCAATTATTGATGACCGGCGCAAAGGTGGCGGAATTTACCAGGATCTGCGATACCTGCGAGCCCGCCGTAGAAGCAACCAGACCGCGAATCGGATTCAGGTTGGATGCCAACCCGACCTGAGCGTCGTTGGCAATCGCCATCTGGTTAACTGTGGTGAATACGCTGCCGATAATGCCGCCGAGCGATTGCCCCACAACATAAACATGGTCCAGGTCAAAACTGACCGCAAGCGAGTCCTGCAGTGCTGCCTCGATGTCTGCCAGGCTTGCATTGAGGTTTAGCAAATCCATCACCGCCTGACGGTTGTTGTCACGGGTGTTGGCAAGGTATCCCAGATTAATAAACTGTGCGCCTGAACCGTCGGTCGCGCCTGGTGTTTCGAAATTCATCGGCGCCGGTGCACCGCCCGGTCCCGCTACGTTGAAGTGGCGCTCGCGCGGTGCGTTGTCACCGTAGAGGATATTAAAGGGAATCATGCTGCTTTTTTCGGTATTGAGGACATTCACAAAAGCACTGGTGGCAGGAATGCCATGCATGGGCAAATCGATAGCTACTGTAGCAACACATTGACTGGCCAGAGTATGGCCAAGCGCCAGCACTGAAGTGCGATCACTGGTGATACCGTGGATATAGATAACCACCGGGTAGCCGGAGGCGGCGTATATCTGGCCACAGGTCAGGACGCCAGCGTAACCGGGCACATGGCTTCCAGATGGCAGCGTCACTTGCAAGGGTACCGATTCATCCGCCGTCCTGGCCGCAAAAGGATAACGGTAGGTCACGTTGAAACTGCCATCTACATCCGCCGGGACAGTCACACCCAATGCGCCAGCCAAGGTAGTGTCCGGCTGCCAGTTGCGGCTCAGGAACGCGCCAAACGGCAAACCGTCCGGGCCGGTTTGATAGTAAGGCAACTGGATATACCCGGTATAAAGGGAGCCCACATTGCCGGCCAGCAAACCTTCCGTGAGGATCGCAAAGTCCAGACCGGTATCTGCCGATATTCCCACTGGCCGAGGCTTGGGTGTGGGCAACAGGCCCATACCATCCAGCGTCATCACGTTACTGACTGCCGTGGCCGGTTCCTCACCTGCGGCTATTTGCATTGCGGCAATTGCGGCACGGGGTGAGGCCATGGCAACCAGCGGTGCCTGAGGATCAGTTGTGGTGAAGGTGTAGGTGAGCACCAGCTTTTCCGTTGCCGCTGCCGCAGTCAGCTCGGTCACAGCGGACAGGAAACCGGCAGCCAGTTGTTCCCAACCAAGAATGGCATTGCGCACTGGCACCAGGGAGGCCAGTGTCGGGTATTCAGGATCGCCCAGGGCGTTGTAAGTCCAGGAGGGTGTCAAGGGCTGCCCGCCGGCATCCATGATGTCATTCGTCAGAACGACCAGGTATTTTGTTTTGGGTTTGAGCGGCGCAGTGGGACGGATGCGAATGGCATTGTTGGTGCCGCCATCAACGGAAACCACCTGGGTATCAAAAGCGGCAGGACCGACCAGGCCAATCACATTGGCCGGGTTCAGCGCATCATTACCCCCAGTATCGACTTCAAGCAGGAAAACCGTCTGCATGGGAACGACCGTGGCTGCATTGACGCTGCCCTGGATCAGCACATCAAAAAATGCCGAAGTGGAAAAGCCATCCAGCATATTTAACGCGGCACGGACAGGATCGGTAGCAGCGCCAACATTTGCAGTGCCGTCACTGGTGGCGGCTGCCGCAAAGATCAAATCGGTATTAAAGGGAAGATCCTGGGCAACGGGATCAAAACGTGGGTGGGTGCCCGGTTCAAACACGGCTGGCCCGGAAGGTTCGGGGCCGCTGTTGGCATCATCATCGCTGCCACACCCTTGTAATATCAACGGCAAACAGACAACGGCAAGCAAGGCATTCGTTATTTTTTTCATCACCACTCTCCAAGAGAAAACAACCAGTCAAACGTTCCAGTCCCAGAAGATAACCTATTACCAACAAACAGTGTAGACAGGATTCGGCATTGTGTGACAGGAAAGGATTCTGGCGACAAACGATGCTGTGCCAGATTCCTGGAGGGTAAGCTTAGCGAGTAAATCGGCGCAAATCAGGCTGCCGATTGCTTTTGCGATGAGGTTATTTTTACCGGCAGGAACCAGGTTTCGGTAATCACAGAATGCAGGTTACCGATCTCATATTGAATCTCGTCGATATACTCATGTAGCCCTTTTTCCAACAACTGCGGTATGTCGGCGGCCTTGACATGGGCAATGGCCTTGGCGACCGTGTTGGACGCGGCTTTGCTGTTGGGTAATTTTTTCAGGCACCCTTCCAGTTCACCCAGTGAATGAGCCACCGCACGTGGAAAATTTTCGTTTTGTAATAAAAATGTCACCACATCTTTAGCGTTTACGCGGTCGCGCACATGTTGGCGATACATCTGATAACCGCTTAACGAGCGCAGCACGCTCATCCACAACACATTATTGTAAGGTTGCAACACGTCACTACCACTGCCACTGCCAGACGACAAATGCGGCAACAAATGCACAAGGCCGGCATCCACGATACGCGTGGTCATGTCGGCGCGCTCAAGGTTGCGTCCCAGGCGAATAAAGTCATAGGCATCGTTGTGCGTCATGCAGCCGGCCAGCAAACCGGTAAATTGTTGTACCTGATTGATGACATGCAACAACATTCTGCTGCGCTCGCGCCGTGCGCTCATGGCATTAGCGTTGTCCTTGATGGTGTGATACAGATCGTTGACCAACTCCCAGGCTTCCATGGGCATGGTCTCGCGCGTGATCCGCGCATTTTCCCGCGCCCAGCTGAGTGAATTTAATAACGACGAGGGATTATCCTTATCCGCCAGCATGAAGCGCACGACAGTGCGTTCATCAGCCTGATCAGTATCGCGGTTAAAATAGTTGCCAGTGCCGCTGATGTCGATCAGCGAGCCCCACCCCACCTTGACGCCGCGTGGCAGGTCGAGCAGTAAGTTGGAGTTCACATTCACCATGCGCGCCACATTTTCACTGCGCTCCATGTAGCGGCCCAACCAATAAATACGTTCAGCTACGCGAGATAACATTTATTTATCCCCCTCAACGACAATCCAGGTATCTTTACTGCCCCCACCTTGCGATGAATTCACCACGTAGGAACCCTTCACCATGGCCACTCGTGTCAGCCCACCGGGCGTGACGTAATGCTCTTTACCTTGCAAAACAAAAGGCCGTAAATCGATATGGCGCGGCTCAGCATTTTTGTTCGCGAGAATCGGCGCAGTGGACAATGAGATCAGTGGTTGCGCCATGTAATTGCGCGGATTGGCTTTGATGCGCAAGGCAAACTCATCGCGCTCTTTCTTGCTCGCTTGGGGCCCGATAATCATGCCGTAACCGCCGGATTCGTTGGCTGGCTTCACCACCAGTTTATCGAGGTTGGCCAGCACGTATTCGCATTGCTTGGGATCGATGCAAAGGTAACTGGGCACGTTGGGCAGGATGGGTTCTTCGCCCAGGTAATATTTAATCATCGCCGGCACAAAGGTGTAGATCACCTTGTCATCCGCCACGCCGGCACCGGGCGCATTTGCCAGGGCGACGTTGCCTTTGAGCCAGGCGCGCATCAAGCCGGGTACACCAAGCATGGAATCCGGGTTAAACATTTCCGGGTCGAGAAATAAATCATCAATGCGTCGGTAGATGACATCT
This sequence comes from Cellvibrio sp., assembly GCA_035490615.1. GTDB lineage: Bacteria > Pseudomonadota > Gammaproteobacteria > Pseudomonadales > Cellvibrionaceae > Cellvibrio. The sequence continues at coordinate 31,406 of DATJLH010000066.1, forward strand.
ACCCGTGATAAGCCTTTGATGGTGCGCATATAAACGCAATCGTTTTCCACTACCAGATCGCTGCCTTCTACCAACTCCACACCCATTTGCTGCGCTAGATAGGAATGCTCAAAATACGCGGAGTTATAAATGCCCGGCGTCAGCACCACGACCTCCGGACGATCTAACGGGCGCGGTGATAATGCGGCAAGCGTATCGAATAATTGATTGGGATACTCGGTGACAGGAACAATATTATGATTTTCAAATAATTCAGGGAAAACCCGTTTGGTCACTTTACGGTTTTCCAGCATGTAGGACACACCGGAGGGCACGCGCAGATTGTCCTCCAGGACAAAAAAATCACCTTTTTCGTTGCGAATCAAATCACTGCCGCAAATATGAGCCCAGACACCGAAGGCCGGCTTCATGCCCATACATTCCTTGCGGAAGTTGACCGAGTCCGCCAGTAATGCCATAGGCAGGACTTTGTCTTTAATGATTTTCTGATCGTTGTAGATATCGTTGATAAAACAATTCAGAGCGGTCAGACGCTGGATCAAACCCTGCTCGGTTTTCTGCCATTCTTTTTGCGGGATAATGCGCGGGATAATGTCAAACGGCCAGGCGCGGTCGATATTGCCAGCATCACTATAAACCGTAAATGAGATCCCCATGGTTTTGATAGCGAGTTCGGCGGACTGCTTGCGCTCCTGTAACTCATCGCCGGTTAACGAGCTTAAATATTTGGCCAGGTGACGGGTCGCTTTGCGCGCGTTACCGGGAGAACTGATGAGTTCATCGTAAAAATGACCGGGAGAGTAAGTGCGCCAATCTATCTGCATAGAGTAATCCCTGTTGCCTGAAAACGATGATCGGAAAAAATCACTTCTCCGTCAGCAGCTTGCTTGCAAAGCTCCTGCCAACCAACTATCTCTCCTGTAAGCACTGCGCCGGGCTAGTAAATCCACCGCCATAAGGCGCGCGCCCAACAGCCGCCGCCCCATGGTGATGCGGCACGCACAGCTTTAGGGCGCTTCTGGATAATAGCAAAGTCTTGTGAAAAGAGCGGGTTTACGTCGGTCCGCTGACACGGAACCAGCCAGCAATACTGTGGCGTTCGCGCTTGGCGACCAAGACTTCATGAGGAAATTTTTCGCTGAGGAAGATCACCAGCTTGCTATATTCCGGTGCGATGGTTTCCAGCACCAGTGCATCGGCTTCGTCGTAGAGGCGTAATTCTCCGCCATCGCCAGCCTGCCAATCCGGATTGAGATAAAGCACGGTTGAAAGCACGCGACTGGGTTGCGCCTGAAGCGGTGAAATCTGGAGCGGCGCTTGTAACAAGGGCGCGGGGCGCTTGAACGCATCCAGATGTTTTTTGTAAAACGCGCCAATGCCATAGCTGGCAAAGTGACACTCGTAATCCATTAATCCCATAAATAAACGGCGGTTCAGGGCGAGCCGCAGTTCATCCATCCATTTCAAAAATGCCACCTCGGCTGCATGTTCCTGTTGCAACCAGCGAATACGGTCACGGCGCACGCTGGTATCAATCTGAAAATCATCCTGGCGCCCGATGCCAGCGCGCTTGAAGTCTTCGTCATCCAGCGCGTGCAATCGCGCTATTAACTGATCCACCAGCGAGACAGGCAAAGCCTGGGGCAGGACAATATAACCGACCTCAACCAGCGCGTCGGCAATGCGGTCAAATAACTGATCATTATGAACAAACGCGGTGTCGCACAAGGCCGGCTCCCATCACAGACCCAAGAGGAGCGCGTATATACTACAAAGCCGGTAATTAAGCCAATACTGGATAAAAGATAAAAACGGACAGCGCTGGAGCAAGCGATAGATAAACGACCGTGTGGCACGTTCATTCAGGCCCGGGCGCAGTGAACGCCTCAACCCGATCAAAGGCGAAGCGGCGTGCCGGTCGGCTCGAAGGCGCTTTTTGCCAATAACAACGAACCCATTACCCCCGATTTTCCGCCAGCAATACCGGGGGGAACAATATATTCATGCGGCTTTTGCAGGATTTGATCGGGGCCGTAGCCATTCATCAAATTCAAAAATCCGGTTCTTATCAACGGAAACAATGCTGCCCTGTTCATCACGCCACCGCCCAGGATGATTCTTTGCGGTGCATATAAATTCGTAATGTTTACGCACATCAACGCCAGGTAATGGGCTTCCAGCTTCCAGGCCGCGTGTCCATCGCTGATTGCGTCAGCCGCTGCATTCCAGCGTTGTTTCATCGCGGGACCTGATGCAAGCCCCTCAAGGCAGTTGCCGTGAAAAGGACAGCAACCGGCAAAACTGTCGTGCTTGTCTTGCGGAATTAGCATGTGGCCCAACTCAGGGTGATGTGCGCCTCGAACAAGCTGTCCGTGACTAATCACACCGGCACCAATACCAGTTCCGACGGTGACATACACAAAGTTATCTAAACCCCTGGCAGCACCATACGCAGCTTCCCCCAATGCTGAGCCGTTGACATCTGTCTCTATCGCAATGGGCACACCGAGTGCATCGGAAAAAAAACCCACCAGATTGGTATAAGACCACGATGCTTTCGGCGTGGATAAGATATGCCCATAGTAGGGAGCGCCTGTGTCCAGCTCTATCGGCCCAAAACTGGCGATGCCCAATGCCGAAAGAGGCCCGCGCTTTTTTTGTTCATTAGCAAAAAATTGCGTGACCTGCACCAGCGTGTTATCGGGCACATCGGTCATAAAGGTGGCGCTGGCTTGTATCTCCGCATGTTGATTGGCCACTACACAATTAAATTTTGTGCCGCCTGCCTCTATACCGCCAAACCATATCTGATTGTTGTCTACCTGCACCATGCAAAACCGCCTCAACGACCTCGACCCAAAATAAATACGAAAGAGCGACACCGACAACACGAGGCGGTGTTGCGAACAATGTTAAGTAAAAAATTATTCGCAGCAATATGACGCAAGCAGTACAACTTGCGTCACACGCGGCGTATATCGTCAAGAATATTTAAAATTGATAACGCAAACCGACGGATATGGAACGTCCACTCAGGGGACGGGCACGGATGATTCCACCATCAACCGCTGTTGTTTCTTCAGCTTCAGTAATAACAAATTCGTCCGTGAGATTATTGGCATTGATACTGGCCGAGAAGGTATCTGTGATGTTCCAGTTTCCATAAAGATGGATCAGATTGTAGGCGTCCTGCTTGAGGTCGTTGTTATCTCCGAGGTAAAACTCGGTTGATCCCTGGAAGGTCAGCCCGACAGCAAATTGATCAATGACGTATTCAGGTGTAATTGTCCAGATGAAATCGGCTTGGCGGCGCGGTGTGTTGCCTACGACAGCCGGATTGGTGAGGTCGGAACTGATTTCAGCATCAGACCAAGTTGCATTGCCTTTGATGGACAAGTTATCGGTCACGACGTAATTCCCTTCCAGTTCTATGCCGTTGGCTTCATATTCCCTTACAAACGTCAGGCCTGAGGTAATTTCGGCATTGGTTTCTTCAACAGTCGTATTAAAAAATGTGGCAAAGAATGACCAATCGGAAGCCATTAATTTATAACCAACCTCCAACTGCTGAACATTATCGTATCCATCGGTTGTGCGAGTGAGGGAACCGTCTGGATTCAAGGTGCCGGCAACTTGTGTCAGCCGATCCGCTATTGCCCTGCCGCCATCGCTGAAGCGTGCAAATATTGAGGAGTCGTCCGTCAGAATAAATGTTCCACCAACTGAATAAGACGTGTTGTCCGCATCGTAGTTAACGTTGGTTCTCGCCGCATTCTGCTCGTTCAGACTACGAACACCGCCATTGATAAATCCGGCAGAAACAGCACCTGAATTTTCCATCAATGCGTCACGGTCAAGACGGGTTATCACACCGCCAATCACGTCAAATTGGCCCACCGAACCGTTGCCATTGAGGTCTGTTGAAACGTTGCCGCCACAGCAGCCCTGCAACTGCACACCGCGCGCTTCGACCTGGTCATACCGCGCACTCACATCCAGCATAAGACGATCACTGAGCTCAAATCCCACATTGATATAAGGCGCGCTGGTGACGTATTCCAGATCCCAGTTCCATGCAAGGAAACTTTGGGTTACCGCACCGTTATCTGCCAGCACCACATCCACCGGGTTACCGTTAGCATCAATGCCTGCACCAATTGCTTCATAATGAATATTCTGTGCATTGGAACCACTCAGGGTTTGCATGCGGGTGTGCCAGCTGTTCCAGGAGATATCAATATTCTGTCTTGAATAATAATATCCCGCTGTAATAATGACCCGGTCCAGATCCTTGGTCAGTTTGAAATCGTTAACTGTCAATCCCACATCATCAAAAGTGGTGTCGAAGATCAAGTTGGTAAACGCTAATTGATCAACGTCCGCGGCCTCACCATTAATGGTTGCTCTGACACCACCGGAGCAGTCCAGGGCGATACCACCAACGCTCGCACCGTCACACAATACGGCGCCTTTGTTAGCGATGGTATCCGTGCCACCAGCAAAGCCATCCGTGAAGGGTGAAATAAACCCTCCACTGATACTGGACTTCCTGAATTTATTATTCAGCGTCAGACCTTCGGCAATTTCGTTATCAAACTCGAAGCCAAACGCCGTTACTTTCGATTCAATGCCATCAGAAACCGAACGGGAAACCGGATTACCAAATTGATCAAATGTGGTAATCCGGCTGGTTGATTCGCTATGCAGACTCTGTGTGCTTGCATCAAAACCTGGCAGGGGTCCGAAACTGCCATTGCTTTTCACACGCACAGGTGCAGGCAAGTAAGTTGTCATTTTGTCATCAAGATTTTTACCGTAGAAGCGAATAAAACCGTTGTCCAATTCCTTGGTCAGGTTCACTTTGATTTGCCCGCCGCTGTCACCATTGAAGCCGGTTTCGCGTACGCCTTCACCATCCCGGAAAAATCCACCGATATGAAAGTACACGGTGTCAGTCAGCCTTCCGCCATACTCAAAATCTGTTCTGAATTCTTCATAATCCACGCCGTAGGAAATCCCGGCACTACCGCCTTCCTCTTTACCCGTTTTACTCAAAATATTGATGATGCCACCGGGCGAGTTACTTGCCAGCGTGGACGCAGAGCCGCCCCGGATGGATTCCACGCGCTCAACCGTTGTATCAAAACGCATGAAGTTATCGGTATTGGCAAAATTGATATCGCCAAACTCCAGTACCGGCAACCCATCTTCATGGAGCTGCATATATTTGGAACCACCTGTTGCCAGGGGAATACCGCGAATGGTGATGTTGGCGTTACCACCGCCGCCAGAAGATTCCGAACGAATACCAGGCAGACTTCTGAATACTTCGCCAATAGAGCGCGGCGCCATCTTGTCAACGTCTGCCCCGGGCAGTGCGCTCACAGAAACACTGGCATCCAACCGGGTCACACCAGGCCGCGCAATACCGGTCACAAATACTTCTTCTATTGATGCTGATACCTGGCCATCTTGAGCAGTTGCCTGCTGCGCGACGGCCATGGCGAGGATCATTACGCTGGGAGCAAATCGTGTAGTGGATGTCATGCTGAGTTCCTCGATTATTATGATTGTGGATCGCCAGCCCGGGTCCGACAGGGATGACTCCGGACGAGCAACTAATTAAATCACTGTGATTTAATTAAATCAATCGATAGATAAAATTCTTTGCTATGAAAATTAGATGGGTTATGCCGTTTCCGCGGTTATAGGTAGGTGTATAAGGGGGGGGTAGAGCTTGAGAGCGGGAGGGACAAATCCCGGCATGTGTATCAAGCGGCTCTCAGAAACGAGCCGCCACATCCGAGGGCCTAACCTTAGTCAACACATCAGATAAGCTGCAGCTCACCTTCAGCGGTTTGCACGATCCTTATCGGATCAATAATACTTCCCACAAAATTACCCTGGCGATCATTGCCCATGAATGCCATAAGGTACCATTCCTTATCGGGCCCTTGAACGACTCGACCAGAATAAAGACCTTCCTGTGCCGGGCCGGTCAGAAAGCCGTTGCCCAAACAGGTGAAAGGGCCATAAAAATTTTCAGCAACAAAATATTTCACGCCGGTCTGCGGTACGCAGCTAGCTTGCTGGCGATGTAATTCTGAGTGAAAGCGAGCGGACACTGAGCAGAATAAGTAATAACGTTCACCTATCTTTTCTATCTGTGGCACTTCCATTTCGCCAAACCAACCGGGCGCCAGAAATGGCTTACCCACTGTCCAATCAATCAAATTTTCGGAGGATGCATAAGCCACTGCTCCTCGCCCATCTGGCGCGCCGGTGTTGGCGCGCGCGGTAATAAACATATGGTATAAATTTTTCTCAGGATCTTTAACGACCCAAGGATCGCGCCATGATGCATCATGCCAATAGGCCAGTTTTAATCCGTCGTACCATCGAGTGTCCAGTTCCACCACCGGATTACCGCTATATTTTTTCCAGTGTGTCAGGTCTTGAGACTGTGCGAGGCAAACACGCTGCACCAATCCTTTTTCTGCGCGCATGGTCCCGGTGTAATACATGAACCAGGTATCCTCAACTTTAATAACACAACCCGTCCAGGTCGTGTAGGAATCCGGTGCTTCATCGTTATCTGTCGTCGGTGCAATAGCGTCGGGTAATACCGTCCACTGTTTCAGGTCTTTTGAAACAGCGTGGCCAATGGAAACATTCCAGTGTCTTAGCTCCGGATTCAACAACGATTTATTGGCCTGCAAATAGAACATGTGGTACTCATCCCCATCCTTGGCAAACCAGAAATCCCACACCCATTTATCGTCCAGCTGTAACATATCAACCCACCTTTGTAGAGATTATCGTATTAATAATCCTGCGTTTATGACACTAGCCCGGTATCTTCTGCGGAATTCCGCCCGTTAACATCACCGTTTTGTCAGGCGAAAAATTGGCATAAAAGGGTAGGATCGCACCGCCAATCGCCCGCGCATCAGGCCCGATTTTTCCCAGCAAAACATCGGGCACAAAGACACCATTAGGGGTAATGGCTTTTACACGATCACTGACTTTATTCACCAATTCGCCAATAATATCCCGCGGCAAATTTGCGTCGATTACAATAGCTTCAAAATCCAGAACTCCCGTAGCTGAAAAGATGGAAAATGTCAGCGCATCGACACAATCCAGTATCCATTCATCAATATAAAGTCGGGCCTTGGGTAATACATCATGAATTTGCGAAATGCTATTAATGGGGATGCCGTTGGCATTCAGGTGACGCCGCAACACAAAAAGTGATGCCCGATTAATTAAAGTTTCAAACGGCCCTTCAATTGCAGGTGTTGAATTTAATCGTGAAGGTGATACAGGCATGGACGCCAATGCCCCGGAGTTGCCATGAACACCGCTTTCCAGATTTCCCTCAAGCACTACGCCGCCGCCAATAAATGTTCCAATAAAAATATACAGGAAATTAGCAATATCTATACCTTGCCCGAATTGCAATTCCGCAATAGCAGCTGCAGAGCAATCATTCTCAAAAAAGACCGGTAGCTTGGTTCGCCGGGCCACCTCCTTGTCGAAATTAATTTCATTCCACCGCTTGGCCAATACTTCGCTCATATTAAGTTCTTTGGACCAAGCTCCCATAAACCAAGGCATTGCCACACCAACCCCCACCAATCTACTCACCTCCGCAGCGGGCAAGTGTTCGGTAAGCTGAGCAATACCTGTTTGAATTTTTTCCAGTAAAAAATCCGGTTCCGGACATTCAAATTCATGGGCAATTTTTTTAATTACTACACCACCGAAATCAACAAGCAATAATTGAATATCCCGCCGACCCACATTAACCCCGATGGAGTATGCGCCTTGTGGGTTAATGGTATATAACATCGAAGGCTGGCCTAATCCGCCCAACCGCCGTCCCTCAGGCCTCACCAATCCCGCAGCTTCCAGATCGTCGATGATGCGTGTTACCGCCTGCGGGGTTAAATTGGACAAACGTGCCAATTCCAATTTTGAAGCCTGCCCCATCTTGCGAAGCGCAGTGATCAACACCCGTTCGTTGTATCGGCGTAAGCCAGTGGAGTTACTACCCTTACTCATGCTCAATCCCCTCGTTCTCATGCGGACAGGCCATAGCGCGACGCGCTCCCATTGCCTGATCCTTTACCTTTCCACCACCTCATTCCGAGCAATGGTGAACAAATGGTTGACTTAATTAAACCACTGTGATTAATTAAGTCAACTGTTTTATTGCCGTGTTGAACCGCGCCTGCGCCCGGCCATCACACGGTCAAGTCAGTAAATAAGCAAAACCAATAATAATGAGGGTCACTGATATGCTCCGTCACGGACACCAACAACTCAGGCTCATCAAGTGGCTCACCTATTTGATGTTTTTGATGTTTGCCATGACGACAGATGCGGTCGGTGTCATCATCCCCCAAATTATCAAGGAATTCGGGCTCACACTTACTCAGGCAAGTGCTTTCCATTATGCGCCGATGATTGCTATCGCATTAAGTGGGATATTGTTCGGTTTTCTGGCAGACCGCTTTGGCCGCAAGACAACCATCATTATTGGTCTCACCTTGTTTGCTCTCGCCTGCACCTTGTTTATCGTCGGCACCGCTTTTGAGTTTTTTGTTGCACTGCTACTACTTTCCGGGTGCGCCATAGGCATATTCAAAACGGGTGCGCTGGCGTTAATTGGTGATATTTCCACATCCACCAAAGCGCACACCGCCACAATGAATGCGGTCGAAGGATTTTTCGGCGTAGGTGCGATTATCGGGCCGGCCATCGTAGCTTATTTACTGACGGCGGGGGTCTCATGGAAATATTTATACCTGTTCGCCGGTATCATCTGCGTACTACTGATTATCACAGCCAGCCTTGTTAAATATCCACAGACCAAACAGACAGCGTATACCCCCATTGATCCAGGGCGCACATTTAGGATGTTTAGCGATCCGTATGCGCTAGGTTTTTCTTTGGCTATTGCACTCTATGTAGCAACAGAAGTAGCCATCTACGTGTGGATGCCGACATTTCTTGCGGATTACACGGGTTCTATGACCTGGCTTGCAACATGGGCCTTGACCATTTTCTTTATTTTGCGCGCCTCAGGACGATTTCTAGGTGCCTGGGTGTTGACCAAATTGTCCTGGACGCTGGTGATGATGGTATTCAGCGGAGCTATATTCCTGTGCTTTCTGGGTAGCATGCTTGGCGGCGTAAGCTATGCCGTATTTCTGTTGCCCTTATCGGGTCTATTTATGTCGATGATTTATCCAACCTTGAATTCAAAGGGAATCAGTTGTTTTCAAAAAAACGAGCACGGCACTGTGGCCGGGGTAATTCTGTTTTTCACTGCAGTTTCCGCTGCACTGGGGCCACTGTTAATGGGTGCAGTTGGTGATCTTTTTGGTCACGTCCGTTACGGCTTTATCCTGGCGACAGGTTTTGCCGGCTTACTCTTTTTGGCAATGCTGTTCAATCATGTACGCGAACCGGCAGCTAACGCTTTAAAAATGGCAGATGAAACAGAATACTAATCAGCTGAACTTACCGGGAAAACTATAATTGTTCAGGTAGTTTTTTTAGCGCATAAATATCGTAGCGACTGGATTTCCCCTTCAGCTGATAAGAAGGTTCGTGTGCGGATATTACCGGCGCTTTACGCGGCCGCTTAACCACAACCCGGTAGCGTGCCTTCACCAGGCTTAACGCCAATAACTCACCTGCGTCGTCATCTTTTCCTACCAGTGACTGAAACGCACGCATCTCTTTTTTTACATCTGCAGATTTTTCCCGCTCGGGAAACATAGGATCCATGTAGATCACATCGGGCCGCTCAGCCTCATCCAGCCGGGTGAGATATTCGCGGCTGTCACCCGCTATCAATTCCATACGCTGCACAATCGCCAACAACGTTGGATCGGCAACTTGCGCGGCCTCATAAGCACGCTGCAGCCCGTCGTGCAGCAGCGCAAAAACTACCGGAGATCGTTCCAGTAACTGCACAGAGCAACCAAGCGTGGCCAGTACAAATCCGTCTTTTCCCAGGCCTGCCGTTACATCCAATACGCGTGGATAGACGCCCGTTTTGACCCCCACAGCCTTGGCAATCAATTGCCCTTTCCCACCGCCAAATTTACGCCGATGATCAACAGCTCCTTCCACAAACTCAGCGCGTATCGGCCCCGGTGCTTTGCGTCCCGTTTGTTGTAACGCAATGCCCTGTTCATTCAGAAGTAAAATGAACTCACTCTGCGTCAGCACTTGTGGCTCTGCGTTGAGCAACAAGGGTTGTTGCAATTGATGAGCTAAGGCCGCTGCTTGTTCACGATAATGCTCATCGTTGCAAACAACAGGTAAACTACAGATAGCAAGTGGAATATCACTCATAATATGGACCAGTGCGTAGCAGGGTGGGCCATTATCCATCCTGCTCGCACTGAGGACAATCACCTCATGAAGAATCGCTGCGACATGTTGATCAGGTAGTCAATGTAAAGTCGATATTTGTTGGCGGTTTCTTTAACCTTTTGCCAGTTCAAAGGTAATGCGCTCGCGAACATCATAGGATTTAACCGGTGTGTCATTGACCATCCTGGGTTTGTATTTCCAGCGTTTAATCGCCTGGATAACACTGCTGTTAAAAATAGTTGAAGGAACCGCGTTGATGATCCGAATATTTTCGGTCGCCCCTGTTGGCGCCACGTCAAACATGACATCAACATAACCTTCAATACCGCGCGAGGATGCAGAGGTGGGGTAATTGGGTTGTACTTTAATAAATGGCATCGCCCGATCACCGAAAGAACCGTCAAGCTGAACATCGATTTCCGGTTTGACAACCGTCAACAAACCCTGCGTTGTCGTTTTTACGTTTGGATCAACCGGGTCCAGTTCCGGCGCTTCCGGCGGTGTTGTTGGCGGCAGCGGCTTGACGGGCTTGTCCAGATTTTCATATCTGTTGTTAATGTCGGTGGATGCATCATTAATAAATGCTGTAATTGCCTCGTCGTCTTCCGGTTCAATAATGTCAACAAAATCTGTGTGTACCAACTGATGCATCAGATACAAAATCAACAAAGTCGCAGCAGATGCAGCCGGTAAAATTCCCAACAAACGTACAAACGGGTTGGCCAAGGTAAGTGTAGTCATAGGATGATCCTCATTAACAATGAAAAGGTTTAACAAATTCCGGGCATGACTTCCCCCGTCCCGGTACGGGCAAAAAAGCGGTAGGTTTAACGGGATAAAATCAGATTATCGTCGTCGTTTTTCAGCGATGAGGGGTTGCTGGATCTGAAAGGTAAATACTTCTGTCACGCCTTCGATAATGACGGGAACGCCGTTGATAATCTGCGGATGGTAGCGGGACTTTTTTAAAGCGGTCAGTACAGCCTTGTCGAATACCTGGCGGGGTTGCGATTGTAAAATACGCGGGGCAAAGATAGATCCATCCTCGGCGATGGAAAATGAAACGATAACTTCGCCCTCCGTCCCACGGTCCAGGGCATTGCGCGGATAGGTGGGGATCACCATCTCTGCCGGCATATAGCCCTGCATCTGGATGAACGGTTGCGGAAGCTGCACAGGGCTGATGGACTGCCGTTCATTAGCGGGGCGCCCAAGATCACGGCTGGCAGTCACAATAAGTGCTTCCTGAGGCAGGCTGGGTGACTCTCCTACATGCAACTGTTGCTTTAATTGGCGCAAGGTATCCGCATCCAGCCGATATACCGGTGTCATACTTTTTTCTGCAGCAATGGGGGCGGCATCATTGCCAGCAACATTCGACAAGTGAATCTTTAAAACCTGCGCCATCAACGTCTGCTGTATCGGCATGAGTTGCAAACTGGCCAGGGGCAAGAGCAACATCAGCAATGCCAACACCCAATATTGTCTTGCTTCCGGCGTGGCATTGTTGCGCTCGCGACGGCGATCCAGAATGGCTTCTATGCGATAAAACACCGGCGAATGTCCTGCCATGGGCAACGCCGGTTCGGGAGGGGTTTTTTCTGCCTGCGCCATGGCCAGCAGATTCTCCGCGTAAACAATTTCTTTGTTACGCAGCTGCCAGTTGTTATGCAAACGGTAGATATAGTCATCACAAGCAATTTCGGCGTAGTGATACAAGCGGCTTGCCAACCACCACACCGGGGGTAAAAACCAGAAAAACGCGCAACACAGTTTCACCAGCAGCATGGTTAGCCAATCGTAGCGCGCCACATGCCCCAACTCATGTAGCAGCACGGATAATTTACGTTCGCTACTCCAATGATTCGCTGCCGTGGGCAACATAATGACCGGGCGAAAAACACCCCACATTTGCGGCGAATTCACCGCATTGCTGGAGAGCAAAGTCACTTGGCCAGCCACGTCCATCTCTTCACATAACTCAGCCAGGATCTGCTGCAATTCACTATTGTCACAGGGCTTTGCCCGACGGGTTTGCAGTGCAACCCCGAAAATCCCGAGCAGTAAATAAAATAACAGCCAGAACAAGCCCAGTGAATAAAGCGCTACTATCACTAGCAAATTTTCGGAATCGCTGAACCAGTTAGCTATGTCATACAGTGCATTTAAAACAGGCGATGTTTGTTCAGCAAAAGGGATTACCTGCCACTGAATCTCCGGCAAAAAACTGAATAATAATAGGAGCAATAATAACGCCAGCAGACCACTCGCCAGCCAGAAGTGTTGCAGGGCGGCCGATTTTTTGCGTAGCAAAAATAATCCGGCGACAACAATGAGAATGATCAATAACGGCTTGATCAGCAACAGTGTCAGTATGCTTAATGCACTTTCTGTGGCCATACCTGCCTCTCATTTATTATTGCTTTTTGGCTTTCTCGATCGCGGCTTTTAACTCGGTAATTTCTGCCTCGCTCAATTGCTGCTTGTTCATTCCCAGCAGCGCATTGACGGCGGCAACCGTTGAGCCATCGAAAAACGTCTTGATCAATTTTTGTAATGCATTGGCGCGCGCCTCGCTGCGTTCAACAACAGGGAAATAAATGTAGCGCGGCCCGTCTTCCCGGTAAGCGACTAATTTCTTTTCCACCAATTTGGCGATCAATGCACGTACAGCAGAATAACTCGGTGGGTCAGGAATAGCTGAACGAACATCCTGGGCAGAGAGCTCGCCCCGCTCAAAGAGGGCATCCATAATCTGGCGTTCGCGCCGACTGAGCTGATTGTGCAAGGGATCTTTTGCCATAACCTTTCCATCAATGTGATTCAGTGAACGATGCTAGTTTTTTAGCATCATGCTAAAAAACTAGCACCGATAAAATATAAGTCAAGCGCCTTGTGCTAAAAATTTAGCACCCTCCTATAGCCGGTGGGGCATCTAATTGATTAATAAGCACTTTTTCTTAAAGCTGCCAGAACGGAATAGCGCAGATGCGCGTCGATAAGGCACGGAGTGCCGAAGGCGGCTATGCTTATCAAGAAGCAGCATGATGAACGTGAGCTGTTATCAGGAGCGGATATGCCAAATTGGTTAACTGGCACCATTGTAGAGCGACATCAATGGAACAATCGCCTCTGTTCCCTGCGGTTGTTGTTGGATTTACCCGAATTTGAAGCCGGTCAGTTTGTTAATCTGGGGCTGGAGATCAACGGCAAAATGGTCACTCGTCCCTACTCTCTGGTGAACCCGCCCGGCAAACCTGTCCAGGAAATCTTCTTTAATCGTGTAACAGGCGGCCTGTTGTCGCCACGTTTATTTCAACTGCAACCGGGCGACAAGGTGATCAGCAGCCCCAGAGCCGGGGGCTTTTTTGTCCTGTCACTGGTACCAGCAGCCCAACAACTGTGGCTGTGTGCCACCGGCACAGCGCTGAGCCCGTTCCTGTCCATGTTGCGCACCGTTGACCCCTGGGAAAGCTTTGAACAGGTGATACTTATCCACGGGATACGTGACCATAGTGAGATGGCACACCACAAGGAATTGGAACACATCAAGCAATCGCATTCGCAGCAATTCCATTATTTTTATTCTGTTACCCGGGAAGCGGATACACCGCATTTTACGCAACATATTCCGGATCTTTTGTTAAGCCACGAAGTAGAAAATCTGTTGGACTTAACCCTGACGGCAAACAATGCCCAAGTCATGTTGTGTGGTAATAGCGGTATGGTCAACAGCTGCCTTTCGGTGTTAACCGAACGCGGCCTGAAACGGAATGAGCGTCGCGATCCAGGCCAAATTACCATTGAAATCTATCAATGATCCCTCTTCTATTACCGCGCTTTGCCCGTAGAGTATCAACAGCTAAAACCTTCGGTATTGTTTTTCCGCCCGGTTCATAAATTAACGAAAAAGATTTGACCCCTACCCACAGACTGCGCAGTATAGGCACGCATTACGCCAGTGAACGGCGATCATTTTTTCAGGGTTGGTTTTATGCGCGAATTTTTCCTGACGGCTTCGGCATGGCAGATTGTAATAGCGGGAACGGTATTCTTTGCCGGCATCTACCTCATTTATGGGTGCCTGACCCGGTTGCTGACTGAACGTCTCCTGCCTGCATGGGGCATCGGCCAAAAGCTCGACCCCCGGCCGCTCACCAAAGGACAATGGCAACGTGAAGTCGGATTGTCTTTATCATCTATCCTGATTTTTGGTGTGGGCCTATTGCTGCCCTGGGGCTTTCTGCAGCTGGGTTGGGTAAACCTTGCTCTTGAGCCATCCGTCATGCAGGTTATCCTGGAAATACTCGCCCTGTTATTCTGGAATGAGGTGCATTTTTATATTACCCACCGTTTGTTGCATACGCCTTGGTTAAGGCAATTCCATCTCGCCCATCATCGCTCGGTGGTAACTACACCCTGGTCTACTTACAGCTTCCATCCGGTGGAAGCCATGTTGTTGGGCAATGTGATTGTTTGGCCCATGTGGGTACACGATTTCAGCATTGCTGCACTGATTACCCTGCCTTTATTGAGTTTATTGTTCAACAGTATTGGTCATTCGAATTATGAAATTTATCCGCATGGAACCAAGCCCTGGTTTCAGGCAAGTCGCCGTCATCACCTGCACCACGCCTGCTTCAAGGGTAACTTCGGTTTTATGTTTGCTTTTATGGATCGCCTGTTGGGCACCAGCCTTCCTGATGACGCTGCCGCACCACAGCTTGAAAAATGGCACGCTCGTCAATCGTAAATTATTAAGGACAACTTATGCCTATTCGTTTTAATCAGGTTTATATCGATGCAGCCGGTTATTTTCTGCCCGGCGATCCGGTGGACAATGACGCGATGGATGCGTTTATTGCGCCTATCAATCGACTGTCAAAACGCATCAAACAAAAAATTCTCAAAGAAAACGGCATTCAGACTCGCTACTACGCCATCGACGAACAGGGCAACACGCGCGTGTCCCATACACGCATGGCCGTGAACGCCATACAGGATTGCCTGAATCGCAGCCAGACCACTATACAAGACATCAGTTTGTTAGCGGTGGGCGCCTCTGGTAGCGATGCGCTTATACCAGGTTTTGCCGCCATGGTTCACGGCGAACTGGGCGCACCGCCCATGGAAACACTTTCAAGCCTTGGTGTGTGTGCCGCCGGTGTCAGTGCCCTGGCATTTGCCGCACAGGCAATTGAACTCAATGGTCATGAACAGGCATTGGTCGCTGCGGCAGAATTGCCGTCGCGTATGTTCAAGCAATCCCGTTTCGCACCACGCGGGTACCACAGTGATTTTGATGCACATTTTTTACGGTGGATGCTATCAGACGGTGCAGGTGCGCTATTGTTGACCCGCAAACCTGGATCAACGCGCCCCGTCCGCTTAAAGTTAAACTGGATTCACCAGAAAAGTTTTGCCGGTGACTATCCCGTCTGTATGCAACTAGGCTTAACAGAAGATCGACAAACCTCTTTTCTTGATTTTCCCTCCAGTAGCGAAGCTGAAGCTGCCGGCGCACTTTCATTGCGCCAGGACATTCGCTTACTGCCACATTTGTTCGACGTGAGTATCCATGAATATGTAAAGCTGGTGAGTGAGGGCTGGATCGATTCCCGGGCCATTGATCACTTTCTTTGTCATTACTCCTCCGAACGTTTTATTCCGGTTGTTGAGGAATTGCTGGACAAAGCCGGATTAAGCATTCCCCGCGAACGCTGGTACAGCAACCTCACCACCCGCGGCAATACCGGAGCTGCTTCTATTTTTATAATGTTGGCAGAATTTCTGGAAACGCGGGAACTGAAACCGGGCGAGAAAATTTTTTGCTTTATTCCCGAGTCCGGTCGCATCAGTGCGGCTTATATGTTGATTGACGTAGAGTCATCCGATACAGAAGTGAAACCTTCGCCAGCACCAGGCACTATCGCCGAGCCAGTTAACCATCCGCCATTCCCCGTCATTGAGGCACCACACGATCCACGCACCGCTCCCGATCATTTGCGCGAGCTTCTGACGAGCCTGGCAAATATCTGGCACAACTATCGTTCCGATGTCTGGCGCAGTCCCGTGATTCACAAACTGGTCTCCCGGAAGTTTACTCAGGATGATTATCGTCAATGGACAGCGCAATGGGTTCCGCAAGTCAGAGAGGGCAGTAAATGGATGCGCGAAGCTGTGCAGTCTCTCAGTGAAGATTATGCAGTACTGGGTGAATTGATCGAAACTCACGCGGGCGATGAGCAAAATGATTTTATGATTTTGTATCAGGATTATCTGGCTGCCGGCGGCACTACAGCACTGGATGATCTGCGTCGTAATCCCGGCGGCGATGCCTTGAATACGTATCTTCATGCATTGGCTGCGTCTCCCGATCCAGTCGGTTTGCTGGGAGCCATTTACATTATTGAAGGCACGGGACAACGTATTATCCCCGCGCTATTGCCCCTGTTGCGCAAACACGTCGACTTGCCGTCCAGCGCGTTTCGTTTCCTCGAATATCACGGCGCTAACGATGAGCATCATCTCGCGCGCTGGCTTAAAGCAGTTGAAATAACCCTGGCCATCAATCCGCGCGCCGCAAAGTTGATATTGCAAACAGCCAAGCGCACAGCCCAACTGTATCAAATGCAATTTGATCACATTCTGGAGGAATAACATGAAACAGGATGCACCGCTTCCGCCTTTTCTTCAGGAAGCATTTGATCCCCGTGATCCCAATCCCTGGCTGGCCTTGTACCTGGATCGCAGCACGCCCTTGCCCGATCACGTTAAGACCGCATGGCTCACTGATTCAGGCTCACGATCACGACAGTTCCTTTTGCCCTTCGCGCGTCCCATCGCACGCACGTTTATCGTATTGATACAAATCCTGAAATCTGTATTACCACGCCACTGGGCCGCATCAAAATTACTTCACTGGATTCTCGCCACCGGCCTGAAATATTTTGTTACGCCCGAAGCCAACTGGTTGGTCTTGCGACACTTCCACCTGGGTTCACAGATCCTGGGGTTTATCGCGGCCAATGCGCCCGTAAAGACCATCACCGATCCCCTGGAACCCAAAAATCTGGATGATTTGAAAGATGAGTTGTTTCTTAAACACGATTTGAATTTATTTAATTTTGTTATTCGGTTGAATCAGGGGCTGCGCGATCAAGGACTGGCATTGGCGCCAGTATCCAACCCTGATTTCAGTATGATTCATGAACCGGATCTGGCTTTACCTTCGTTGCCCAACCGCTGGACAAATTTCATTGATTTACAAACGGCAATCGAGTTGTTTACGCCGACGTACCAGTTATTCCTGACTGACAATGATTTCTGGCGGGCCTCCAACTCGCTGCAACTGGACGAAGTAATCGGGATTTACGTCGCCACAATATTACAGTCACCGGAACACCTTATCCTGCTGAATAACAAACATCCCCTGGTGCCAATGAGCACCTTGCGTGCAGGTCACCGACTGGTACTGCATGGATTGTCTACCGAAATGCTGCATGCTTTATTGATGGAAATGAAAAATAAATCGCTGAGCCATTCATAAAAAAAGCCGCCTTCAAAGGGCGGCTTCTTTTAACACACTCTGATATTACTCAAGCGGCAACAATTCCAATTCAACCCGACGGTTTGCCTGACGACCGGCTTCAGTATCGTTGGTTGCAATGGGGTAGCGTGGTCCATAACCATAAGATTGGATACGACCCGCAGCCACTTTACGTTCTGACAGGTAATTGCGTACGCTGTTTGCACGCTGCTCACTCAATGTCTGGTTCAATTGTGCGCCGCCAGTGGAATCGGTGTGGCCGCTGATCTTGATTGCGGTCTTGTTGAATTCAGCTAATACCAGAGCCACAGAATCCAATACATCATAGAAGTCAGAACGGATAACGGCGCTGCCTGTATCAAAGGTGATATTGCCCGGCATAATCAAATAAATCTTATCACCTTCGCGGCGTACCTGAACACCGCTACCCTGCAAGCGCTGACGCAATGCCGCCTCCTGGCGATCCATGTAGTAACCGACACCACCACCAATAGCACCGCCGGCCAATGCGCCAGTCAATGCACCTTTTTTACGGTCACTCTTGCTCGCGGATGCAGCACCGATAACGGCACCGGCTACAGCACCGATTCCTGCACCCTTTGCTGTGTTGCTGGCTTTTTGTTCACCGGTGTAAGGGTCTGTTGACATACAACCGAATAAAAACAATGCGGACAATAATGCAATCAACGGTTTCATGAAGCTTCCTCTTGTGGGACAGATGATGGAATTTGGTTAGCAAGATATCAGTATTTTAAGAAAATTAAATGGTGTTTTGTCAAAGTTTTATCGGCACAATAGACCAGAACGCCATTCGGCGGTTCAGTCGTTTGGTTTTAGTATTAGCAACCCTGTCAGATTCAGCATGGGTTCAGCTTTAGGTTGGATAGCGATATTAAATTGTTTTTTTAATAGACTACTGTCTGACATTCCTATGACATATTAGGCGGATATTATTGCAATGAACTCTTTTTATATGGGCAGATTGTTAGCGTTGATTGGCGCATGCCTGGCAGGAGCGTGCAGTTATTCTGTCAGCGTCAATGACAATGTTGTTTATACACCGGCGCCTTTGTTTACCGACTATCAAATAGCTGACGACAACCTTCGCCGGTGTGTAGAGCAAACCATAACGGATGAAAAAATCACCGGCGCCTCACAGTTAACCTTACTGAATTGCAGCAATGCCGGCATTGCCAGCCTTGCGGGGCTGGAGCGGTTTGGTGCATTGCAAGAGCTTAACCTGGCCGAAAATCAGCTACGCACACTAGCACCACTCGTTAAGCTGACGCAGTTGAAAGTCCTTGTCCTGCGTAAAAATCAACTTGACGATGTTGCGCCACTGTTAGGGTTATTGAAGCTGGTGCAAGTGGATCTGGAGCAAAATCCTCAACTTGAATGTACCGATGTCAATCAGTTGGCTGAGAATATGAGGGAAACCGGTGCAGAGATATTGAAACCGGAACAGTGTCGCTAGGCACTGTCCGCTGTTTCCTGAGCGGCTGACACAGACATGCGTCAGCCCAGAGAAAGAATTAACGGCCCACAAACATCAAGCCAATGGTATTACGCAGCTGGTGAACGACCTTCATCTTCACCGGATCAATATTGATAGGCCCTACGGCCTTCTTGAAACGCACCATCACCTCGGTACCGACCGGCGGATTAGGCTGGTTTTCAATCTGGACAAGTGCACCACCATCAGAAATATCCTTGGTGAATCCCACAATCGTACCGAAGCTCGGATGACTCATTTCTACTCTTACCGAGGTCGATGTGCGTTCAAACATGCGACGTTCAATCACAGTCAAGCTCCTGATTTTCTGAAAGTTAATTGTACTCGGCGCAAAAATGCCTATCTCCGGCAAGCTTTAACAAGCATAGAACAGTTCTGCCACATTGAAAGCGGACTGGGCCAAAATTTGGCTGAAGAAAAGGGGCCGGAGCCCCTTAGCGTGATGCAGGACACACGGGCATAGCGCCCATCAGGACTCAGAAACTCAGCCCGAGCCGCTTGCCTACCAGTTCGTAGGACTCCACGACATTACCGAGATTCTGACGGAAACGATCTTTATCCAGCTTTTCGCGGGTGTCTTTGTCCCACAAACGACAACCATCGGGCGAAAATTCATCACCCAGGATAACCTCGCCCTTGAACAGTCCGAACTCGATCTTGAAATCCACCAGCAGCATATTGCCGCTGGCAAACAAGCCCTTAAGCACGTCGTTAACCTTGAAGGTCAACTCTTTCATCCGCGCAACCTGCTCAGCCGTGGCCCAGCCGAATGACTGGATATGGGACTCATTGACCATCGGATCGCCCAAGGCATCATTCTTTAAGAAGAATTCAAAGGTAGGTGGGTTGAGCTCAATACCTTCCTGCACTCCCAGACGGCGGGTGATGGACCCGGCAGCAATATTACGCACGACACACTCCACCGGAATCATGTCCATCTTTTTTACTAGGGATTCTGTATCGGAGAGCAATTTTTCAAAATGCGTGGGAATACCGGCTTCCTGCAACTTACCCATGATGAAGGCATTGAACTTATTGTTCACCATGCCCTTGCGATCCAACTGCTCAATGCGCTTGCCATCAAACGCCGAGGTATCGTTGCGGAATAACAGGATCAAGCGATCCGGATCATCAGTCTTGAAAACAGATTTTGCCTTACCCGCGTAGAGTTGTTCGCGCTTTTCCATCATGGTGCCTGCTGTAAATAAGAAACTATCGGTTGGTAAAATCAGGTTACACCAACGTCAGCCAATCAAAACCTTCGTTCTGACAAGCGTAGGTTACCTGTTTGATCTGGGACGTTACCGGCATCAGGGCCGCTTGTGCCAATGCCGGTGTATTGTTTTGCTGGCTGATATGCGCCACCACCAGGTGTTGCAGTCGCCGGGTATCAACACGCTGCAAGAAACCGGCAGCCTGTTGATTACTCAGATGCCCCCATTGCCCGCCTACACGCTGCTTGAGCGAGGGGGGATAGCTACCATAAGCCAACATCGTCGGATCATGATTCGCTTCGAGCACCATCGCATCGCAGGACTGGTAGCAGGCCTCAACGTGGGGCGTAATACTACCCAAATCAGTCAGTATTCCCAAGCGGAGACCGGCAAATTCAAGAACAAATTGCGCCGGTTCCCGGGCATCATGGGGAACAGCCACTGGCCTGACGGTCAGGCCGTTAATCTCAAAAGGTGTATAGGCGTGGATCAGGCGCAAATCAGGGAGTTCACCCAGGTTGCGACTGTGAAAGGTGCCGGGCGTCATGTAAACCGGAATCTGGTAACGACGCGCCAAGGCGGCAACGCCTTTTATATGATCCGAGTGTTCATGGGTAACGAGAACCGCCGCCAACTGGTCGGGGCGGCGGGCGAGCTTTAACAGACGCTGTTCGGTTTCCTTTAGGCTGAAACCACAATCGATGAGCAGTGCACCTGTCGCCCACTCCACCAGGGTGGAATTACCACGACTGCCACTGCCCAGCGATGCAAAACGCATGGCGTTTCCTTAAATGAGGTTCTTCCGCAGGATAGTCAGCATCTCGCGCGCCTTGCGCGGCTCAAGACGCTTGCCGTAGGGGTCGCGCACGCGTACCACCAGGTTGCCTTCTTCACCCGACACGATCACCAGATAACCCGGCGCATCCGGAAGATTCTGTTCTTTTTTACGATTCGACAAGGGCGCCTGATCAAGCGCCGCACCTTGGGGCAAGTGTGCAGTCAGCTCTTCCAGAGTGTAGGGGCTTTTTAACTTGATAAGCTCGTCTTCCGGCTGGCCAAAGATCGCTGTCACCCACTTGGCGTTTCTGATACCGCTCCACTTGCGGCTGAACCAGCCTGGCCCTTCCGGATCTATCTTGCGGTAATGCACATAGAAGATGCCTGTCGCCGCATCGCTTTCATAGGGTGAAAAGCCTTCCTGTTTAACGGCATGGGATAAGGTTCCCAGAGCACGTGCACGATCCAGTTTCAGGCGCATCACGGGCTCATTACGCAAAATTCCCAGGTTAGCCTTGGTGGAGCCGCCGATTGATTGCGCCAACAAAGAGGTACCACCCTCAGTGGTATCGCTGGCCAAGGTGGCCGCCAATTCATCCAGCAACCATTTTTCCTTTTCCGCATTGACCGACGCCTGCGGCCAATTAACCGGCGCCGGAGGCGTAGCGCCGGTGGGGACGCTCAGATGAACAATATGAATCTCGCTCGTATCCGGCTGGACGCCCTGGTCTATCTGAATGCGATATTTATCGTAGGTACTGAGGTCAGTCTTGAACTGAATCCAGTCAGTTTCAATAACACCACTGCTGATATCAGAGGAAGCTACCGCCAGCCCGTTAACATTTAGGAAGTGGCGTACACGCGGCCAGACTTCTCCCGGTGCCACATTCATCAGGATCCAGGTCTGTTGTCCGAGGCGCTGAATCTTGACGCTTTCTTCCAGCATGTTTGCCGAAAGCGGTAATGGCCGGGGAATTTCGTTGTTTTCCGGATCAGCTTCATAGCCGAAATCCGACTCGGTAATGGGGGGGATAGGATAGAGTTCACCCAGGGCGCTTTTATCCAGACTTTCATCCAAAACTAAAGGAGGAATATTATCGGCCATCAGGTAGTCGTTTTCGCGATTGCGAAACACGCCATCATCACCGAAGAAAAAGCCACAACCAGACAGTGAAACATTCAGCAGCGCCAGTAACACATAAAAAGCTGGCGACTTTTTAACAGTCATTATTCTCATGAATCGTCTCTACAACAGCCCGGCGGATTGCAGGGCGGATTTAACCTGTGGGTGATACTGCGCCGACAGACGTGTCAGCGGCAGGCGAATACCGGACTGGATCAAACCCAACTGCTCTACCGCCCACTTGACGGGTATCGGGTTGGATTCAACAAACATGGCGGCATGCAAGGGTAGCAAGCGGTCATTAATTGCGCGCGCCTCTTCGGCCTGCCCGGCAATTGCCAGCTCACACATCCGAGCGATGGCAGCAGGTACGACATTTGCGGTGACAGAAATATCCCCTTTGCCGCCCAAAAGCATCAATTCCACAGCGGTAGCATCATCGCCGGAGATAACGACAAAATCTGCCGGGACTTGCTCGATCAGGGTTTTTGCGCGTTCAAGATCACCCGTGGCTTCCTTAATCCCGATGATGTTATCGATCTGCGCCAGGCGCAGCACCGTCTCCGGCCGCATATCGACGCCGGTGCGTCCAGGTACGTTGTACAGGATTTGCGGAATAGCCACCGCCCTGGCGATAAATTCATGGTGCAGGAAGAGACCTTCCTGGGTGGGCTTGTTGTAATAGGGCGTTACAAGAAGGCAAGCATCCGCACCTACCGCTTTAGCCGCGGCAGTCAGCTCTACTGCTTCGTCGGTCGAATTAGCGCCGGTTCCGGCAATTACCGGAATACGGCCGTGAACCTGATCAACGATCTTGCGAATGACTTCCAGGTGTTCATCAACGTTCAAGGTAGCAGACTCACCCGTGGTGCCGACCGCAACAATGGCGTCTGTGCCCTGCTCCAGATGCCAATCCACCAACTTATGCAGACTGGCCCAATCCAGTGCATTGTCGGGGGTCATAGGGGTTACCAGGGCAACCATACTGCCTTGAATCATTAGAAACTCCGTTGTTAACGAACACCAGACGGATGATGTTCATGAAATTGCAAAGGCGCAATGGTACTGAGAGGAGCAGCGCGAAACAAGCGCGTTGCGGCGCAATCGGCCCGGCTTACTTTTTAAAATCCAGCATACGCTGCAGTGGAATCATCGCCTGGCGAGCCAGTTCTGGATCAACATGGATTTCGTTGTCATCGCGCTCGAAAACGGTGGCGAGATTATCGAGCACATTCATGGCCATCCACGGACAATTGGCACAGCTGCGACACGTCGCACCACTGCCAGCGGTAGGTGCGATATGAAATACCTTGTCCGGATTCAACTGCTGCATCTTATAGAAGATGCCCTGATCCGTCGCCACAATAAATTCGCGGTTGGGCAGCGTCTGCGCGGCCTTGATCAATTGGGAAGTAGACCCGACTACATCGGCCAACTCAACAACTGCCGCCGGCGATTCGGGATGAACCAGGATGGCGGCCTCCGGGTAGAGCGTTTGCAAATCGATAACACCGCGCGCTTTGAATTCTTCATGCACGATGCAGGCGCCGTCCCACAGCAGTACATCGGCGCCAGTCTTTTGTTGTACATAACTGCCCAGGTGCTTGTCCGGTGCCCAGAGAATTTTCTTGCCCTGTTTGTCCAGGTGATCCACCACATCCAGGGCGATACTCGAGGTCACTACCCAATCTGCGCGCGCCTTTACCGCGGCGGAGGTGTTGGCATAGACCACCACAGTGCGATCCGGGTGCTGGTCACAAAAGGCTGAGAACTCGTCAATGGGGCAACCAATATCTAGCGAGCAAGTTGCTTCCAGGGTCGGCATCAGCACGCGTTTTTCCGGCGTGAGAATTTTGGCAGTCTCACCCATAAATTTCACGCCGGCAACAACCAGGGTCGTGGCGGGATGGTTCTTGCCAAAGCGCGCCATCTCAAGGGAGTCAGACACGCAGCCGCCAGTTGCTTCCGCGAGCGATTGAATCAGGGGGTCTGTGTAATAGTGGGCAACCAGTACCGCATTGTGCTGCTTGAGTAATGCGGTAATGCGGTCTTTATACTCCGCCTCTTGCTCAGGCGTGTACTGCGGCGCGCTCCAGGCACGCGCCAGATGTTCCTGCACCAGTGCTTGTGCGGATTGGGCATGATTAGTGGCAATCATCACAGGTTTTGACATCACGGTTGCCTCAAGTGAAGGTGACGGATTCTACCACAAGGGCCAGACAGCCCTTTCACATTCATTTGACAATAAAAAAGGGGAAGCCATATGGCATCCCCTTTTTGTTATGGTGGGTCGTGCGCGATTCGAACGCGCGACCAATTGGTTAAAAGCCAACTGCTCTACCGACTGAGCTAACGACCCAAAAGAGGCGCGTATATTAAAGACTTAAACAAAAAAAACAAGCGCTTTTTGGCGA
Source organism: Cellvibrio sp. (assembly GCA_035490615.1). Classification (GTDB taxonomy): domain Bacteria; phylum Pseudomonadota; class Gammaproteobacteria; order Pseudomonadales; family Cellvibrionaceae; genus Cellvibrio. The sequence continues at coordinate 56,391 of DATJLH010000066.1, forward strand.
TTGGCCGCGAAAAAATGCTCTGCCAAACAATGGGTTAAAAGATGCACAACCTCGGCGAACCGGAGGGGATCAGCTGCGATAAAGTGTGGGGTCTGCAACACCGGCCTGGGCAAATCCGGCGCTGCGCAACCGGCAGCTGTCGCACTTGCCGCAGGCTTCGCCCCGCTCATTCGCCTGGTAACAGGAAACAGTCAAACTGTAGTCCACACCCAGGGCAAGCCCCTGCTTTATGATGTCAGCCTTGCTCAGATCAATAAGCGGTGTGCGGATTTTGAGGCGGTTGCCTTCCGCGCCGGCACGGGTCGCCAGATTCGCCATCACTTCATAGGCGGCGATGTAATCGGGCCGGCAATCCGGGTAGCCTGAGAAATCCACGGCATTGACACCAATAAAAATATCATCCGCACCCAGAACCTCAGCCCAGCCAAGTGCAATAGACAGAAACACGGTATTGCGTGCCGGCACATAAGTAACCGGTATCCCGCTGGTTTCTTCTTCCGGCACCGAGATGGCATCATCGGTTAACGCCGACCCGCCAATACTCCGCAGGTCCAGCTTGATAACCTTGTGCTCTACACTGCCTAATGAAGTCGCTGTGCGCTCTGCCGCCAGCAACTCACTGCGGTGGCGCTGACCGTAATCAAAACTGATGGTGTAGCACGCGTACCCCTGACTGCGGGCAATGGCCAGCACAGTAGTGGAATCCAACCCACCGGAAACAAGTACCACAGCTTTTTTTTGACTCATACGTCTGAACCTCATTACGTCTCAGGTGCGGATTTTCAGTGGCCGGGCGTATCGTTCCACAACAGTTTGTGGAGCTGTAACTGGAAGCGCACCGGCAGGTTGTCGGCAATGATCCATTCCGCCAGTTGCACCGGCGCTATCTGGCCAAAGCTGGGTGAGAAGAGCACCTCACCGACCCGTTCATGCAGGCGATGTTCGTCCAGCTTGAAACGCGCCCATTCGTAATCTTCGCGATCGCAAATAACAAATTTCACCTGATCCTGCGGTCGCAGCAACGGCAGATTTTCCCAGCGGTTACGATTCACTTCACCGGAGCCGGGCGTCTTGAGGTCCATCACCTTGATCACCCGTGCGTCCACATCATCCAGCGGCAAGGCGCCGCTGGTTTCCAGCGATACCTGGTAACCCGCATCACATAACCGTGTCAGCAAGACCGTGCAATCCCGCTGCGCCAAGGGCTCACCGCCGGTAACACACACATAGCGCGGCCGGTAACTGCTCACTTTTTCCAGAATCGCATCCAGGGTGAGCCGCTCGCCACCGTAAAAGGCATATTCCGAGTCGCAGTAACCGCAACGCAAGGGGCAGCCGGTCAAGCGAACAAACACCGTCGGCAACCCGACAGTGTTGGACTCGCCCTGGAGGGAATAAAAAATCTCGGTGATTTTCAGGGTTATATCGGTCATAGGACATTTGGCCGCGATGGGCGATGGACGAGTTTCCGCTGCGCCCGCCAAGCAGGAAAAGACGCGCAGTTTACCCAAACCCTTACGACTATGCGAGCGACAGGTTTGTCTGCCACAGAGCGGACTGGTATCCTGAGTGGTCGTCTGTGCGTTTCGGGCAGAGGGCACATACCGGCAACCGTTTCGGCTCACCCCGGCTCCAGCGAGAGAGAGATCTGACGAGAGAGATACCTGATCAGCACCATGAAACCGATCAAAACCAAGCGTCAATTGCGCGATGAACTCAATCAACAGGTTAGCGAGTTCCTCGGTCATGGCGGCGCCGTAAAAGAGGTGCCGCGTGGCGTAAGTGGTCGCGAGAACGCCCACGGCCCCCTGGTCAGCATCTTTGATGGCCAGGGTGCAGAAGACCGTACGCCGGTCCCGGAGGTTGTCGCTGCCATAGAAGCGCGCCGTAAGCCTCAAGTTCCACTTCACAAAAGCCAGCGCAGGCCGCGACCACGCAAGCGCGTCATCCTGGATGATTTCGGCCAGCCCTTGCGTTGGGAATGGGTGGAGGAATAACGGCGTTAATGTTGCGCCTGTTTGAACAGCGGGATGAATTGCTGCCAGTCGGTAAACACGCAGGTCACCCCAAATTCATCCAGCTCTTCCTGGGTTAAATGCGGCCGATAGCACCACACCGTCGCGCCGCTGTGAACCCCGGCGCTGACCCCCGGGAAGCTGTCTTCCACAATCAAACATCGTTTGATATTCAGGCCCAGGGCCGCTGCGGCCCGCTGATAGATTTCCGGGTTTGGCTTGGCAACACCCACCATCTCCGTATCAAAGCGGCGCTCTGACGGAAAAAAACTATCCAGTCCGGTATGGGTCAATTTCACATCCAGTTCGCGGGTCTGGGAATTGGTGACCAGGGCATAGGGCACATCCAGCGATTGCAAAACCTCCTTGATACCGGGCATTGCCACCAGCTCCCGCTCCATCAGCTCACGGAAATAGCGGCGATTATCTTCCATAAAGTTTCCCGGCAACGGACTGCCGCGATGCGCCTCTATCAATGCAACACATTGGGCAAAGCTTTGTCCGGTAAAGGTTTTGCCCACCTCATCCAGACTCATAACAATATCGATGTCTTGCAAGGATCGATGCAACGCCCGGGTCGCGATGACCTCGGAGTCCACCAATACACCATCACAATCAAATAACACCGCTTCAAAAACAACAGACATAACATCAGGGTCCTCAATTAAGGAGAAAGGGCACAGAAGCTTAAGCAGGGGAATTTCTTATTAGAAGGGACACACCAACAAGGCGAGCAGTGCTCGCCCCGCTTACAACCAATCCTTGCTCTTGAAATACCAGTAAGGCGCCAAGGCGCTTAACACCATCAGACACAAACCCAACTCGAATCCATACTGCCAATGGATATGAGGCATAAATTCGAAATTCATTCCGTACAAACTGGCCACCACGGTTGGCGGGAGGAAAATAACGGCGGCAATAGAGAAGGTTTTGATGATCTGGTTTTGTTCGATATTGATAAAACCCTGGGTGGAATCCATCAGGAAGTTTATCTTGTCGAACAGGAAAGCGGTGTGGGACATCAGGGTATCCACATCGCGTTTAATTTCCCGCGCCGTTTCCTGCAATTCAAAGTGTTCACGCAAATGGCGCTGCATAAATGAAATGGAGCGTTGGGTATCCATCAGACACAAGCGGATTTTACCGTTGCTGTCTTCCAGCTTGGCGAGGCGGTCAATGGCATCTTCCAACTCGGCGTCGGCATCTTCCAACACCATGTGGCTGACCTCTTCCAGTTTGCGATGGATATCCTCCAGGGCATCCGCGAGATTCTCCACCTTTTGTTCAAACATGGTGATCAATAAATCTTGCGGCGAGCTGACCTGCACCTGCCCGCGACGCGCGCGCATGCGCAACAAGCGGAAATCGGCCAGATCTCCCTCGCGCACCGTCAGCAGACGTTTGTCCTGCAAGATAAACGCAACCGTCACGGTGTTGTGCCGGCCTGCCTCACCGGGCGAAAGAAACAGGGAGTGAACATGAATGCCCGCGCTGTCCTGAAAATAGCGGGCAGAGAATTCGATTTCTTCTACATCGTCCGATTCCGGCAGCTCGGCCCGTAAAAAGGTGTTGAGGTTTTCACGTTCCTCTTCGCTGGGCTCATGGGCATCAACCCAGACGGCATTGGCGAGCGAAACTTTGGTATCTTCTTCCTGTTGCGCGGGCACTTCACGCAAGGTAGTACCTTGAATCTTGAACAATCTCAACATCAGTGCTGCTCCTCAAGGAATGCATTACAACCATGCAAGGGCTTATAGCATATCCTGTTGACGCGTGACGGCTTTTTTGGGAGCTATCGAAAAAAATAAGCGCATCATCTGCCTATGTATTTTTTCGAAGCTATTCCGCATGAAATCGATCTTGATTGGCTGGCTTAGCGCTTCTTGCGATAAAAGCTTGCCTCGCCGGACGGCCGCGTTTTAAAACGTCGGTGGACCCAGAGATACTGGTCCGGTTGACGCCGGATAATTGCTTCAATCACCGCATTGGTACGCGTCGCGTCAGCCACATCATCGCCGCTGGGGAAATTGTCCAGCGGTGGGTAAAACTCTATCTCGTAATGCCCTTCGGCGTTCCGGTAATACGACATGGGAATGACCTTCGCCTGCCCCATTTGCGCAATGCGACCGGTGCCCACAATCGTTGCCGCATTTACGCCGAAAAACGGGGCAAATACCCCGTGCTTCAAACCATAGTCCTGATCCGGGGCATACCAGACGGAGTGCCCCTTGCGCAGGTTGCGGATCAACTGACGGGTATCGTCACGGGGAATGGCGGACTTGGCAAAGCGCTCGCGCGCCTGGGAGATCATATAGGACAACAAGGGGTTCGGGTCGCGCCGGTAAAGGACATCAAAGGTAATGTGGCTGGATAAAATGCGCCCCACAAGATCAAGCGTGGACTGATGGCAGCCCATCAGGATGATACCTTTGCCTTCTGCCTGGACCGCTTCGATATGCTCTACACCTTTGATGGTGTAACGGCCTTTGAACTGTTTATCACTGCCCCAGAAAGCGATGGCAGTCTCCACGACACTGATACCAACCGCGCGCATGATATCGCGCACCAGCTGGTTTTGCTCTTGCGCACTTTTTTCCGGAAAGCACAGGGCCACATTCACTTCGGTGATATGACGGCGGGGTCGGGCAAAGTAGTAAAACAAATAGCCGATGCCTGCGCCAAGCCGCATGCTGATAGATACCGGCAGACTCGCCAGCAATTTAAAAAAGCCCAGACCTAACCAGGTAAACCAATAACGCGGGCCATAGAACGAAGGGTGAAATTGAGGATCAGTTTTTCTATCCACGAGTGCTGATAACTCCAGAAGGGAAAATCACGCGGGCTGCCTACCCACAAAAAGTTGATCAATTATAACAAGCCGGCATCGTTTATAAACGAGCTCGCTTCTCCACGCCCCTCTGTGGCCAATATCTGTTAAGGTAAACGCCATCGTTTTTATGCAAGAGCACCTTAATGTATGAAGATTAACGAGCTGTCCGCCAATATCGATCAGAAAATCGCCGAGTTGGAACAGCAACTGGAAAATCTGCATGCGCAACGCGCACAGGCCAGCGATCCGGAAAGTCAGCAAAAAATTGTTGCCGACATTACGGCGCTAAACAAGATCAAGTTAAAGCTGCTTAAATCCCGCGACATTGCCTGGCGCGCTCATCAATTACTGCGCGACCAGGAAGACCAGCGAAGTAATGATCGCAAACGCCTGCTGGGTCTGGCTTTGTGTATATTCAGTGCCGTTGGGGCAATAACATTGATCGGAATTTATTTCTGGAGCGGGTTATTTTGAGTTGATGAGGCCGCTATTAACAGACATCAATCAACAGCTGCCAAGGCAAAACGGAGCGTTATCACGCTCCGTTTTCACAACGGCCAAGAGCTGAACGGCTCGGCTATCAATTAACAACAGCGGCATCAATGAGCGGTTTTAACTCACCCTTTTCATGCATTTCGGTGATGATGTCACATCCACCAACTAACTCACCCTTGACCCACAATTGCGGAAACGTCGGCCAATTGGCGAACTTGGGTAGTTCAGTGCGAATATCCGGGTTGGTCAGCACATCGACATAAGCGAAGCGCTGGCCGCACGCCATCAACGCCTGGGACGCGCGCATGGAAAACCCGCACTGGGGCGCATTGGGCGATCCCTTCATGTAAAGGATAACCGGGTTTTCGTTGATTTGTTGCTTGATCGTTTCCAAAACGTCCATAAACGTAACTGACCTCTGTTTGCGGTGAATGCGGCAACGCGCAGTAGATGAAATAGTGGGGGCTGTACAGCAGAAAGCAAGCCGAATCGGGTGAGTATTCTAACCGGGGAACGCCCAATACGGCAGTGGTTATGTCTTGTCGTCCCGCGACGGGTGAGCCTTTTTGAGAGTCTGCACCAGGTTAAGCGCCAGCTCGCGCCCTTCCGGAGAAAGGGAGCAAAAGTAGCGAGTGAGCTGGTTAACCTGCTTTTCCAGCTCAGCGGCCCGTTTTTTATCGGTCTTGTACCGATCACTGGGTTCCTTGACAGCTGTTGCCTGGCTTTCCACCTCCGCATAGATAGCGGACACAGTCAGCCCTAAAGCGCGGGCAATCTCTTCCAGAAGATCCAGGGACGGGCGTTGTTCATCCCTTTCGATACGCGACAGATTACCGGCATCGGTGCCTGCCACAAATGATACCGCTTCCAGGGTCTTGCCCTGGGCGTTGCGGTGTTGCCTGAGTACTTTGCCTATTTTCATTTCGCCATTTTCTGCGCCGCGCGCAAACCTAACAACGCGAAATACGCAAATAAAAACCCACTAAGATTGCGCCGATAACAAACAGCCGCCGAATAAACTGACAAAACAGACCCTATGTGGCGGTGATTTATGTGCCAATCTCGCGCACCATTGATCATCCCCCTGCCTGAGTGCAAACTGCAAAGCCTGCCAACCTGAAAGATTGAACCCGGTATGTTTAAACTCCGCACCCAGTTTTTTCTCGCCTTACTGACCACCAGTGCCGTTCTGACCGGTGCGCTCTATGCATTCTTCAGCTTCAGCTTTGAGCGCGGTTTCTGGCGCTACATTGAACAGAAAGAAATTGCGCGTGCGGCGCCTTTGATTGAAAAGCTGGAACAACATTATCAGGAGCACGGCAACTGGGATTGGTTCAGGAATAATCCCGACGCCTGGCCCGAATACCTCACTGTGTTTATGGTGGACAATTTTCGGAGCCGGCGCCCACCTCCCGACGCTATACCCGGCACGCCACCCGAGAGGATGGCGCCGCCGGTTAATGTCAGCCGACGGGTCAGTGCATTGTTCCGCGCCGTGGTCTTGCTCGACAGTGAGCAGCAACTCGTCGCGGGCGATCCGCGCATGCGCCGCGACATTTATCGTCATAAGTTACAGGTGAATTCGCGTACCGTGGGTTATCTGGGAATGCCGCTGAATCCGGCTTTACGTGATCTGCATGATGCGGAATTTGCCGGCGATCAAACCACCAACCTGGCATTGATTGCTGTCGCCGCGTTTTTGTTCGCGCTGCTGTCAGCCTTACCGTTGTCTCACTTTTTAACCAAACGCATCCACGCACTGGTGCAACATATTCAGCGGCTAAGCCAGGGCCAGTACGATAATAAGATTCACCTCAAGGGCGAAGACGAATTAACCACTCTGGCAGAACACCTCAATGATCTGGGGCACTCACTGCAACAAAGTGAGCAGGCTCGCCGGCGTTGGGTAGCCGATATTTCCCATGAACTCCGCACTCCACTGGCGGTCTTGCAAGCGGATATTGAAGCGCTTGAGGATGGTGTCAGATCCCTCGATCAAAAAGCCCTGGCGCGGCTGCAACAGCACACTCGACGTCTGACCAACCTGGTGGACGACCTTTATGATCTCTCGCTGACGGATATCGGCGCCTTGACTTATCGCAAACAACCTTGCGATCTGCATGCGCTTTTGCACGAGCTGGTGACGATGATGCAGCCACGTTTCGAGGTTGCAGGCTTGACGCTGTGCGCGCATTTGCCTGCGGGGGACGCACCGGTTCTGGGTGATCCGCAACGCCTGCACCAGCTATTTTTGAATTTATTACAGAACAGCCTGAACTATACGCAGGCGCCTGGTCGCGTTGAGTTACACATGCAGCGCGAAGCGAATCAGTTTGTCATCACACTGGATGACAGCGCCCCCGGCGTCGATGCCTCTCTCCACGAAAAGTTATTCGAACGTTTATATCGCGCAGAGTCTTCCCGCAATCGCGCTACCGGTGGTGCAGGATTGGGCTTGACCTTGTGCCGCAACATCGTGGAGGCGCACGAAGGAACCATCCATATCACAAACAGTCAGTTAGGCGGTTTGACTGTCACCGTTACCCTGCCCTTGTCGCGAGCCTGACATTATGATGCGTATCCTGATTGTGGAAGATGAACCGGAGCTGGGTGAGATAGTGCAGGATTACCTGCGCGCCCAGGAATTTGATACCACACTGATCAGCGATGGAAAAACGGCGCTGCACAAAATCCTCCACGAACATTGGGATCTGGTATTACTGGATTTAATGCTGCCCGGCAAAGACGGTTTAAGCGTTTGCCAGGAGGTGCGGCGCGTCTCCCAGGTACCCATTATTATGATGACCGCCAAGGTTGAAGAAATTGATCGTCTGCTGGGCCTCGAATTGGGGGCGGACGATTATATTTGCAAACCCTACAGCCCACGCGAATTGGTTGCGCGCGTAAAAGCAGTATTGCGGCGCACCCAACCGCCCACCGCCGACACCCACTTTCATCTAGACCAGTCAACGTTATCCGTGCGTTTTGGTGAACAACAGGTTGAAATTACCGCAGTGGAATATCGTTTATTGGAAACCTTGATCGCCAACAAAGAGCGGGTGGTTTCCCGCGAACAACTGATGAAACATGCTTACAAGGATCACCGTGTGGTGAACGATCGGACGATGGATTCGCACATCACGAAATTGCGCAAAAAATTATTGCCATTAACTGACGAAGAAATTATTCATTCGGTGTACGGTGTCGGTTATAAGCTACAAATTCCGCGCGTCGATTTGTCCTGAAAGGTTGCGGCAATAAAAAAGCCGGCACGGAAAGTGCCGGCTGCGTTATTCAATTACGACTCACAAAGCACACCGATGATAGCGGGAATTTCCGCTGCAGCGCCCTGGGGTTTTGTGCCCTGAAACCCAAATTCGATGGATTGCCCCGGTTGGATAACGGCATTCCAGCCAAGGTTGGCAGCCGAGTAAGGATTGCTTCCGGTAAGCTGTGTATTCCACGCGTGGCTAACACGGTCGCCTCCTGCGTACTGCCACCCCACCGTCCAACCGTTCAGCGGCGTCACGCCTTGATTGGTGATGCGCACCACGGCGACAAAACCGGTGCCCCATTCGCTGGTGAGGATGTATTCACACTGCGCCGTCCCCACCGCACCGTAGGTGCCCGTGTGGGTAACCGAGTGCGATGCCGAGCCATCACTGACGGTCAATGTGGTTTCATAACGGCCGGGACTGGCAAACTGATGAGAGGTGCTGACACCGGTGGCCGTTGTGCCATCGCCAAATTCCCATTGATACGTCAGGGCGTCGCCATCCGGGTCTGACGAACAGCTCGCATCAAAGATCGCATTCAACGGCGGCGGATAGATAGCGTTTTGAATAATCCGGAAGCAGGCGGTGGGCGGCGTATTGTTATCCGGTATGGCAATGCCGCTGGATTCAATTTGCCGGGTGATGGTATCGGAGAATTCACCATCGCTCACCGTCATGGTAACGGTGTAGGTGCCGGCAACCTGGTATTGATGAAATACCGTATCAATAGACCGTGTCGTTTCATAGGTTGCCCCATCGCCCATGTCCCAGGAAAAGATCAGATCATCGTCCTCATTGGGATCGGTGGAACCGACACCACTACAGGCTGTGAAATATTGATCCACGCTTGAGCCATCCGGTTGCGTCACTGCACGCTCAACTTCAGAGCATGCCATTGCTGCGACCGGGGGTTCGTTGGGCTCTTCTATTTGCCCGGTAGACGTCCAGTTGAATTGCTGGGTCACCGTGTGCAGGGTGTCTGATACCGTCAAGGTGATGACATAGTCGCCAGCCTCTTCGTAGACATGAACGGTTTCAGTATAGGAAATCACACCGGTTGATGAACCATCGCCCCAATCCACGATGTACGTCAGGTAATCACCATCCGGGTCAATAGAACCGGATAAATCACACGCCGTAACGATGTCATCAATGTAAGAACGCGTGGTTTCCTCACAGGTTAACACCGCCAGGGGCGGCTCATTATCCTGTACATCACCGACCACCAGCGTCACCGCTTCGGTATCTGAAAAGGGAATGCCTGATGCCGATAAAACCAGTCGATAAATGCCGGGTTCTGCGTAGGTGTGCGACGTCACCAGATCATTACTGGTGGCACCATCGCCAAAGTGCCAGTTAATGTTGTATGCCGCCTCTGAATCCCGCGCATCAACATACACCGTCATGCCTTCCAGGCGATATTCCAGATTAGCTGACGCACGAAAGTCATACCATGCGCCACACCGCGCGGGTGCAAACATTTGTTTGGTGTCAGCCAGTTCGCCGTCACTGACGGTCACTGTGATATAAGCCCCGCCGTCGACACCGCGGCTTGGGGAATTTGCGCTGGATGATGTCGTGGGCCCCGCTCCCAGGTCCCAGGTGTACGTCAATGCATCGCCATCCTCGTCAAATGAGGCATTAGCCCTACCATGAATGAGCCCCAAACCGGAACTCACCGCCAGCATCGCAATCGGTGCACGATTCCCGCCGCTGTATTCCGTTACCGTAATAATATCTGTTTGGGTATCTGTGAATTCACCATCCGACACGGTGACTGTGACCGTGTAATTCCCCGGCGCGCGGTAGGTGTGCCAGGCATTGCTGTAACGGATGACCTCGCCATCACCAAAATCGATTTCATAAGTCAGGGAATCGTTATCCGGATCGCTTGAATCACGCGCATCAACAAAAACAGTCGGGCCGTGAACGGCTGTGTCAACTGTTGCATCCGGAGCGTGGTTTGGCCCACTGGCGATGGATGAACTGCTGGAGCTGGACGATGACGATATATAGCAAGCAGATGGGAAACTCATACTTGATGAAGAAGAACATGCGGATGAAGAACCTCCGCAGGCTGAGGCTGAAGATGAGCTGAAGGAAGATTGCGCAGACGCAACGGAGGCGAGCAACAGAAAACCGCAAGAAAAAAATAGCTGTAAAAACGTCGTGATTCTCATCAGATGAAATTCCTTTGGACAAGTGGTTGCTGTTATTAACCATCAACAGCCGCTTCCATGACAAAGCCAGGCTCACATACCGACAAGGGTCCGGCAGGAAAATCGGCATACACGGTTCGCCGCTTTGTCACACCTTTTAAACTTATTGTCATTGACAACGCGATATCATCTTTCCCGAATAACACAACATCAGTTTCAGCTGATATTTTTATTCATAAAATAATGTGCATTATTTTTTTCAGGAAAAATGATTACGACAACGCGTGTGCTACATCTACACGTTCATCATGGCCATTTCAAGGAGAAGAATCAAAATTTGAAATGCACGCGCAGTTGCGCGGCAATAGAGTCGCTGATCTCGACATCCTGCACGGGGTGCTGAATATAATACACACTGGTTTGCGCGTTGAGGCGGTTGAGCAAGTTGCCAAAATAACTTAGCTCCCACGCCATCTCTGCTGACTCCCAATCCGGATAAACCTGCTGCTGAAGATCACTGGAACGCGCGTGAGCGATACCCAGGCCGATTCCATCTCCCGCACGCCACCGATTATTCAGCAAGATGCCCGTTCCGATGTAGTCATGGCTCAATGCAGCGTTGTATTCGGTGTGACTGACTTGCAGAAATACCGCGAGGTTATCGTTGAGGTGCTTTTCGGTAAAGCTGTAGGCCACATCACTTTGTTGGCCCGCATAGGCGACCTCAACCACGGATAAGGCATAACGGGAGCCGACATCAACTGAGGATTGCGGGTGGCTGATCAGGCGCCATTCGGCGTAAATATCGGAATGTGGCAGGAGGGTATTATGGGTGGGATCAACACGCAGCATTTCGTCAAAATAAGCCACGTCTTCTGCTGACAAATCGTCACTCCATTGCAAGCCGTCATCCGCCTGGGCGAAGGCAGCAAGGCTACTGATAAAAACCGCAGCGATTTTTTTCATCCCGTCACCTGCCAGTTAACAGATTGAAGCCCCAAGTCAGATATCGCGCAGAAACGCTTTAAAGTATAGCCAAGTTTAGCCAGCCCAAGTGAGAGTTCCACAGCAATTTAAGCGATAAGTGCCGTAACGAACATAGGCCTCCGACATAAGGATAAATCCGCCAGGCTATACCGGCGGATTATGCTGCAAACGTTTTTTTGTCAGCGCCGTTGCCACATGCTCGAGCGGATTATCCGGCCAGGGATGACGGGGATAACGCCCCCGCATTTCTTTTTTTACCTCCGGGTAAGCCTGCTGCCAAAAAGAACCCAGATCGGTTGTGATGGCCAATGGACTGCCATTGGGTGACAACAAATGAATGCGTAAGGGTATACGGCCCTCTGCCAGCCGCAGATCGCTGCAACCGAAAAATTCCTGCAACTTGGCGGATATTTCCGGCGTGGCATCGGCAGCAAATGCCAGGCTGACCTGGCGGCCGCTGGGGAGCTTGATCGCATCGGGTAAGATGGCCTGAATCTTCTGGCAATTTTCATAGCCGAGGTAAAATTCCAGGCCCGCACGCCAGGGCAAATTATCCAGGCGCGTTTGGGCCGTCAAAAACGGTTGCAACCATGAGGCTAAAGAAGCCATCAAACTGGCATCGTCGAGTGATGGAAGTGCGAGCAAATCGTAGCGCGCTATCAATCTGGCGCGTTGCAATAATCGTTCGGCGTCGGGCGTCCATGACAGGCCGTGCAAGCCTTTTTCATCAATGATCGTTTGCACATACCCGAGCAACGCCGCTCCCATCTCATCATCAGCGATAGCCTCGGTTTGCTCCGCAACGATTACACCACCCATCTTCCATTGTGACTGGCGTTGCCATTGATGTTGTTTAAAAACCAGTTGGGTTTGCCGTTGGCTGAGCTGGCGTTGCTGTTCTGTGGTTAAGGCTAATTCGATGCCCAAACCCGTGTGGCCTTTTGCACGCGGTTGTATCACCGGAAAAATCGCCCAGGGCGTATCCAGCGCATGGGACGGCTCGATACTGATTCCGGAATTTAGTCGGTAGCGTCCTGAGTCCTGGCGGAAGCCGATGCGATCATTGAAGGCCATTGCCAATGATTGCGCTGGTAAATTTGCGTATGGTTTTACCTGAACCTGTAAGACCGCCAGCCAACGCTTTTTTTGCAGTCGCCAATGAGACTGGCGCTGCAGTTCCTGCGCCGCCTCGGCCAGCCATCCCGCGATATCGGTCGCCGGGTTTAATTCAAAATGCAGAGCCAAAGCGAGCAAGAGTATGGGCTCAGGTAGCTCGCCTGCGTGAACCACCGACTGCAAGAGCGCGGCAATGCGCGGGTGGGTACCCAATTCGCTGACTTGCTCACCGGCGGGCGTCACCTTGCCGGTGGCATCAAGCAAATGCCACAGCTGTAATTGTTGCTGCGCTTGCACCAGGGCCAGATGATTGGGTGTCTCAAGCCAATTCAATTGTTCCGCCCCACTCCCCCAATGCGCCAGGCGCAACACCAGGGGCAGATAATCTGTGGTACGAATCTCCGGTAAATCGGCAGGCGCCAGGGGTTGATCCTGGGACCACAGGCGAATGCATTGTCCGGCCTGGACGCGGCCCGCCCGGCCGCGCCGCTGGTCCGCACTGGCCTGACTGATACGCGCTGTACGCAACCGCGTAATGCCTGTGCGTTGCTCGTACTCCGCTCGCCGCACCAGGCCGGAATCAATCACCAGCGTGACATCGGCAATGGTCAGCGATGTTTCGGCAATATTGGTGGCCAGAATCAGGCGCGGACCCTGAGCGGGATCGAGCGCTTGCAGTTGTTCTTGCGCGGTTACGCGGCTGTGAAGACGCACAATTCGCTGCGCGGGAAAACGCCGCCCGACGGCTTGGGCACAGGCTTCAATATCACGCCAGCCCGGCAAAAAAACCAGCGTCGTTTGTTGCTGCCAGTGAGCATAGGATTGCAAAGCGCGCAGCAAATGATCTTCGAGTTTTTCCACTTGACCGTAGGCATTTTGCTTTGCCGGTAAATAATCTGTGGTCACCGAAAAGCAACGGCCCGGTGCAAATAAACGCTGGGAAATCTGACGTTGCAGCGCGGGGTCCGGTGTTGCACTCATCAACACCAGTTGCAGGTCATCACGCAGAATCTGGACTTCTTGCAACAGCGCCCAGGCGAGATCCTGGTTGACGGCGCGTTCGTGGATTTCATCGAGCATCACCATGCCAACCCCGTTGAGCAGCGGGTCGCGCAACAGGTGTTGCAATAAAATACCCGGTGTCATCAATAACAAGCGTGTGCGGTTGCTGCTGCGATTATCGTAAGGCACCTGGTAACCCACGGTTTCACCGGGCGCCTCACCCACCAGGCTGGCGAGGCGAACCGCCAGCGCCTGGGCAGCCAGCACACGCGGTTGCACCAGCCACACTGAGTGCCCTTCACCGATGGCATCGAGGGCCCACAAGGGCGCTAGCGTCGACTTACCGGCACCCGGCTCGGCCTCCAGCAACAATGTCCCCGCCCGAAGGGTTTCCATAAAGGACGTGCGGTGAGCGCTCAGCGGTAATTCAGGTAAATTCATCATCAACTTTCAGACACCAGCGGGACTAGTCCCGACAGAAAATAAAGGTATTTATGGATAAACGTCCACGACGCGGATCAGCATCAAACACAAAATCCTCGGGAATATTACCGGAATGAAGACTGGTGCAAGGATAAATAAGAATACGATTAAACACCGCACCATATTCCGCTATCTGTTCAAACAATGGCGTACTGCCGTTCATATACCGGGCGGGTAAGTCACCCTGTTGTTTTACCTCGGCTTCCAGCGTCGCGCGATAATGTGCAAGCCGCGAATGATCGACAAATTCGTAGCCAGTTTGTCGGTGCCGGTAAAATGCGGTGCTCCCTTGCGGACCGGAACATAAAAAATGCACAGCGGCCAGTTCAGCACGTTTGTTGGAATCATAATGCGGAATACGGTGGGGTAATCGCAAATGTTGAGGCGGTGTCATGACCATCGAAAAATCCGCTTGCGCCCCGGTTATGTCCTGTTCGTCCAAATCAAACGTTCGGTAAATCAAATCTCCCAACAACTGGCGGAGCGCCACCAGATATTTATCCGGCGCCGGTGAGCGTACGCCGGGATACCCCGGCCCCGCCAACTGGAACTGGCCGAAACGGGTCACATAATTCACCAGGCTTTCGGCGTTAGTGAGAAAATTATCAATCACCAGAACCGGCTCGCCCTCTTGCCCTACCCGGTCTACTTGATAGCGAAAATGCTCATGCAGCTGTGGAGTCGATTGTTGATACATAAATTATTCGTCTTTAGCTGATTTTTGTTAGAAGTTCTTATTCTACCGACACCGCTCAATCGTGGAATATTTGCGCTTTATAATGAGTCTAGTGTTTACGATCCGTTTATATCAGTACTCAGATCGCCGTTGTCAGGAGGCCGCACAATAACCATGATCCCCTAAGGAGGATTTATGAAGCGCTTTTACTACATCAGCGATGATCTTGATGATCTTGCACAAGTAGAACAGGAACTTGAAATGGCGGGTATTATGAAACCGCAAATTCACGTGTTCAGTCATGACGATGCCGGCGTTGAACAACGCCATTTGCACAATGTACAAGAATTTATGAAACGGGACGTCGTGCACTCTGCGTTGTGGGGTGCGTTGATCGGTTTTATTGCCGCTGTGCTCATTCTGTTAGCGGCCCATTTTTCCGGTATTGCCGCCCGCGTCCACTGGGCACCCTTCCTGCTGCTTGCCCTGGTTGCCTGGGGTTTCTGCACCTGGGAAGGCGGGTTGTTCGGCATGCATGTTCCGCATCATGAGCTACGCCATTTTGAAGCGGCCTTGAAGGAAGGAAAACACATTCTTTTTGTCGATGTAGAACCGAACCAAATTGATTTGTTATCCAGCATTCATGCGCGTCACTCCCATCTGAAACCTGCCGGCCAAGGCACATCTACTCCAAGCTGGGCAATCCTCTGGCAAAAAAAATGGCATGACTTTATTCAGGCTATGCCATAACCACCCCATAGCCGCTGCCCCGCAGCGGCCCGCCTCACATAAGCTTCCGCCATCCCTCAGCTGTGAAAAATATCACATTTTTCACCAGATCAGACTTATCTTTGCCACCATCTTGGCAGACAATGCAGGCTCTTTCATCGGTCAGTCTGGTTAGTAGACTGACCGGGCATTCTTATTCCGATGCATTTTCGGCGTGGTGGCAATGTGAGCAATTCACGTATTTTACATATTGTGGTGTTATCACTTTCTATGATGGCTAGTGGGGTGTTTGGCATGAGCTTAACGGACGCAGGCAAGGTATGTTTGTTTTCCGGTATTTCCGGTGTGATCACGTTGGATGGTGAGCCGGTCGCCAATGCGCGGGTTGTGCGCAAGGCAGATCGGGATGGCGAAAAACAGGATGAAACCATCACCGACGAGCAGGGGCATTTTTCCCTCCCCCCGATGTTTGAACGAACCATCGCCAAATATCTACCCCAGGAATTTGCAGCCTCTCAGGACATCACCGTGTTTCATGGTGATCAATCCTATTCAATCTGGCGCGGCGTGAAACGCAAACCCGAAGAGAATACCGAGTCGCGCGGAAAGCCCCTGGTGGTCGCATGTGAATTACATGCTGAAGAGAAGGCCATCATTGTGAATAACTCTCCCATCATCAGCTTATGTGTTTGGGATGTTGAGCCGGACCCGAAATTTGACGGAGAACTGTTTTCATCATGACTGCGATATCACCAGAGCTTGGCGCAAGGTTAGCCAACGGCGTTTACTCCCTTACTAAACGCGAAAAACTTAAAGATGCACTCACCGATTTAAACTTGATGTTCGGTGAAATATTTACGTTTTCAGAAGAAGCGTTATTAAAAGCAAAAACCGGAGGCCCCTGGTTTATTAAATGTCGCACTGCTTTTGGTTTTACCTTGCTCGGCAAGGGGCCGCTACAAGGTCATGCATTTTTCCTCTTTCGCGGCACTCAATACCTGGCAGATTGGTTGACCAACTTAAATATCAGTGTGTCGCGCTCACCCTCAGGCCAACCAGTACATGACGGTTTCAATATGGCTTTTAAAACCATGGAACCTAAACTGAAAGAATTTATGGCAACAGTGCAGAAAAGTAATATCACCCATATCCATTGTGTGGGAC
>DATJLH010000067.1:0-5199 GCA_035490615.1 Cellvibrio sp.
TGGCTGTCACATACCAGGCTCTGCGGACACACCGCTTCTGCAAAAGCGACCTGATCACGGAATGCGGGCCAGATTCGCGCCAGGTTCATTTCACCCCAAGCTTCCGGCAAGGTAAAGGGATGATAGTAGGATTCCCGCTTGCCCGACTGCCATCCGACAAAGCGGGAACCCTGTTTAAAACTTGCATCACAGCAGCGAATAAAATCTGCTTCTGCAATGCCCATGGTTTTTAAGGTATCGCGCATTGAAGGCCAGGTACCCTCACCGACCCCCAGAATATTTACGGTGGGCGACTCAACCAGCGTAATCGATACATTCCGCCCACGCCCCTGGGCATGCGCAGCTGCCAGAGTACCCGCCGTCAACCAACCGGCGGTGCCGCCTCCGACTATGACAATCGATGTTACTGGCTTACCCATACAACTCTTCCTGCCTGCGAATCGCTTTTCACTAAGAATAGGCGCTTATTTACGCAAACGTTTGAATTTATTCCGACTAAAGTCATGCCTTGGCACGGTAAAAAAAAGCCGCTGAATATTCAGCGGCTTTTTCGAGCCTGAACGGCATCCTTGTACATCAACTACACGTTAGAAGGTGTAACGTGCACCAATGTTGTAGCGTGGACCACTGGTGTAAACACCGGTGGTGTACAGGTCATGACGACCGTAGGTACGACGGTATTCATCCGTGATATTGATACCTTCAAGGAAGATCGTGAAGTTATCGTTGATGTCGTAACTGGCATTCAAATCAAACTGCTGATAATTCTCAACATAGGTCGGGTTAGCGCCTGTGCCATCAGCGGTTCCATTCAAGTAGTCATCACGCCAGTTGTAGCTCAAGCGTACTTGTATGCCGTTCTTTTCATAGAAGGCAATAAAGTTGGCGCTGTCGCTCAAACCGGTCAATGCAAATTGCGGATCTACAATGTTGCCGTCGTCATATTCGGTATCGGAATCCGTGATGGTGTAGTTAGCAACAACACCAAAACCGGTATCCCAGAAGTTATGCTGAACCGCAAATTCCCAACCATCAAAGGTCGCTTCCTGCTCGTTCAGGAACTCAGTGATGTTGAAGATCACATCTGGATCACCTTCCACACCATATACCCACGCCGGGTTTTTGGTCAGGTCTACACTTGGGTCGCCATCAGGTGTATTGGCAACGATGTAGTCCTTAACTGCAGCAGTACTCCACTGATTGTTAGGATTAGCAGCAACGGCTGCATCACGACGGCTACCCTGCGATGGATCCGGCGCATCAAAGATCACTTCCGGCGATACGGTTGTACCGATGAAGTTCTTAACGTCTTTTCTGTAGTAACCGACAGAAACATAGCTGGCTTCGTCGTAGTACCACTCCACAGACAAGTCGAAGTTATCGGAGATAATTGGTTTCAGGTTCACATCACCACGTGTACCACTACCGCCTGCGCTACCCGGGAACATGGATTGAGGCGCAACACCACGACCAATAGACAGGGCGCTCATCTGATTCCACAGCGGACGACCAAGGCTACGGCCGTATGATGTGCGAACCACTACGTCATCGGTCACGTCAAACGCCAGGTCAACACTTGGCAGGAAGTAGTCGTAGCCACCCTCACCTTGTTTGACCGGCGTAACTTCGTAGTCTTCAGCAGCGAGCAGATACATCTCGTTACCGCCAATCCACACAACTTCACCGGTATATTGCAACTCAATGGGTGTTGCGAAAGAACGAGTTTCTGTGTCTTCCCAACGAACGCCCAATGCACCACGAACCGGGATACCGATATCGTATTCTGCATTCAATTGAACCCAGGCACTGGTGGAGTCTTCTTCAATCAAACGAACATCATCAGGTGTGGGGTTCATACAGTAGTAAGTACTACCGTTGGAACAGTTGGCGAAACCGCCACCATCATCCAGGTTATCTGCGGCGTATTGAACTACTTTGTCAAAATCGGCAACGAAACGAGCACCCAGCAACTGGTCATTACCATTACCGCTTACGTTATCAAAATAGCTGGCGATATCAGCTACCTTGTAGCCATCGAGCGGCACATCACCCTCGTCACCCAGCCCACCCCAGGTGTCGCGCTGGTTATTAGCAAAAGTGGAGCGGTTGGTCTGCTCGATACGAGACACACCGAAGTCAAGGCTCAAGCTGTCAACAAATTCAAAGTTACCTTTGAACTGGAATTGGTCAATTTCATGCAACATGCGCGCGTTGCGGAAAGAACTACCCGTAATCTGCAGGTCTTCAAGACGAGCGGTATTACCACCGTCGCTATTCACAATTCCCACGTTCAGCACAGGTAAGTCTGAACCAAGATAAACAGCCGAACTATCGCGTACAAATGCCGAGGTGGTGATTACGTTGCTGTTACCGTATTCGCTATCTGGTTTGGATTCAGCATCTGAGCTGTGAATATCAAATTCAAGCGTTAAACGGTCTGTTACTGACCACTCAACATTCAAACCGATAGACTCATTCTCATTAACGCTGGAGTTAAAGCCGGCACCGAAGGTTAAGTCAGCACCTCTGTCCCCAGTCAAACCAAACTCTTCGTACATCAACGGTACTTCGACTACGCCATCACCGTTATCAGTCCAGGAAGTCCGACGGTTTCCACCAAAGTTAAACCAGGCACCTACATCTGAGAATTTGGATGATTCCTCTTTCTTCGAATAGGTGTAGTCCAGGGTAGACGTAATGTTTTCTGTCGGAGCAAATTGCAACACCAACTGACCATTCAGACGCTTACGCTCATATTCGTTGAAGTTGTAGCCAGCTTGTTGTGGAACACCGTAGATATCAGCAGGAACGTCGCCGTTCGCTGGGCTAGGTGGATTCGTGTGGAAATTGGTGTCCTGAAGATTGGTAATTGCACCCCAACCGTCAGCACCAGCCGGGAAGTAACGCCAACCGGTACCGATCTGCGCATTGGCGTTACCGCCTTCACGCTCCTGGTAGCTCATGGACAAGCCAACACCAAAGGTGTCGTCGGCAAAGGTGTTGCTGTAGATACCAGAGATTTCTGGCGTCAGGCTTGGATCTTCTGCTGAATCGTCGTAAACACCTTTGACGCCCGCAGAGAATTGCTGGCCCGGGTTATCCAATGGGCGCGCGGTCTTGATGTTAATGGTTGCACCCACACCACCGGCCGGATTCTCGGCGCGAACGGTTTTAAAGACTTCCACGCCGCTGATGCCTTCAGACGCCAGGTTAGAGAAGTCAAAGGAGCGCGAACCCGATACGCTGGTTGCTTCGATGGTGGTACCGGGCATCTGGCGACCGTTCAAGGTCACCAGGTTATAATCCGGGCCGAAACCACGCACGGTGACTTTGGAGCCTTCACCATTGCTACGGTCAATCGACACACCGGTAATACGTTGCAGGGATTCTGCCAGGTTGGTATCAGGGAATTTACCGATATCTTCAGCGGAGATCGCATCTACCACACCTTGCGATTCGCGTTTGATATCCATAGAACGCTGCAAACTACCCCGGATACCGGTAACGACGATTTCTTCAACCATCTCGCCGCTTTCTTGCGCGATAGTGGTACCACTTAGCCCCACAAGGGCGTAAGAAGCCACTGCCGTCGCAATAAGTTTCTTCTTGAAGCCTACTGTTTTTTTGTTCATGAAATTCTCCGGTTTCTTATTCGTCTGGAATTATTTACCCGGTACTGCCGCACACCCCTACGAGAAGGGAACCTTGGTTGCAGAGGTATGGACGCCTTTGGGAATAGAGGCGATTTTTTTATTTAACAATCCATAACAACCGAGTTACTACTGAGTAAAGTTATTGCGTGTTGGTTGTTTATTAGACGTTAACTAAACCAACCCCACTCTAACGCTAGGCGATATTTCCACTCCCTGCCTGTAAGCGTCGTCCCACTTTGGCGGCTAATACCAACATGAACTATCTCACTTTTACTTTTTTAAAGTGGGAAAACAGATTTTTTCTTAATAATCAATAACTTAAAATAGTCACAAACCTGCGCCAAAATAAAAGTGGGAAGTGTAAAGATAAATTTTTTTCGCCTTTTTCAGCATTAATTCCCGTTATTTTCTTTTTCAGGGACAGCACTGTCAGCGCGTTACAGGTGTGAAATTTCTCTGCGCAATGACGAGGCAAAAGCAAAACGTTTTTTAACATCGCGCACCAATTGTTTTCATTTGCACTGTACAGAAATCGTGCACCACGCCGTGGCATGCAACCTGATAATGCAGGCGGCCCTTACTGTCACGAAGACAAAAACTAATCGCTCAACAGATCGGATTCGTAGTCAGCCAGTGCGTCCGGTAACAGCGGATTTTCCAAAGTAATGAGTCGGCGATGTTTTAACTGTAAACGCTCCGTCAGATTGCCGTAGTGACGCTGAAAAATTTTATCCAGCTCACCATTTTTAATAATGGTTTGCATTCCCTGATCAATGCGCCGCGCCAGCTCTTTGTTTTCCGGGTTAACGTAGAACACCAGCGGGAAAGGGTAGTAGAGCAAAAGTTGTTCATCGGTTTGCAAACCCTCGGGAACGGCGGCCCGCTCCTGGTAAACACCCTCCACTTCGTTTGCACCGAACGAAACATAATCAAATTGCTTGTCGCGCAGGCGAGTGAACAGGTCCTCAAAGGTACCTTCCTCTACCACGGGGTATTTGTTATGGCGAAACAGCGCTGCATCGGCCCAGCCGAATGGAATACCCAGGCGCTGCTGTTGCAGTTGTTCGGCGGTGCGGATGCCGGCAAAGGTATCGCGGTCAGCCGTGCGGATGATCAACAGACGATAACCCAGCAAACCTTTCATCATGGGGTGGGGAATCAGGATCTTGTCCTCCTCGGCCAGCTTGGGGTTGCCCGCCACCGTGCCGAAGACATCAAAACCCTTGGTGCGAAATATCGCTGCTTCATCCGCCGGGTCGGGATAATCGGTCACATCCTCCACCACCGGGATTTCGCCGTAGCCCTTGCGGGTAACCTCCAGCGCCGCGTGCAATACATCGCGCTCGTAGGCCTGGCGGGAGCTGGTTTTATTGCCATTCCAGAATTTGATGACGGTGCCCTGGGGATTCGAGCTGGTGTAGTGCCATAAAAACAGCAACGGCGAACAAATCAGCAGGACAGAGACGATATGAAGTGGACGAATGCTCATGGTTTTCCTCTCACCAAACGCTTTTTAATAAACATGTCATTGACCTGATACCGCACA
>DATJLH010000068.1:0-30569 GCA_035490615.1 Cellvibrio sp.
CCATCAGCAGCACAACCATCAGCGACAGGGCAGGAACGTAGCGGCGCGCCGCTTCGTTGCGGTGCCCGAACAACATTAACGCGATACCAATAAGAACAAACGAGATCGACGCCGGTGGCCCAAAGCGGCCAGGTGCCAGAGTAGCGGCGTGGCCCCATTCTCTATCAAAGAGCAACTGGTGATTAAACCCGAGATCGATACTGAACATATATTGCAGCAGGTTAAGCCCACCAACGAGCGTAACAAGCCCGCCAAGCGCCAGTGTGACCCGGTTGTATCCATGTTGAAGCACTATCACGGCCACGCCGGCCAGCGCAATCAAAACAGCGGTGTTGGGCTGTGTGGAAATATTATCGCCTAGCCAATCCGTAAGGCGCGGAACATCAAACACCCAACCGCTCAAACAGGCGATACCCCCAATAAGCGCATAGAGCCCCAACAGGGTAGATGCCCTTTTTAGAGTGCGCGGGTCGACAGTGGCGAAGGGTGTGGGCATGGCGGTCTCTTACAAATACCTGGGTAGAGCCATGCACAACGCGGAGGACAGTTTCACATCTCAAGACATGCACGGATTGGATATGGCGCGCCCAAATATACATTGAAGTCTTAACTTTATTCAATTCTGTGGGTTTTGGGGGGCGTTGTTCTGTACGGCGGGTAACTGTGGCTGCGAGATTGGCAGGAGTCAAAAAGCCGGAGTGTTCCGGCTTATACATCAATATGATTGGAGAGAATGAAAGCGCGCTTGAGCCCTTACTGTTAAGGGCGCTCATCCGAAACTCGTTCCCATTGCTCTTCATAGCCACTGGATCGAAAGTACGACATTAGAGTAATAATGATCTTCTCGAGGATATACTCGCTATTATTCCCGGATGTCGTATCCTCGAGATTCGATTGGTCAACCATCCGCCAAAAAAACTGCGCTAGGTAAATGGCCTCGTCTGCGCTCCTGATTGCATCATTCTCAATGATCCGTTTTGCCGCTGCATCATTAAGAAGCTCCGCATAATGCAAAAGCATTTCTTTCTCTTGGGGTAATCTATAAGGGATCATTTGAACACCTTCGTGCCGTCGCGAATAATGGTCATCCTGTCGGCGACCCATTTAAGCTTTTCTACTAATGTCTCTACAGTCATTTTTCTTGTAACTGTTAAAAAATAATGTCTGTCATCCTTTTGATCTGGTACAAACTTTAAGTCGGAGGGTATATCGGCCTTTTCTAGCACCCAATATACATTAACCGACTTCCCCGGGTTCTTGGACGATTTTAATTTATAAATGCTTTTTAAGTGTTGCCAATTTGCGGAGAAGCTTAAGCCCATCTGATCATGAGGTAGAATCCACTTTCTACAGTTCGAAAAGCAAAAGTCTCCTATTTGTATTCCCTGTATAAGCTCAACACCGTTTGCGACATCGGAGGATCGATAAAAGACGGGACTTCCCCCTTCTGGTATAGGCCTTGCTAATACCTTGCCCTGTCGAGACTCCAAATTTTTAATGTAGTCCCTTAAATCGGTGAGTATTTTAAACTGCTCCATAAAAATTTCATCCTCTGATGTGTCAATCCCTCAGGGACCTATAAATATTCCAAACGTGAACTCGCCAGACTGCTTC
The DNA here is from genome assembly GCA_035490615.1 of Cellvibrio sp. Lineage (GTDB taxonomy): Bacteria > Pseudomonadota > Gammaproteobacteria > Pseudomonadales > Cellvibrionaceae > Cellvibrio. The sequence goes on from DATJLH010000068.1 coordinate 1,615, forward strand.
AATTCTTCCTGCAATTACAGAATATGCATAAGTCGCATAGTACGGGGGCATATCTGCGGTATCTACGGATCGCATCACACGTTTAAACGAAGCTTCAGTCTGAGCGGTTATGGATCTCCATTGGTCTATTCTTGTCCGTCAATTTTGATGATCTACGCGATGTTGTTATTCTGATCTTGACCTAAACTTAACTTGAGGTTTTATAGTGCCGCCTGATTTAATCAATAGCGATGGGAGAACACCAATGGAGCACCAATTGAAGAATATCGCCGCTTACCTCAACCACATTCAATATGACGGTGCGCTCACACCTACCTTCGATACGCTTTACCAGCTGCACCTTCAACATACCCAATCTATTCCCTTTGAAAATCTATCTCCTTTTACGGGAGCGGCCGTGCCCTTGAGTATTCCTGCCTTGCTTAAAAAGTTCACTATCGCCAGGCGCGGTGGTTATTGTTACGAACAAAACACCGTGTTCCAGCATGTAGTGGAGCAGATTGGTTTCAAGACCACCGGCCTGGCGGCGCGCGTGCGATTAAATGTAGCGGAGGATGTGATAACGCCGCGCAGCCATATGCTATTGCTGGTGGAAGCCAACGGCGAACAGTGGATTGCCGATACCGGTTTCGGCGGCATGACCCTGACAGTGCCGATACGGTTCGCGATCAATGACATTCAACACACACCGCATGGGCAGTATCGCCTCACGCGCGAACACGCGCTCTACCGCCTTGAGGCGCGCATCAAAAACCTGTGGACAGTCCTTTATGTATTCGATTTGACCGCGCATGTTGCGGCAGACTATGAGGTATGCAACTGGTACGTGGCGACGCATCCCAGCTCCCATTTCGTTACCAGTCTGGTCGCCGCCCGCCCGGAAAAGGCAGGGCGGCATGTACTGCACGGCACTCAGTATTCTTTCTATTCCTTAACGGGCGAAGCGGACAAGCGGCAACTCAATTCTGTTGATGAAATCAAGGGTGTGCTTGAAGACATATTCCGCATTCGCACAGCCGGGGTGGTGGGGCTGGATGAGCGTTTGGAACGACTGGTTTCAGGCGTAGGGTCTGAAACCAATTTGCGTTGAAATAAGCAGGTTCGATTAATATAAAACTCAGGGCATATTCTTTTTGTCGACAGTCCAGCCCGGGAATTTTGAAAGCCCCGGTGGATTGCCGGTAAATAATTCGCCTGCTTTCTTATCGCCTTTCAGTTGCCAGTTAAACCAGGCTGTTGCCACCTTGGCATAGTCGCCGCCGAAGGGCTGGGCATAGGTTCCACCGTGACCGACATCGATGTTGCCGACAAAAACGGGCACATGGTTAATTTGCTCAACATCGTTCATACCATTGTTATACGCACTATCGGAGGGGCCGCCGAGCAAATATAAGGTGGGTGTGTGAATGTTTTTCAGTTGTGTTTTGTCCAGTTGCGGCATCATCGGCATGGCATTGCCACGAATCGGATCATTGAATATGCCGCTGTTACACACCACTAATGAAGAAACGCGTGGATCGCCGGCAACCTCCAGCGCCTGCAAGCCGCCGCATGACATACCGGCAACGGCGATATTCTTTGTATCAATCTTTTTAAAATAAATACTTTTCTTATCCTTATTTTGTGCAATAGCCCAATCAATTGCATCCAGTAATTTGGATGATGTAGAGCGCTCGGTCACCTGCTCGCCCTTTTCGGTTGGCATGGTGCCAATGGCAATAACCAGAAAGCCGTGCGAGGCAATTTCGTTCAAAAAATTCACGTGCTCCCATGGCGAGTCATAACATGCACCGTTACCCCAGACTATCAAGGGTAAGGCCTCTTTTCCCTTGAATTTATCGATGTTGGCTGGCCGAAATAGCGTATGGGTCGGCAACGAAGCCTCGGTCATCATAACGGCTGAATATTGTCCTGTGCCGCCGTTTTCAACAACCCTGGATGCAGCCTCTTCAGACCACGCAGGGAATGCCATCGCCATGATAAAGAGTAGAAAAACGGCTCTGATTGTTTGCATGAAATTGTTTCCTTTAATGTGTCGTGGGGACGAGAGAACTCTGCACCAAGCCCTTAGGCTGTGGGAATATATACCAAATCCAATGCGTCCGCTTTTGCCTGCGCAACGCTGCAAAAGCCATATGACAATTAACACTACAATCCTTGCGCTATCGTTGCTTTCACATGTCAGCGACATTTTAGTCACATTGCCGTTGTTAATCTCTCAGCGTTTATCAATAAATACGGTCGATTCTTGGAGGAAGAGCGGTATGAGCAGGCAATTGAGCAATATGAGCGGGTATTTGAAACAGGTGGCGTGGCTGACTCTGTCGGCGTTCCTGATCGGCTTTCCCCTTTTTGGTTTTCCACTTTCTACCCACGCAGCAGAGGCGCCCGGTGCGCTGACTGTTATTGTCAAAGATCAGAGTACTGACCGGCCAATCTCAAGCGTGCAGATCACCATCACGAAACGGGAAACCAATGCCACGCGATCGGTAGAAACCGACGCACAAGGTCGCATCGTCGTTGAATCGCTCGACCCCGGTCTCTACTCGGTGAACGCAGCCAAAGCCGGGTTTGCATCATTATATGAGCCAAGCGTACGCGTAATCACGCGCAAAAATATCAAGGTTGAGTTAAAACTCAGAGGGCAGGTCATTGAGGAAATGGTGGTGCTCGGAAAACAAGCTGAAGCCATTGCATCCGTTAACGGCACCTATCTCGATAGAGAAGCCTTGCGCAGTGCTGTTGGCGGTGGTGCAGATCCGCTCCTCTCGCTGGACGGTTTACCTGGCTTGGCATCCACCGGCGAATTCGCGAACTTTAGCGTACGTGGCCGTGGCCCAAGAGATAATTTGTTATTCGTTGATGATTTTCCTTTTGACAAAGCAGTGCACTTTGATGCGTCACTCGGTGAGCAAGAAGATGTCGGTGGTGGTGGCCGTTTCTCGATTTTCGCACCGAATGTTATCAGTGGTGCAGAATTTTCACCGGGTGGGTGGGGTGCGGCTTACGGCGGCCGGGCGGCATCGCTACTCAAACTGGATGTCGCTGATGGCAACCCAAGCCCTTCAGCAAGTTTGCGCCTCGACCTTGCGGGCTATGAAGTGGGTTACGACGGCCCTACCGGTATCACTGAAGACGCAACGATGCTCTTTTCTGCCCGACGATTGGATTTCGGCGCTTTGTTTGAAACGATTGAAGAATTAGATATTGGAGAGCCTGTCTTAAGAGACATCATCGTAAAGTCGGTCACACCCATCAACCAGAACAACACGCTTGAAGTTCTTCTGATAGATACACACGAAGACTATACTCGTGGCGTGACTCATGTTTTTGAATCACCCAATTTCGAAGATGTTTCACTTCAGGATTCTGAACAGGACAGTGATTTGTATGGTCTGACATTACGATCATTGATCGGCGAAAAAGCTGTCTGGAACAATAAGGTTTACTACCGCAAAAGCGAAAAGATCAGCGCAGAGGGCGAAGCATTTCCTGATCTTGTACCGGAGGGATCACCTGCATCCAGTTTTCCGGTGCGGGAGAACATTATTACCATCGGTGAAGATGAAACGGAAATCGGCTGGCGAAGCGATTTTGAGATAGTGAATCAATGGGGTGTGTTCAGTACGGGGGTTCAGGTAACGCAACTTGAACTGGATTATGACACCGTCCTGGATGGCGATTGGATCCGATTTACCTACGACGAAGATGATTTTAGACCAGACCCCGATCAGCGTTATATTGTACTGACGCCCGCCGACACCAACTCTTCACTGAGTCAGAAAGAAACGAGCTACGCAAGTTACGTAGAACAAGTTTTTGAATTCGGCGATTGGGATTTTGGCACGGGCGTGCGATTCGAACGGGACGGCTTTGCCGACGAGAGCTTCGCATCGCCCAGGTTCAGCGTCAATTGGCAGCCGGGTAATAAGATCAGGTACTTTGCAACCGCAGGACTCTTTCATCAGTCGCCACGGTTTCTAGACCTTGCCGCTAACGAGTCGAACAACCTTAAGAACGAAGAAATTACGCACCGCAGTATCGGTTTTGAATTTTTTCCGTACAACAACTGGTCGGTGTTGACTGAAGCCTATTATCAAGACCTCGACAATCTGGTGGTAGACCTTGATCGAGTCAGCGGAACCTTTGCAAACATTGGTGACGGCACATCCTACGGCGTCGATATCGTGGCCAGGGGAATGATCAGCGAAGGCCTTTACGCTACCGCCACCTACTCTTACAACGATGCCGTGGTCGACCGAAAAGACGGTCGCGGTGAGGTAGCCGCCGACTTCAGTCGCGAGCACGTCGCGACCCTCGGCCTGACCTGGGAAATCAACGACCGCTGGAAGATCGCCGGGCGCTACAAATATCTTTCCGGCCGGCCAGACGAGAACTTTATTATTCATTCAGACGTGTTGGGCGCAGGGCAACCGCTGCGCTATTCGAAAGAAATCACAGAGCGCAATGTCGGTCGCAAAAGCAGTTACAGCCTGGTGAATATTCGCGTTGACTATCGGCGCGCATTTGGCCCCATAGACGTTACAACTTTTCTCGATGTCATCAACGCAACGGCAACCTCGTCGAGCGACGACAGTGAGTTTGACTACCGCCGGGGCGTTGTAGTGAAAGACGAAAGCGAAGCCGAGCCGCTGATTGGTCTGCGACTGGACTATGCTTGGTAACGGGCCTGGTAAGAGGGGAGCAGCAGATGGTACACGCGCTGGGTGCAACACCGATTAGAGCGTTGATTGTCGAAGACAACCGCGACATTTGTGCGAACATTGCCGCCTATCTCGAACCGCATAGCTATATTCTGGATTTTGCTTATGACGGTATAAGCGCGCTGCACCTGGCGTTGACCAACCCGTTCGACGTTATTGTTCTGGACCTGATGCTTCCAGGGATGGATGGCCTGAGTTTTTGCCAAAAGCTGCGCGCTGATGCCAAAGTAGAAACGCCTGTGCTTATGCTAACGGCGAGAGACACGCTTGACGATAAACTGAAAGGGTTTGCGGCGGGAGCCGATGACTATCTGGTCAAGCCATTCGCATTACAAGAGCTACATGCGCGACTGCAGGCGCTGTACAAACGCAGTCACGGAAAAACCGACAAGCTATTAACGGTGGGTGATCTGACATTGAACAAGGCCACGCTACAAGTGCATCGCGCGGGACGGCGCATTGATCTCAACCCTGCTGGCATGAAACTACTGCAACGATTGATGGAGGAGTCGCCGTCTGTTGTGACTCGCGATGTTCTCGAAACTTTGTTGTGGGCTGACGAGTGCCCCGATGGTGATGCGCTTCGCTCGCACATGTACAAGCTGCGGCAGGCTATCGATAGGCCGTTTGATAGCCCGCTCATTCATACGGTGCACCGCATCGGATACCGAGTTGCAGAGGATGCTGAGTAATGTACCGGCTCAGTTTGCGCAAGCGTGTCGCATTTGCGTTTGCGATCTGTGTTGCCGTACTCAGCCTGGCCTGGGGGCTCGCGTTCTTCGGTGCGATCAGATTGAGCGAAGACCGTGTACTGACGCAACAGTTGCAGGTTGCCGCCAAAAGCTATCCCGCTATGACGATGAACCTGCGCGGATACGATGAGGTGGCCAGCTTGCCGGAATCACTGAGGGAATGGGCGCAGACAAACCCTGCTGAGGGATTGTACGAATTCGAAGCCGACGAGTTGCATGTCGCGGTGCTATCTACCGGCAATGAAAAACCGGCGGCGGACAATGAACCGCCGCGCGCCTTTGTGGTTTTCGATGTGGCCGGAATTGAGGCTGCATCGTCAGAGGATTGGTGGTTGCTGCTCGTTATCACCGGTGTCGTGGGTACGCTCGGTGCTTTAGGTTTCGGGCTGGGTGTTGTTGTGATGCGCAAAGCCGTTGCCCCTGTTGCGCAACTCGCGAAAGTGGTTGCGGACATCGACCCGGAAAAACTATCGGCCGAAGATCATAAACGCATAGAGTCCAGCCGATTCGGCGATGACGAGGTTGGCTTGCTCGCCAGGACCATTGAGAAGACGCTTGAGCGTATCAGCGCATTTGTTGAGCGGGAGCGATACTTTACCGGTTCAGCCAGCCATGAGTTGCGGACACCGGTCACGGTGATAACCGGCGCGCTAGAGCTGCTGGAACAAAGCGACCTGTCAGTCGCCGATGCGAAGGTGGTAGATCGAATCAGGCGCGCGACGCTCGACATGAAAACCACGATTGAAATGTTCTTGTGCCTCGCTCGCGAAACCGACGACGGTTTGTATGATAAGCAGTTTTTGGTGATGCCGCTGGTGAACCAGGCGATAGAACAACAACGCCACTTGCTGAGCGGCAAGTCGGTCGATGTTGAAATCGACCAGCTCGCAAAACCCAAAGTCTGCGGGCATCCACAGGCTTTTTCTATCGCGGTCAATAATCTGGTGCGAAACGCGTTCGAGCACACACTCGCCGGGCAGGGACCGATCACGATTCTCATCAAAGAGCACGAGCTATTAGTCACAAATCAGGTGAGCGCTTTAGTCACAAACCAAGAGAGCGCTGATGAGCAGCACACGCCGACCAAGGCGGCGTCGTTTCATGGATATGGCCTGGGCCTGGGTATCGTCCAACGGCTGTGTGAGCGCAATGGCTGGTCGTTTTCGTTGCACGCTGATGAGGCGCGTGTAGCGACTCGTCTTTCTTGGTGATGGCGTTAGTTATGTGCGCAATTCTATCTCATAATCTAACATTATTGATGCCCTGCACTTTCCCGCACCATGGAAAGCTGAACAAGCATCTTTCTACGCTCTTAAATTCTTACCTCTTTCTTTGTAGGTGGCGTAAAAATTTCGGTGAAGCTGATCTATCTCCTCGGCTTCCGATTCAATCATGCATCGAAAAAGATTGGCGGCAACGCCATCACTCATTTCTTGGGCCGCTTGCGCCAACGTGGCAATACTCAGCCCGCCCTTAGCGAGATGCTTTCTTGTGACCGGTGCCCAATCGAGAAGATCTGCCTTTGAATAGGGCAGTATCTCCTCCAGGTTCAAGCGTCCATTGTTTGCTTCGCGCAAGCAGGCATAGCTAGAAGTGAGCCCGCTGCCATGGATGTGATCAAAAAGTCGCGTCTTGTGAACTCTCAATTAATCCTATTGTTTGATAGACAAGGGTTTATCACGTGCAACCTAATGAGCTTCAGAAAAACGATTTGTACCAATCGCCACCCTTCAGTCCTAATGGGTTTATTAATTGGCCACTACTTAACAAGAACCGGTTGAAACAAATGCCTGGTATACAAGGCAGATCTACGTTATTTGGCGATTATGCCGTTGCTGTATTTCGACTGGCACATAACGGCCAAGAGCGGACCTTTTGCCAATTTTACTCTGCTCCCTATTATTCAGAGCGAGTGCATTATATTGCCTATTATTCACGTTTTTTTGAAAGCAGCTACGGTTTCTAGGTGATTACTGCAATACTAAACATCCAGCTTTGATTTAATTCACCCGCACCAACAATTAAATCATCATTGCTTTGAGATTTAAATTAGAGTTAAACCACAAGGCCATCATAGCCGCTGGTGTTCCACCCTGATTTACTCCAATGCCTTTATTCAACTAACTCGAAAACAGTTTTTATTCCCTAGGATTGCTTATAAAAGATGTGATATAAGCGCCATCTTTTTACTTTTTGACCTCGATATATTGGCTTAAACGTTATTCATTACGTCAAGTTGCTCGTGGGGGGAAAAGCTACCTCTATAGTTCAGTCAATACAGTGCTCACTGGCACTTTAAGTTTTTAATATATGGTGTATCATCCGGCTTCAATTCACCATGATTTGCTAACACTCCATGTCTCATGAACTTGCGTTGCTCCAGCTTTTCATTAACTTCTTTGCAGCACTATTTTTGCTGAGCATTCGCTCTGGAAGTCTGATCAGCAACCGCATCCTGGCTTTTTACTTTGTTGTCTTTAACCTCGATATCAGCAACTTCGTTTTTATCAATTTTTATAATGAGCATCTTAATCTTGAGATGCTTCGATGTAATCTATCGGCATTGCTGGCGCCGACGCTTTACTTTTATGTGCGCTCTGTTTTACATACTGATTTTCGTTTTAAGGCGAAAGATTGGGTGCATACACTGCCATTTATAATAATTGTTCTTACATTTATGCCTCGTTTTTATGTGGTCGAGGATACGGCTTTAAAATTACAGATTAATAATAATTTGCAGCCTTCATTCGAGGTGCTTTTTGTCCATATATTTCAATATATTCAGATGGCAATATATCTTGCGTTAATTTTTATCGTGATTAGACGCAATAAGCTCACTATTCTCAACAGCTATTCAGATGAGTTGAAACTCAACAAGCAATGGCTGAGCCATTTTATGGCCTTTTTCCTGGTGAGCTTTGCGCTTGCCTTAATTCGGAATGTGGTTAAATTTACAGAGTTCCAGAATGCGCTTAACGTAATAACACCAATCATGATGCTAGCGGGGCTGGGCTTTTCATGCTGGGTCTTGTGGCAAGCACTTCACAAGCCAGAGTTGTTTAAGGGGATTAGCTCGCAGCTAGAGAAGGTTAGATTTCCCGCAGACAATAAAAAAATCCCGATCGGGAAGGCATCAGAGATACTGGCAAAACTTGAGCTTCACATGCAATCACAAAAATCCTATTTAAATCCAACGCTGAATATTGATACTTTGGCGGAGGAAGTGGGTATTGTTGCTCAAGACATCTCATCGGCACTTAATCATCATTTGGGTCGCCACTTCTTTGACTTTATCAATGGCTACCGAATTGCAGCAGCCTGTGAAATGTTGGCTTCTCCAGATTGTAGTGAGAAAACGGTTTTGGATATATCGCTGAAATCAGGTTTCAATTCGAAGTCTTCATTTAATACTGCCTTCAAAAAGCATATGCAGATGACTCCATCTCAATATCGCCAACAGAAATTACCCGCAATTTTTCAACAGTCCTAAGTTATTGATTTATATGGCGACCGACTTTTTTACTCGGTCGAATACATCACCAAAGCTCCCTAATATCATCACCTTTACAACAAGTCTAGGGCTTCAAGAACCAACACAAAGGTGAATATATAATGCATAAATTATTCAGTATCGCGTGCTTTTTAATCAGCTTGTCTTGCAATACTTATGCGGCAGGCACTCAAAAGAACATTGAATTGGCGATCAAAAAGCAAGCTGAACACTTGTTGCAAGACAAGCGTTTTACTTCCGTTTCCATTGGTGTCGTTAGTGGTGGGATTAGCGTTACGGGACACTATGGAGAGCTGACAAAAAAGCAAGGTAATAAACCGATCGATCAAACCATTTATGAACTTGGCTCTGTAAGTAAAACCATGGTGGGGCTACTCGCAGCTTATGCCATTGAGGAAGGTAAGCTATCGCTGAATGAAAATGTTAATTGTTATATTAATAATCAGTTAGATAAAGTTAGTACTGCCTCACAACCAATTACCATCCGGCAACTGTTAACTCACACATCGGGATTACCAAAAGATATCGAACAATTAGGCCTTGCGGAGAAAACCGCGAGCAAACAATCATTCATCAAAGCAATAGATAAATTTGATACGTCTACTTTAAAGGGGCAGTTCCATTATTCTGGCGTCGGTGCAGAACTCTTAAGTTATATTTTAACGCAGGTCTATCACAAATCATTCGATACGCTTCTTAAACAAACCCTGAGAGAAAAAGCGGGCATGTTGAATACCCAGGTTAATTTATCTAAAGCACAAATCCCTTTTTTTGCCTACGGATATGACGACAGAAATGAGGTCGCAAAGCCCCATGTGGCTCCCAATAAACTCTGGGGAGGTAGAGGTTTCGTAAAATCAACCATGGCTGACTTGATTAACTATATGAAACTGCAATTACAGGAAGACCTGCCGGTAATTGCCTTGTCACACAAACGACTATTTGATGTAACTGACAGCGAATATTTAGCTTTTTTTTGGATAGTCGCGAAGGATGAGAGACTCGGTACTTATATCATTCACCATGGAGGTGTTGAGAGCACTCAAAATTGGATGATAATTTTCCCAACACATAACTTGGCTATTTCTGTGGTTTCAAATAGTAGTTTTCCTGAGGCTGCTCAACTACTACGTGATGTCGGAATGAAGATTGCCACTTCTCTAATAGACTAACGTGCCGGTGAGGTGACGCTACCGTAGGTGTGTTGGTTTTGCTGTAAAAATGGAGGCAGGCTCGGGGCTGTCGGCCAAAAGTCACGTGCATGAATAGAATTGGTGGGACACAATCCCCTCAATTTGATTCAGGAAATGAGTTTCTACATTCTCGTTTAAATTCATATATCGCGAAATGGCTTAGGATTGTTCACTAGAGCTAGGGAAGGCTAAATTGCATAACAGCTCATTCAAATTTCTATCTCTAATAAATATCCGCTTTGGGCACATAGCCGACTCTAGGTCGGCTCTTCAGGCTGTTAAATATTCAGCAAAAGCATACTTCAAAATCATCGACAAGGCGGTATAAAAGGGAGGTAATACAAAGGAGTGAGCAACATCTACCATTCCTGTAGTCCCTGTCGACAAATCACACACTGGCTGGGTCATTGCCCGCCGTTCGGTTAAGTAAAGACTATAAATGATAACTGCGCCAGAGGATATTACACGACCATACACGAGTAAGCGTGTCCAAGCTGATTGTGGTTGCGCATAGCGAAAGGCAAGGCTTTCGCTATGCGACACATTTAAAGCAGAATTTTTGCTGCCCAATCGCGGCTGGCAATTTTTTCATCTTGCGGAAAACCCGGTATATCGATATTGCCTTCGCTGTCTGCCGTGATTGAAATGGCTTTTTGCCATTGACCGTTTAATGGATCAAACCAGGTTAAGGTGTAGGCCTTGCCGGGGGAGAAGCCTTTTAACCTGGGTGCGACGGATTTGTTTTCAAAATACAGCAGCGCAAAATCTTTTTCTATTGTGCGCATCATGTAAGACCAGCCATCGAGCCCGTCTTCCGGGCTGCCCGGTGCTTTGCGCGGCAATACCTGATCAGACGCTAATAATAAATCCTGATAGCGGCGGCCTTCCGACTGTATGAATGTATTCAAGTGCTGCATGTAATTGGCGGATTCGTAATTTAATGCATCCCAAAAGTGTGGCCGTGCACCAGCGGGTTCGCCGGTGGTTGTTACGTCATACGCGGCGGTGCCGTGCACATGGCCAGATAGTCCACCGGAAAGAACGGAGCCGTACATTTGTGCGCGGGCGAAATAATTATCCCGTGCGGAATTTGCAGGCGGCTCTTCGCCAGCGGGCTTATTAATTTCGTGCAGCCAACCCGTGTAGTAAGGTTCGAAATTAATGGTCGGGTAGGGCGGTGTGAGTTTGAACTGCACTTCCAGCGCGTCGCCCACGCGATGATCGCGCGGCTTGTTGCCTACGGAGTGCATGGTCATCCAGGGCACTTGCTCACCGTGGCCAAAGGCTTCATAGGTGGAGCGATCAATCAGCGCCGTAACCGGTTGGCCAAACGGTGGCTTGCCGTATTTGTTTAGGTGATAGGTCAGGGCTTCATTAAATTGTGCAGCGGTCAGGCTGAAGTCTTTGGGAATCCAATCCAGATGAATGCCGCTAAACACGATGTTGTTCGCACCATAGCGCGCAATTAAATATTGCGTGTAGCGAGCAAAGGTTTCATTGAAATCGAAATAGGCATTCCACGAGGGGCCCACATCCCGTCGCACAGTTTCAATTAAAGGCACAAACCCTTGCTCGGACAAGTAAGCCATTTTGCGGTCCAGGCTTTTGAAATATTCAGGGTTAATGCGCGTAAAATCCGACACGCCTTTATGTTGTTGCGACATGGCAAAGGGCAGGTGGCCGTATTCATCGCGCATGCTTTTTGCTGTGAACGAGCCCCAGTAACTTAAACCGCCCGATGCATCGGTGCCTTTTTCGCTCGATACGTCGTAGCCGAATTTTTCCCACGCATTCCTCAGGTAAATACCGTTTGCGTCGGCGAAGGTGCTGGGGTTTAAATCCGCATCCCAATTGGGGAAGGCAGCAATCATACTGACGGAATTGAAGCCCTGCTGTTTGCGAAACGCGACCGCATCTTCAAAGCCAATGCCTGGGCCGGGGCGGTAATCCGGTGAGGTAGGTGCATTGCGAAATGGCAGTCGCCAGGTTGTACCGGCGAGCCAGGTGTCACCGACCATAAAGAAGGGTGTGCCGTCGGCATATTCAAGCGCGTGGCCATTGGATGAGATGCGCACAAAGCCCTGTCGGTTAGGGTTCTGCTGCTTTTCACGGGCAGACCATGCGGTGGCGGTGAAGGCGCCGGACTGATTATTCAAACCGGCATCATCCGCGTGGTTAGACGCACTGCGCCATGTCCATTCTCCCGGTGCGGTGGCAACAACACGCACCACATAGCGGTTGTCGCCATCCCAAAAACCGTACACGCGCTTGTCGAACCCGGGCCCTTTGAGCTGAACCCATACATCCACATCGGTGTAATAATTTTCATATTGTTTTTCGGCGAGAAGAACAATTTCCTGCATTTCCCACGGGTGTATTTTTTTCTCGTGGGCAGTATGTTGCGCTGGCGTAGCGCAACCATTGAGCGCTGCTGCTACACAAAAAACTAGCACTGTTCTGATTAAAAACTGCTTGAATAATGGGTTCATTATTAACCTCTTATAATGGAGCGCTGGCCTGTTGTTGAATGACTTGGCTGAATGTTCTATTTGGCGCGAGTATTAAAATGCAATGTCGGCGCTTGGCTGCCATCGCCGTGTTCTGAGTCGTAAAACGAGACTTCCAGCGCGCCGAGTGGCTTTAACAAAAGCCCGCGCGTGGTCCCGTCGAGTAAACGTTGCATCACGGGGCGCGACAGGGTGACAAAGGTTTTTCCGTTAGCTTGTGCTACGTCGGTATCGAATATCATTTGGCCGTTAATCAAAGATTGTAATTCTTTCCCTTGCGTAAAATTGGCATAGGTCACGCTAGCTTGTTGCCAGTCTGCATCGCCACCAAAAATTTCAATGATCCGCACCTTATCAAATTCAATACCAAAATCTTCACCGAGTGCGTCAACGTAATTACCGCCTTTTTGTACTGATTGCGTCGTGAGTTCAAGTACGCCTGCGCCATCGGCTTTTTTCCCGCGAAAGCTTTTCATATCCCAGCGCAATAGTGGATATTGGCCCGCACTCACGGTAAGTACACGCGCACCATCTGACTGCCAGTTATTAAAATTAACTGCAGGAAACGCTGCGTTAATCACGGCATCGTGTTTTACGCTGATGTGTTGTTTGAAGGTGTCGAGTGGGGGAACCGGAGGATGATAAATGAGCGGCTCGCCCATATCGGGCTTCGCATCCTTCACCTTCACGACTTGCGCGCGGTAATAATCGATATCGAGATAGTATTCTCCCGGGCCCCAATCGGTGACTCCCAATTGCACATTAACCTGGTCTCCGGGCTCTGCATCCAGGTTTTGCGTGGTCATACTGATAATTTGCCAATCAGCATTCTGCCCGAGGTCATACTCGCGTAAGTGTTCGTGATAGTCCGTTGTGCGCTGCGTGTTAATCATAAAATTAACCCGGCGCGGTGAATGGCTGGGGCGTACGCGAGCTTCTACGCGCAGCTCATAGTCCGGGCTCTGGAGTTTTTTCATATCCAGCGACTGAGCGACATTCCGTTTGATGACGGTCCACCAGATCGTGTGTTGGTCTTTTGTTGCATCAATCTGCATACGTAAAAAACCATCCATAGGTAAAAGTGTTAATTGTGCATCGCCATCACCGGTGAGCGCTTGCCAGCCCGCGACCGATTTATCATCAAAGTTATCAACAAAATCAGCTTGGGAAAGGGGAGCAAGAGTGAGCAGCAGGCTTAGTGTCAGGATTTTTATGTTATGCATTATGGGCGCCTTATGGATGTCAAGGCACCGAGCTTAAACGCCCTTTAATTGAAATTCTACTCGCAGAGCAAGCAAGGTTCAGAACTTATTATTTCTTTACAGTAAGCTTCGCATTAAGGTCTTCTTTAGTCGCAGTAACCACAAAGCCAGAATCCGTAAAAACCAGAACGTTTCCTTCTTCGGCTTGCCCTTCCGGAATTACGTCTCCGTATAGATAAAGCTTATTGTCTTCGCAGAATAAGGGTCTGGCGTTGCCATATTCGACCCTGTTAATTAATTGATTTTCTGCATTTAGTAGGAGGACTTGGTTTACACCACGTGCGGTGGTTGCACCTTTTACCAACTCTCTCATATCAACAGCCGCATACGTTTGCCCGTCTATTGTTAATGTGCATGTGTGGCTGACATGCACAAGCGAACGCTCGTTATCGGCAATTTCAGCATCTTTTACTAATTGAGTCAGGTAGGCTTGGTCATCAAGTGTTCTAGCGGAATTGGCCGACGTGGCGTCGCTTAAGCTCTCCTGATTCCGTGGAGCATCTGGCTGACAGGCAAATAAAATTGAGATGCTTAGTAGCATTAGTGCGCAATAGGTTTTTTTCACGTTATTTTTCCTGGTTGACCGGGCAAAAAGGCGTTAGCCAATATGACCTCATTCGGCAAGAATACGTCAGGCGAGGCATCGCTTGAGAGAAAAGGGGCGATGTCCGTTATTGATGTAGCCATAGCCCGAAATCATTGGCCGCTTGATTGGCCGCTCTGGTAATATGGTAACCGACTGATAGTAATACAGTTTTTTCCATCTACACGATTATTTTTGTTATTTTCGTCCGAATGAATGGCCAGTTAACTGGCCGTATTCCTATAACCGAGCTGCCACTGGAATTGATAATCAAATCGAGAGGCGCTTAGAATTCAATAGATCATCCGAAGCGCCTTGCGATAGCTGACTTAGCTCGCCGCATACGATCCTCTAAGGGAATATATATGAGTGAACCGCACTCACCATCGAAGTCAAACACGGCAGAAACACCTGCTACAAAAACTAATTTTAAACAAACGGTTCGGTACTTATGGCCGTATATCTCAGATTATAAACGGCACGCGATTACTGCCACGGTAGCGCTTTTCTTCGCCAAGGCGGCGATATTGCTATCACCTTGGGCACTTAAACATATTATTGATAGTGTCGATGCAAACCTTAATCCCACCTTGGTGTTTCCGGTTGTATTTGTGTTGTGCTACGGGGTTTTACGGTTTGGGAGCGTCTTCTTTGAGCAACTTTGTATTACATTGTTTTATCGGGTATCCGAATACGCGCGTCGCAATGTTACGTTACGAGTGTTTCGCCATATCCACCAGCTGGAATTAGCATTTCATCTCGACCGTGCTACCGGCGGAATAAGCCGCGATATTGAGCGTGGTGCGTCGGGCGTTAGCGCGTTCCTGATTTTGCTGGTGATCGACATCGTTCCTACCATTCTAGAAATTTTTCTTGTGGCAGCAATTTTTATCTTCGCCTTCTCTCCGTGGTACGGCGTAGTCACTATTGTCGCTGTGGTGGTTTACCTTCTATTTATCTTCTTTACATCCGAATGGCGTAATCGCTTTCTTCGGCAAGCCAATGAAGCTAATTCAGCCACTAATAGCCGGGCGGTGGACAGCTTGCTGAACTATGAGACGGTTAAGTATTTTGATAACGATGAGCTGGAAGCGATAACCTTTAACAAGTCTCTCAAAGACTGTGAATCGGCAAATTTGAAAAACCGTGTAGCGTATCAGGTGGTTCATTCCGGCCAGTCCTTCATCATTGCCGCTTCGTTGACAGCGATGATGTGGATAGCAGTGAGCGATGTACTTGCTAACCGCATAACCGTTGGCGATCTCGCGATGATCAACGCTTACATGCTCCAACTATTTATTCCCTTAAGTATCCTCGGCTCCATCTACCGTCACGCACAACAGTCATTGGCGGATATGGAGAAAATGCTTGGGCTGCTACAACTAAATGCGACCATTGTTGACGCAGCAGACTCAACGCCACTGCGGTTTGCAGGCGGCAATATTGAATGGGAGCAGGTTAATTTCTCCTATCATAAAGATCGTCCTATTCTTCAAGGTTTGACAATGCACATCGCTGCTGGAACCAAAGTTGCGATAGTGGGTGCCTCTGGCGCAGGCAAGAGCACTATCGCGCGCTTGCTTTTCCGTTTTTACGATATTGATTCCGGCAGTATTAAAATTGATGGTCAGGATATTCGCGACGTAACCCTTTCGAGCCTGCGTCGATCCATTGCTGTGGTGCCGCAGGATACCGTACTGTTCAATGCCTCCATTCGTGAAAATATTGCTTATGGCAATCCACAGGCGACCGACGAACAGATCGATAAAGCGATTGATATGGCTCACTTACGGTATTTCATTAATAGCTTGGCCGAACGTGACCGCACAATGGTTGGCGAACGCGGATTAAAGGTTAGCGGTGGTGAAAAGCAGCGTATCGCAATTGCGCGGGTATTACTGAAAAGCGCTTCCATTTTAATTTTCGACGAGG
The DNA here is from genome assembly GCA_035490615.1 of Cellvibrio sp. GTDB lineage: Bacteria > Pseudomonadota > Gammaproteobacteria > Pseudomonadales > Cellvibrionaceae > Cellvibrio. Next base: position 18,079 of record DATJLH010000068.1, read on the forward strand.
CAACTTCCGCTCTCGATTCACATTCCGAAAATTCCATTCTTGAAGCGATGCGGGAAATCGCGCAAGGGCATACCAGCATTGTTATCGCGCACCGTTTATCTACAGTGGTCGACGCCGATAAAATTATTGTATTAGACAAAGGACAGGTTGTTGAGCAGGGAGTGCATACAGATTTATTGAATGCGGGTGGACATTATGCGCGTCTTTGGGTCAGGCAACAACAAGAGCAATTGCGGAGCGAAGCAGTTGCGCTTAGCTAAGCGCTCTATGTGGGCGGAGTGCGTGATTACTGGCGCTGACTAGACTGTATTGTTCATACCGATAGAGAGCGGCCAAGCCACTCCCGAACTTTTTGGTTCGTTTGTTGCTTGGCCGCTGCGCGTTGGGCGCCTTTGGATTTTTCGTGGGCGCCGCCTTTGTTCATGATGGGGTGAAATGCGTGGCCGTTTCGTTTGGGTTGTTTGGTTCCCTTGGAAGCGGGTGCGGCTTCACCCAGCGAGAGTCCCGGTAAATACCGGCTGATTTTTTTTGCCATAGTGTTTCCTCTTTTTTCGTTTGCCGATGAATCTGCGTCAGCCTTTTATGCACAGCACCTGTTTTAACGTGTGGACGATGTCAACCAGGTCCATCTGGTTTTCCATTACGGTATCAATATCCTTGTAGGCCGAGGGTATTTCATCGATGACTCCTTTATCTTTCCGGCATTCAACGCCTTTGGTTTGTTGTACTAAATCGCTTACGCGAAATTTATTACGCGCGGCGGTGCGGCTCATGGTTCGGCCAGCGCCGTGGGCGCAGGAACAAAACGACTCCGGGTTTCCCTTGCCTTTCACAATATAGGATTTGGCTCCCATACTGCCGGGGATAATACCCAGCTCGCCGTCCCGTGCGCTGATGGCGCCTTTGCGCGTTACCATCACGTCTGCGCCGTAATGTGTTTCGCGGCTGACGTAATTGTGATGGCAATTTATCGCGTGGCGGTCTGTGCGAAACGGTGGCAGGAACGGCGCGATAGCGCGCAACACCAAGCCCATCATTTCATCACGGTTAAGCCGCGCATATTCCTGCGCCCAATTCACTGCGGCCACGTAATCAACAAAATGCTCGCTGCCTTCGGTGAAGTAGGCGAGGTCTTTGTCCGGCAGGTTGTGGATGTGTTTTCCCATATCTTTTTTTGCAAGCGCGATAAAGTAACGGCCAATCGCATTGCCAATGCCACGACTGCCGGAATGCAGCATGACCCACACATCTTTATTTTCATCGACGCACACTTCAATAAAGTGATTGCCGCTACCGAGCGTGCCCAGTTGTTTGGTCCAGGTGGTGTTCGGTTGATTGATCATCTTCATCACGGTCGGATGTTTTTCAAATAACCACTCCACACCCGGCGCCAATTGTTTGCACGCACTTGCGCGCACGCTCATGGTTTTATGCGCTTGCAAGCCGACCGGCACGGCGCGCTCAATGGCGCTACGCATGGGCGATAGATTGTCTGGCAGTTGAGTGGACTTCACCGACAAGCGTACTGCACTCATACCGCAACCGATATCCACCCCGACCGCTGCCGGAATGATGGCATTCAAGGTGGGAATCACCGAACCCACCGTGGCGCCGATGCCGGTATGCACGTCGGGCATGGCGGCAACGTGTGAATGCACAATCGGTAACTGCGCAATGTGTTTCAGTTGTGCTAACGCGGACTGCTCAATGTCATCGGTGTAAATCTTTACCGGCTTTATGCCGTTGTTCGCGCTTTTGTTTAACTCAATTTTTACAGGCATGACTTTACCTACCAGTAAGGGTATTTATAAATCAAACCAACCGGAGCCATAACGAAAAAGCCCTGACCAGTAACCTGATCAGGGCTTTTGATTTGCCTGACCTGGAAGGTTGTGTAATTGACCTTCCAAGCCTGAGTACTCGAAAGGTGTTAGTCGAATTGTTTTCCTGCATAAGACATTAACGAGTACTCCTCTGTGAGATGTGAATGGGCTGGGCCCGAAAAATTGGTGGCGATAATACGCCGATTTTTTGCGCTGTCAACTATCAATATGTTTTGCCCAATGTCATGAATCGGTATTGATTCGTCGATACAAAGCTTCCAATACGCTGTACACACCAAATGCCACCAGGCCGGCAGCGACGATGCTGAATAACCAGGTGCCGTAGGCGTTGTTGCGCAATGTATCCAGCGCCTCGGCAATGCCTTTTATCTCACCGCTGCCGGCGAGCAACGCAGAGCGCGCCAAAAACCAACCGACGATACACCACACAATGCCGCGCGCAATCAAACCGAACCGGCACACGGGGCGTGCCCATTGCTGCTGGTTGCCGGGAATATCCATGTAACGCTCAAAACGGCTTTGCCAACCTTTGTACATATGCGCAAAACCGACGCCAATAACAATTAAACCGGCGATGCCCAAAACCATCTGCCCGATATCAGTTTCCAAAAAAGCCCGGCCATTTTCCTGCATGCCACCACTGCTGGAATCGCTACTATTTTTTTCGCCAAGTAATAACGTCATTGCCCAGAAGGCTAAAAATAAATGCGAAATCGCACTGATAAATAATCCGCTACGCACTGCAAGGCCTTTGGGGTCATTGCCATGACCGTCCGTATCTTTCACTGCTTGCGTAAAGCGCCACACCACATAACCGAATAGGCCAATGATCAATACTGTCAACAACACATAACCAAAAGGTTGCTGCATAATTTCTGTGATCGCACCCTTGCTGTCTGTTGTCTTTCCGCCCTCTCCAAACGCGGTTAACAACGCCAACCCACCAATCATCAAATACACCACACCCCTGGCACCGTATCCCATTCTTGCCAAGGTTTTGAAATTTTTACCGGTTGCAATAAATTCCATAATCAGCGCCCTACAGAATAGAAACAGGTTTTTCGGCGATCTCAAGCACATACGCGTTATAGGCGCGCATGTTGCCGAAAGCCGGAGGGTAGAGCTGCAAGCAGTGGGCCAATTTGGAGGAGCGGTTATGGAAAGGAATCGAGCGGTAATTTATGAACTTAATGGCTTGGCAGTATCTTCGAGAATAAAATCTTCGCCTCCATCGGCTCGCCCTTCGCTTCATACCCTTCAATCATATACCCCGTCCCAATCAATAGCCGCAACATGCCGGGATAGCGATTCATGGATTTTACATTTATGCGGGTGTACCCAGCGTTGATTGCCCAATGTTCCTGAGCCTCGATCAAGGCTTTTGCTACGCCCATCCGTCGATAGGTGGGTACAACCCCGCCGAGCCAGCTATAAAAGGTTTGCTCATCCTCTGCATAACCTAACTTGAAACCAGCGGGTTGGTTATCGATATAGGCTGCCAGAGCTAAATGGGGACGATTTTTAATTCTGTTAGCGTAATGCTCAGTGTTTTCAGTCGGACGCATCTCAGGGACCATGGCATGAATCGTTAAAATTTCCGCGAGGGTGACCTCGCAAATGGTTAGAGGAAAGTAGTTTGCTCGCGACACTATTAATCACCTTTTTAGCTGGCCCTGGAGCGAAGGCGCACACCCTATGGGCTGTTGTTTGGTCAACCGCTTAATATATGAGCATCTTCTCACACGAGGAGCAGCTGCCGCTTCGTATGTTTAAAAAGACAGTGGCTCGATTGTTTTTCCCCATCCCCCGTCTATACTTTTTCGCTTAACTAGTGTGCAAGTTGGCTTAACCAGGTTATTTGCCGCTTCGTTAATCCCTGAGTCATGTCTGAGAGAGTGTATGAAAAATTTGAGTGTGCGTGGACAGTTGTTATTGGGGTTTGGCTTGGTAATTGCGGTTTTTGTGATATCGGCGATATGGGTATCCATGTTGTTCGATCAAAACGTAAAAAATAATAAGTGGACCATGCATACCTATGAGGTCTTGCTGGAGTCCCGTGATTTGCTGGCAGCGCTGATCAATATTGAAACCGGGCAGCGCGGTTATCTGTTGGTGGGTGAGGAATCCTTTCTGGCGCCGTTGCGTCAGGGAGAGCAGGATTTTGAGCTTTCTTTTAGCCGTATCAAAGAACTCACTGGCGATAACCCGGTGCAACAGGAACGGCTGCAGCGGTTACATACAATATATGACGATTGGAAAGACAATGTGGTTGAAGCGGAGGTCCGAATCCGCCAAGCGGTTAATCAAGGTAACGGAACCCTTGATGATATCGTCGCGATGGTCCGGCGAGGTGCCGGAAAGGCGGGCATGGATTCTATGCGTGCGATCATCAAGGACATTGCCGCAGAAGAGCGCATTTTATTAAAAGAACGCGCGTTAGCTGAGGCACAGTCACAACAGAAAACAAACCTGACGCTCATCATCAGCTCGGTCATTGGAATTCTGGCCGGCGTTGTGATTGCTATTTTCTTCAGTGCACGGCTGATTCGCCAGTTAGGGGCGGAACCGGGTGTAGCCGCGAGTACGGCGCAGGAAATCTCTGCTGGGCAGTTGGATCTGCGATTAAACGAGGCGAATATTCCAGCCGGAAGTGTTATGGCCGCCATTCTGCAAATGGCCAAACAACTTAAAGTGATTGTGGCAGGTATTCAGAGCGCATCTGAAGAAGTGGAAACTACGTCGCGGGAACTGTCGATCAGCAGTGAACGTTCAATACGTGAATTGAATATTCAAAAAGAAGAGGCCGAGCAAGTCGCGGCAGCTATGAACGAAATGGCTGCGACAGTGAACGAGGTGGCAAAGAACACGCAATACGCAGCAGAGGCAACCAAAGCTGCTGACCAGCGTGTTGTCGAAGGTGGACGCTTGATGGAAAACAGCGTGAAAGCCATTCTTACACTGCATGATGATATTGAAAACGCGGCGGCGGTAGTGCTGAAACTTGAATCGGAAAGTCGTGAGATCGGCAAAGTACTGGAGGTGATTCGCAGCATCGCCGAACAAACCAACCTGCTGGCATTAAATGCGGCGATTGAAGCAGCGAGGGCCGGCGAGCAGGGCCGAGGCTTTGCGGTGGTGGCGGATGAGGTGAGAACCCTCGCCAGTAAAACCCACCAATCGACGGAAGAAATTCGCATGATGATTGAGCGTTTGCAGTCAGGCGTGGAGAATGTGGTATCAACCATGGAAACCAGTCGGTCCGGCGCCAAGGCCACGGTGTCTTATGCGCAGGAAATGGAGGCCACGCTGGTCACGATTAAATCTACCGTGTCTGATGTCAATAACCTGAACATTCAGATCGCCACCGCCGCCGAAGAACAATCTTCCGTAGCCGAAGAAATCAATAAAAACATTCTGCGCATCAATGAGGTGACGGATCTCACTGTTTCTACTCTCGCGCAAGTGGATAGAAGTGGTACTGATCTTAAAGGTAAGGCCGCCGATCTGAAAAAACGCATTGCTTACTTTAGGCATTGATTTCGGTCGATACGTTGAGGGCTAGAAAAGTCAGCCCCTCAACGTATCGGGCACTATTAAATCTCTCCATGCATTACTGATTTATTGAATAAAACATCAAATTGATTCAAAGAAGGTGCTTTTGTACGTACAACCGAAAGGCAGTCGAAGATATCCAATAGGCTGAAGCATAATATTGTAGGTTACGACATAACGGCTATGTTCGCTTGAATGCTCGCGATGGGATTCGGTTTTCTTATATGTAAACTGCTCCGAGTCATTGTAAATAGTGATTATGTTGTCAACGTCTTGCCAACGCATTGTGGCTATTACTTCATCGTCTATGGTTAAGCTAAAGTCATTAATCTCCAGCGTGCCGTCATCAAAGAACTGATACACATATTCTTTTTCGCAACCGCTACTGATAAATTCATAATCTGTCATGGTCATCGGAAATATGGATCTAACCATACTTTTAACTTCAGGATCTTTCTTGAGCCCATGAGGAGCGATGTAAAGACCAATATTCCTCGCAGTGTATTCATGAGTGCCAATTTTATTGGTACGGATTGCGGGGCTGTGCTCTGCATTTAACCCGTGGCTTTCCAATATATCGTCTATCACACGTAAATCCCTCTCAATCCCATTGTGGGGATAATACAAAATGATGTTGCGTTCAAATGGTGCCTCATTATCTCTCGATTGCACAGAGAAGCCCTGTTCTTCGAGAGCTCTGCGTATTTCTTCTTGCTCGGCCTCCGGGAGGAGATCTGCGTGCAAATGTATTGTTGTACTTGAGCATCCAAATAAAACGCCAAGGGTAGTCAAAATCCAAAATACCGATATCTTCATGATAGTCCTTGTTTTCTTCGTTGTGGGGCAGTGTTCAATTACTTAGTCAATAAAGCGTAAGCAAATTACATCAGGTGGTCTGCATAGCGCTTGACCTAAGGTATCGCAATTCCCTTGTTGGCCATGGGCATATCGTCAGTTCGAGGACTTTAACCTACATAAAACCCGGACGACAAGGATTTGTATTGGCGTTGCGCGTGCGAGTAGCAATAAAAAGTGGGGCAGCCGAGGCTGCCCCAGAGGCCGACTTCATGAAGCAGTCGTCGAAGAAGCGGGGAAAAAGGCCGCCGTTTTACCGGCGGCAGGGGTCGAGTGATAATTGAAAACCATGCGTCCTAAAAGGTTACGCGTGTACCTGCACCAGGCCGTCCTGAACACGTATGGCGTAAGTCGGTATGGTGTGCTCGGGCTTTTCCAGGCACTCACCCGTGCGCAAATTGAAATGTTGTTTGTACAAGGGGGAGGCGACGACCACGGCATCGCCGATGGAGCCGATGATGCCGCGCGATAACACATTGGCTTCGCCGATGGGGTCGTAGTTGCCGATGGCGAAGTATTCGTTCAGGCGGCGCGAATGAAAGATGGCGATTTGCTTTTGATTGATCAATGCGCAGACGCCGGTATCCGGTAACAGATCGCTGACCTCGCACACGCTGGTCCATTCTGAGACTGGTGCGTGACGGGTGATTTCGGAAGTCGCTGTCATGGTATTCATAATGGCTTCTCGTTGTGGAATGTTGTTGATGTATCTGGCTCGCCCGGTGAGGCGAGCGATATGTACCGATTAATTTTCTACCAATTCAATCAAGGGAATTTTTTGCGCGCGCTCTTCAGCGGTGGCCGGGCGCGGTTGATCCCGTTCAATCACGTAAGCCAGGTTTTCATCAATCGCTTTTGAATTGATGAAGTGACTGAAACGCTTCAGCTTGCTTGGATCTTCAATGGTGGTTTTCCATTCGCACTGGTAGTTAGCAATGTTGCTGGTCATTTCATCTTCCAGGTCTTGCGCGATACCGAGTTTGTCTTCGATCACCACTTTCTTCAGGTAGGCCAGGCCGCCTTCCAGATTTTCCAGCCACACGGAGGTGCGCTGTAAACGATCAGCGGTGCGAATGTAGAACATCAATACGCGGTCGATATATTTAATCAGCGTGTCGTCATCGAGATCGGTAGCAAATAAATCGGCGTGGCGTGGGCGCATGCCGCCATTTCCGCATACATATAAATTCCAACCGTTCTCTGTTGCAATCACGCCGATGTCTTTCGATTGCGCTTCCGCACATTCGCGTGTGCAACCGGACACAGCAAATTTTAATTTATGCGGTGCACGTAATCCCTTGTAACGATTTTCGATAGCGATGGCCATGCCGACGCTGTCCTGCACGCCGTAGCGGCACCAGGTGCTGCCTACGCAGGATTTTACGGTGCGCACGGCTTTGCCGTAGGCGTGGCCGGTTTCAAAGCCGGCGTCGATTAATTTCTTCCAGATGGTCGGCAGGTGATGCAATTGCGCACCGAATAAATCGATTCGCTGGCCGCCGGTGATCTTGGTGTACAGATTAAATTCTTTGGCAACTTCGCCCAGCACAATCAATTTGTCCGGTGTGATTTCACCGCCGGCAATACGCGGCACAATAGAGTAGGTGCCGTCTTTTTGCATATTGCCGAGGAAGATGTCGTTGGTGTCCTGCAAGCCAATGTGTTCCGGCTTGAGCACATATTCATTCCAGTAGGACGCCAGGATGGAACCCACTGCCGGTTTACAAATATCGCAACCCAAACCGTGACCGTGTTGGTCGAGCAGTTCATCAAAGGTCCGGATTTTTTTCACGCGCACGATATCCGCCAGCTCTTGCCGCGTATGGGCAAAGTGTTCGCAGAGATTGTTGTTGACTTCGACCCCGAGTTTAACCAGTTCACTGTCCATGACTTGCTTGACCAGCGCCGCACAACCACCGCAACCGGTAGACGCTTTGGTGGCATCCTTGATGCCGGCCAGGGTGGTGATACCGTTTTGAACGGAACAACAGATAGCGCCTTTGGTGACGTCGTAGCAGGAACAGATCTGCGCGGTTTCCGGCAGTGCATCAACGCCGATGGCCATACCACCGCCTTCTACCGCTGGCAGGATCAATTGCTCCGGCGCGTCGGGTAAATCCATAGCGTTGACGCAAATCTGTTGCAGCGTACCGTAGGCTTCGACATCGCCCACCAATACGGCGCCGAGTAATTTTTTGCCGTCGGCGGAAACAATCAGACGTTTATAAACTTCCGCTACGCCATCGCTGAAGATGTAGGATTGTGAACCCGGCGTGCGGCCGTGTGCATCGCCGATGCTCGCGACATCCACGCCCAGTAATTTCAATTTGGTGCTCATGTCGGCACCAACAAACTGATCGGCGCCGCCGGTGATATGGGCGACTGCCACCTTGGCCATTTGATAACCCGGCGCAACCAGACCGAAGATGCGGTTGTCCCACAGGGCGCATTCACCGATAGCATAAATATTATCGACGGACGTCTGGCAATGGTTGTTAATCACAATGCCGCCGCGTTCGCCGATGGCCAGACCAAACTGACGCGCGAGTTCATCCTGCGGACGAATCCCGGCAGAGAATAAAATCATGTCGGTTTCCAGAAAGGAGCCGTCCGCAAAATTCATGCGGTAACGGCATTCTTCGCCCGCCACAATTTCTTTGGTATTTTTTTCGGTATGCACACACACATCGAGCGCTTCAATCTTGCGACGCAATAATTGGCCGCCGCCTTCATCCAGTTGTACCGCCATCAAACGCGGAGCGAACTCCACCACATGGGTTTTCAGCCCGAGGTTTTTTAACGCGTTGGCCGCTTCCAGCCCGAGCAAACCGCCGCCCACGACAACACCCACTTTGCTTTCAGCGGCGGATGCGGTGATGGCTTCCAGATCTTCAATGGTGCGGTACACCAGACAATGCGGTTGATCCTTGCCCGGTACGGGCGGAACGAAAGGATAAGAGCCAGTCGCCAGCACCAATTTGTCGTAGCGCTCGCTGCGACCACTGGCGGTGGTGACGGTATTGTTGGCGGTATCGATGCCCACGACTTTGTCGCTCAGTGTGTAGTGCACGCCGCGCGCTTTGTATTCTATTTCCGATGTCAACATTAAATCCTGCACGGTTGAACCGGCAAAGTAGTAGCTGAGCTTTACCCGATCATAGGCGAGCCGTGGCTCTTCGGAGAACGTCAGGATTTCATAGTCTGCGGCTTTCTCGCTGTTGAGCAGGCCATCAATAAATTTGTGGCCGACCATACCGTTGCCGACAACAATAATGCGTTGTTTCATAACCTCACTCCTACTCTCAGGCTAACAAACGTTGGTTGTTGGCTTCTGCTGCAACAGATTGCCAAAAGTCCGGTTGCAATTGCTCCGCCAGGCTCACCACCTGGCCGACGATAATTAAGGCGGGTGATTGCACGTGCTCGCGCGCAACCAATTCAGTTAATTCATGCAAAGCACCGATGATCACGCGCTGATTACTGCGGCAGCCGTTTTCAATAATCGCGGCCGGCGTGTCAGCAGCCATGCCACCTTTTTGTAACTCGGTGGCAATAATTTCCGCGCGGGTCAGGCCCATGTAAAACACCAGGGTGTGATTCAGTTGCGCCAGTGCCGACCAATTAACGTCGAGGGTTTTTTCGGCATGGGCTGTGACAAAGGTGCAACCTTGCGCAAGGCCGCGATGGGTCAGGGGAATATTGGCGTAGGTGCTGCAACCGGATGCTGAGGTAATACCGGGAATCACTTCTGCGTCGATGCCGGCTTTACGCAACTCTAGTAATTCTTCGCCGCCGCGACCGAACACAAACGGATCGCCACCTTTAATGCGGCACACGGTCAAACCCAGTTGCGCCTGGTTTACCAACAGTTGGTTCAAATCTTCCTGTGCAATGCTGTGATGATTTTTCGCTTTGCCGACATACAGCGCCGGTGTGCCAGCGGGAAATAATGCACGGATGTCGGCGCTGACCAACTGATCGAAAAAAATAATATCGGCGTTTTCAATCGCGCGCAGGGCTTTAAGGGTTAACAATTCTGCGTCGCCCGGACCGGCACCCACCAACCAGACTTTTCCGCTGGACGATGTTGTTGAATGACGTTGGGCCGCACCCTGACGGGTAGCCGGGGCTACTGTTACCGTGAATTGCGCTGCGCGGGCGATTAACGGCTCAACAGCGCGCGCATGAAGGGCGGTGACGGTTTCGTCAGCAGGTGTGTAACGCGATAAGGATGAAGTACTCACAATAACAGCCCTTTGGTAGTGACCGCGCAAGCTGAAAACTACACATTGCACCGGTCTTAAAACATCTCGCAGTGAATAAATCTGCGCAAAGGGGGTTGAGCAAAGACAATGCCATTTGCCGATTCGGCGTGAATAAATTTTTTTAGTACTTTATTTTCAATAGGTTATGTGTGATGAAATGCGTGGCTTCAACATTTGAGCGGGCCGTATGAATTCCGATTGCGGCACCAATGGTGTGCAGGTGTGCGCTTTTTTATTGCAAAATTGCACTGGAATTTTTTAATAAAAATGTTCCAAAATGAATCAAGACGTGGTGCACGGGAACCAATTGTGTGCATTTGGCTTTTCTAACGCCTTAATAAACGTTAGGCGCTGTAAAGTTAACAGGAAGCCACCAGACTCTGCGCTATCATGTGAACACCCAGGTGAGATGAGAACATCTATGTATACAGTGCCTTTTACGGAGGCTGACCGGCCGGAAACGGGTCGACCCGCTGCGCCCCGCCGCGCTGCCCTGGTAGATGGATTCGGGCGCGAGATTACCTATGTGCGCCTGTCGATCACCGACCGTTGCGACCTGCGCTGCGTCTATTGCATGGCGGAAGACATGACGTTTTTGCCGCGCAATGAGCTGCTCACCATTGAAGAGCTGGCTCAGGTTGGCAAAACCTTTACGGAGTTGGGCGTGCACAAGTTACGCATCACCGGCGGCGAACCGCTGATCCGCCGGGGCGTGATTGAGTTGATGGAACAATTGGGGCAGTTGCCCGGCCTGCGCAGCTTATGCCTGACCACCAACGCCACCCATCTCGCGCGTTATGCGCAAGCCCTGCACGACGCGGGCGTGGATCGCATCAATATCAGCCTCGACAGCCTCGACCCCGAACGCTTCCGCCGCCTGACCCGCTTTGGCGATGTGCAGCAGGTACTGGAAGGCATCCGTGCCGCCCAGCGGGTGGGTTTCTCGCGTATTAAACTGAATTGCGTTGCCCTCAAACACTTCAACGCCGATGAAGTACCGGAGCTGGTGCGCTTTGCGTTGGATGAAGGACTGGATATCAGCTTTATTGAAGAGATGCCCCTGGGGCGTATCGATGACCATGGCCGTGCGGCGGAGTTTGTCAGCAGCGCCGAGTTGCGCAGTCTGATCGAACAACAATTTCCCTTGGTGCCGGTGGACGATAATTCCGGCGGGCCTGCACGCTATTGGCGTAGCGGTAGCCATGGGTCCCGCATTGGTTTTATTTCCCCCCACAGCCAGAACTTTTGCAGCAGTTGCAATCGCGTGCGGGTGACGGCGGTAGGGCGCTTGCTCTTGTGTCTGGGTCAGGAAAATAGTGTAGACCTGCGTGCGCCGTTGCGCGCATCGCCCGATGATCCGGCGCCCTTGCGTGAAGCGATCATCGCGGCTATGGCTAATAAACCGCTGCAACACGACTTTAATCTGGCCGAAGAGCCCCAAATCTTGCGCTTTATGAATACCACCGGCGGCTGATATCCCGGTTGCCATCTCTCCACCTTTGTTCAAGGACATTCATTTGTGAGCAGTCAAACCGATTTCGTAGCCCTCAATATTTGTGTGCTGACCGTTTCCGATACGCGCAACCGCGAGACAGATACCTCGGGGCAGCGCTTGCAGGATTTATTGCAAGAAGCCGGACATCAGCTGCATCAGCGCGAACTGGTAAAAGATGACATCTACCAGATTCGCGCCGTCATCTCGAACTGGATTGTGGATAAACAGGCACAGGTGATTTTAATTACCGGCGGCACCGGCTTTGCGGGCCGTGACAGTACTGTTGAAGCGGTTGTGCCCTTGTTCGACAAAACCGTGGTGGGTTTTGGTGAACTGTTTCGCCAGGTATCTTACGAAGAGATCGGCACCTCCACTATCCAGTCCCGCGCTACCGCCGGACTCGCCAATCGCACGCTGATTTTTTGCCTGCCCGGTTCCACCGGCGCCTGCACAACCGCCTGGCAGCGCATCATCAAAGAC
>DATJLH010000069.1:0-31093 GCA_035490615.1 Cellvibrio sp.
GCCGCCGAAACAGAACCGCTGGACGCAGGCCAACAAGCCAGCCTCAACGCCATGAAACGGCGCTGGCAACACGCCACGCTGTTGCCCGGCGATCTGGTCCAGGCTATTTCGCTGGCGGCGTCCACCTGTGAACATGCGTGGCGCAGTCAACGTCCGGCAAACGATTGGCAAGGCTTCAAAGTCAATCTGTCGAAGGTGGTGGACCTCGCGCGCGAGGAAGCGAGTATTCGCGCGGCTCATGCCGGGCTCAGTCGCTACGATGCCTTACTGGATATTTACGAGCCGGGTGTTACAACCGCACAACTGGACGGTGTATTTGGTGACGTGAAAACCTGGCTGCCCGAATTGATTCAGCAGGTCGACGAAAAACAGGCAACAGGATCCTGGCAAGTACCCCAGGGGCCCTTCCCGATTGAGCAACAAAAAATGCTCGGGCAGGAAGCCATGAAGCTACTCGGTTTTGACTTCAACCACGGCCGCCTTGATGTCAGCACCCATCCCTTTTGCGGCGGCGTGCCCACCGATGTACGCATCACCACCCGCTACGACGAAGAGGATTTTATGACGGCGCTGCTCGGTGTCATCCACGAGACCGGCCACGCGCGCTATGAGCAAAACCTGCCAAAAGCCTGGGCCGGTTTACCCGTCGGTGAAGCGCGCTCCATGGGCATTCATGAGTCGCAAAGTTTATTCTTTGAGATGCAACTGGCGCGCAGCCGCGAATTTACCCAACTGCTCGCCCCCATGGCAGCGAGAGCCCTGCAACGAGAGCAGGACCCGGCCTTCCGGGTTGACAATATCTACGCCTTTAACACGCGCATGAAGCGCGGCTACATCCGTGTTAATGCCGATGAAGTCACCTACCCGGCTCACGTTATTCTGCGTTATGAGATTGAACGGGCGTTGATTGAAGGCGATATAGAGGTGGATGACATTCCGGCATTATGGGATGAAAAGATGCAAGCCTACCTCGGCCTGTCCACCCGGGACAATTATCGCGATGGTTGTATGCAGGACATTCACTGGACCGGCGGCGCCTTCGGATACTTTCCGTCTTACACCTTGGGCGCCATGTACGCCGCCCAGGAATTTGCAGCAGCTGAGCGCACCATCACCGACCTGCGCGGCAAGATTGCGCGCGGCGAACTCACAGAATTATTTACCTGGTTGCACGACAATATCTGGCAAAAAGCCAGCATCCTGAGCACCGAAGACTTGATTGTCTCGGCCACCGGTGAGCCGCTGAATCCCACCTACTTTCGCAAGCATTTGCAGCAACGTTACTGCTGAAGACCTCATAACGACAACAACGAGAACGTAAAATGGATGACGATAAAACCCGGCTTAAAACCAGCACCACCGATAAAACAGTGTTGCAACCCAACGTCGCGGATAAAACGAGGCTTAAACCCCCTGTTGTCGATGCGACACAGGTAAAACCGCGCACCGCTGACGAAACCTTACTCAACCCCAACAGTGTCGCACCGGATCAGCCTGACAAAACCGTGCTGCAAAAATCCCGACGTCCGGTGACCGAGACCACGCGCGCGCAGGTAAAGCCGGAAGCCGTTTCTGCACCGGCCGCTGGCCATATCGTCAGCGAAGGCGACACGATTAAAGACCGTTTTGTGCTGGATAAACTCCTCGGCTCCGGCGGCATGGGCGCGGTGTTCCGCGCACTGGACCTGCGCAAGAAAGAAGCCCGCGATGATCGGCCCTACATTGCAATTAAAGTGCTGGGGGAAAATTTCAAGAACCATCCTCAAGCATTGATTACCCTGCAACGGGAAGCCAAGAAAACCCAGGATCTCGCGCACCCGAACATCGTAACCGTGTACGACTTTGACCGGGACGGCGACCTGGTTTATCTCACCATGGAAGAGCTGAAAGGCAGCTCGCTGGAAGATCTGCTGGAACAGGACAAATACCTGCCGAGCCTCGACATCAAGCAAAAACTCAAGATCATCCGCGAGATTGCCCAAGGGCTGTCCTATGCGCACAGTAAAGGTATCGTGCATTCGGATTTAAAACCCGGCAATGTCTTCATCACCGAAACCGGCACCGTAAAGTTGCTGGACTTCGGTATCGCCCGCGCCGCCAATGAACAGCTTTACCAGGACAGTTTTGACGCTGGCGAGCTGGGCGCGATCACCTATACCTACGCCAGCCCCGAAATGGTTCGCAACGAAAGTCCACATTTCAGTGACGATATTTATGCACTGGGTGTCATCGCCTGCGAGCTGCTCGGCGGTGAACACCCCTTCGGCCGCAAGAACGCCCAGAATGCCCTGGAGCAACGCCTCAGCCCGAAGCTGCCGAAACTGAAAAATCCGTTACTCAGCAAACTCCTGGCAAAATCCATCGCCTTTCAACGCAACGAGCGCGTCGCCGATGCGGATACCTTCCTCAGCAAATTACACTTTGCGACCCGCGCACCAAAACGCATTGCCGCCGCCATAGGCGTGATTTGCATTGCAGCCCTGGGTAATTATTTTTATATCCAGAGCATCGAAGTAGAAGCCATTCCTTTTAGCGACCTGTCAGCAGAAATGCAGGAAAATTTTCATGCGTTTATCAAGGAAGGAAAGACGGCTTTGTCGTTTGGGGATTTACAGGGCGCCGTGTTTAATATCGACCGCGCCTATCAAATCCACGCGACCAATGATGATGTGAAATCTATGACGCAGGAAGTATTGGCCATCATAGAACGCAATATTCGCGCAGCAGAAACGGATGAAGCACGGCGTTTTTATGAAAGTCAGTTGGCAGAGTTACAGGAATACCCGGCGTTTGCGGAGCTTGATGCAGGAAAATAAAAACGAAAAAGTTGGTGTCAGACATGACGCTCGCTCAATGCAAGTTTGGCGTTAGGGCTTCTGTTTCGAAACCCTCAAGTCAGGGATGACTTGAGGGAGCTACAGGGATGTATTCATGCGTTTTCGAACCACAAGCCCTAATGACAAACGAACTACGAAGTAAACAGCTACTAAAGAAAAAAATCAGCTCGCCTTACGCACAAAGAAGAAATCACCCACCTCATGCCCGGCACCTTTGATCGCCTTGAATTCCGGCATTTGATCAAAGCCCACTGATTTTGCCCGACTCGCCACATTGTCTTTTATCTTCAGATACAGCTCCGGACCACTGATAATGGTACCGGCACCTTCAAGGGTGTCGAGAAACGCGCGAGCAAAAACCGAGTGGCCCTGGCCGATGTTGTCCAGCACAGGTTGGTCTCCACCGGACGCCAGCAACAAGCGGGATTTTTTGGGCAGTTTGTAGCGAATGTAATCCTGGGTGTATTGCGCTTTCTCATCCATAAACAGATAGCCAGGTGCGGATGACAACAGGCCGGAGTAACAGGAATCGGCAACCACCATCACGCGCTTCGCTTTGATACGTGCCAGGTGGCGCGTCACAAATTCGTTGGAAACCCAGAAGGTATCGTCCGGTGGCGGCGTGGCGTTGACCGGCAGCCAATAACCGGTTTCAAGCTCACCGGTTCCAATACGGGTACCGTGACCGGCGTAGAAAATTAATAAATTATCCTCTTCTGTCACCAGTTCATTTAATTCGTTGATCGCCTTCATCACGGTGGTGTTGTCGGCGTCCAGCAGCATGGTGACATTAAAACCGTAATTTTCTTCGAGAATTTTTTTGGCTCGCTGCGCGTCCGAATATGGCGTCAGCAGATCTTCGATATTGTCGTAGTCCTGATTCGCGATGATCAACGCATAATATTTACCGAATTCCATGTCATCCACTTTAATCGTCTGCGCATCGCTGGTGGTTGACACTCGCGTTGTCAGGCCTTCTTGCGGTTGCCTCATGCGCGGAATCAGGTCGATTTCATTTTTCGCCACCATCCGTTCTGCTTCAAGATTTTTCACCCACACCTTGAGCTGATTCAACTCCTGTTGTAACTCGGCAGTTTCGGCAGAGCTGCCGATTTTTTTCTGCAAGCCGGTGATTTGGTTATTCAATAATTTAATTTGCGTATCTTTTTCTGACAGGGTTTTCTGCAACTGTGCCCGCAATTCATCCTGGGCTTCCTGGGCGGCAGATTGATACATTACGCTGTCTTCTTCCAGACCCCAGGCTTTGCGATACCAGTTGAGTGCCTGCAATTTATCTTTTTCCACCCCCAGGCCTTGCTCATATAAAGTACCCAGATTGAATTGCGCGCGCGGGTTGCCCTGCTCTGCGGCTTTGCGATACCAGATAGCGGCCGCTTCGTAATTCGGAGAACCACCCAGACCGCGTTCAAAAATTTCGCCGACGTTGGCCTGGGCTTCTGCATCACCGGCTTCTGCGGTGGGCATCCACACGGCGAGGGCGGTTTTATAATCAGCGCGATCATAGGCCACGTATTCGCCACCGCGAATGCGGCAGTCGGCAGCGGTAGTCAAAACCGGACGACGGGGGGTCATGTATTTGGTGGTGCCCAGGCTTCTCACCTGCCCCGGCAACAAACAGTCCACGACATTCAGGTCTTCAATGTCCGGCGTGCCGCTGGCCGGCATTTGTTGCTTGACATCCTGGCTGCCGCAAGCGGAAAGTAACACCGCTGTAAGCAACAGGGAGAGTGCCATAAAGAGTGCCATAAAGAGTCCCATAACAGGATTTTTATAACGTGGAGTGTGATGTGTGTACATAAACCAAACCATCCATTTTGAGTCATCGCAACAGCGAAAAAAGCGCGGGATATCTGCGCCGGGATTGAATAATTTTTACAAAATTCCAGTGAGTTGTCGTGTTAATTTTTCCGACAACAAATTCATTATTAAACTCGTGAAAAACCGTCGTGCCCGATATATTGCGGCGAGCGCCGGGGAAGAAAAAACAATGAAAAAATGCCCTGCCGATCAAGTGTCTGTGAATGTACAAGCTGCGCTTTTTTTTATTGTTATTGCAACCCGACAATTGCTGCATCCCGGCTTATTGCTACGCCTCTATTTATTGAGCGTAGCGACGATGACCTTGTGGGGTTGCCAGGGAAACACCCGGGATGATTTTGCGCGCTTATCCGAAGCCATGCAAGCAAGCCGTATTACGACACCCTATCACCAACACCTGGTGTTGTCGCAACCGTCGCCGGATTCATCTACAAGAATTCATGTGTATATCGAAGGTGACGGGCGCCCCTGGATCAAACGTTATCTGATTGCCAAAGACCCTACACCGCGCGCGCCCTTGACCCTGGCACTGATGCGACAAGACCCGCAACCGGCCATCTTTCTCGGGCGCCCCTGCTATTTCAATGATCCTTTCTATGGCCTGGCGGATAGCCATTGCGAATCGCGTTTATGGACCAATGCCCGCTACTCAGAAACAGTCATCGCCAGTATGGTGGATGCCCTGCGCCAATGGCTGGCAACACAAGACTACTCGCAGGTAACGCTAATTGGTTACAGCGGCGGCGGCACTATCGCGACCTTGATGGCGCAGCGGATGCCGGAAGTCACCCGATTAGTGACCATCGCCGCTAATCTGGATGTGGATGCCTGGACCCGCCACCATCATTACAGCCCCTTGAGTGGCTCGTTGAATCCGGCAGAGCTCACCAACACACGACCCAGAGTGCAATATCATTTTTTTGGCAGCAAAGACCAGGTAGTACCGCCGCTGCTTGCACGAGATTGGTTGCAGGCTCAAGGCCATCCGCCACGGGTTATTGAGGGTTTTGATCACCGCTGCTGCTGGCAGCAGCAATGGCCAGCGTTACTGGAATTAATAGGTGCGCGGTAACCCGCGCAACCGGTTAGCGCAATTGGGTTTGAATATCGATGGTTCCGGTTAATGTTTTATGTACGGGGCATTTGTTGGCGATGTCCAACAACCGTTGCCGTTGCTCGTCGGTTAAGTCGCCGGCAACCTGGATCATACGTTCGAAGATATCGACCACCTGAGCGTCACGGTTATCGCGTCGATGGCTCAGAGTTACGCGAATGTCATCCAGAGGCCACTCCTTGCGGTTGGCATACATGCGCACAGTCATTGATGTGCATGCGCCTAATGCAGCCATCAACATCTCATAGGGATTAGGCCCGTAATCATCACCGCCAATTTGTTTCGCTTCATCCGCAAACCATTGGTGCTGCTCGGTGTAGATCGCGCGGGTATAACGGTGATTATGTTCTGCCACAATGACCTGGCCTTTTTCAGGCGAAAAATCACTGCCGGTTAATTCTACGGGATTTAACATGGATCAATCGCCTCGTTCTGATAATGAAGGTTGTTCGTGTGTTTGCGCTGCGGCCTCAATGGTTTGCCACCAACGCGGCAGATACTGTTTTATCTCTTCACCCATCACCATCTGTGGCAGGGAATGAATAACCTCTTCGTCAAGTTCTTTTTCCCATTGGGCAATCAGGGTGTCACTTTTGGCGAATGCGGCTTCAAACGAGTCAGCCTCCGGCAGAGCTTCTTTGAAATAGGCGCGCCCGAAATAAGTCATTTCAGAGGTATCGGTACAACCGAAGGATTTGCGATCCTTGCTCGACGCCGTCATCACCAATGTTGTCGGGCTTTCCAGAAAGGGAATAAAACCACCGGAGTAACAGGCGGATACAGCAATGACTTTCCATTTGATCGGCAGGGCCTTAATGATTGCCCCCAAACGTTCAGCGGTTAAGTCTGGCAAACTCATACCTTGCTGGACAATGCTGAACTCATGTTGGGCAGAGCCGTGGCTGGTCAGGTAGAGAAATAGAATATCCTTGTCCGGATTCATCTTGCCCGCTACCGCCTGCAACGCCTGCTCAATACTATGGGGCGTCGCCATGGGAATATTCGTCAGCGTGTCATTATGATTGATGAGTACCAGAGAGCGGCCCGCCGTACCAAATTGTTGATCGAATTGCGCATGGATAAAATCCAGCTCCTTGCGAAACACATCCTGCCGACTGAAACCGGCCACGCCCACGAAGTAAAGATTGATCGCCTCAGGATCACTGGGCAAGATACTTTTGCCAGCCGCCGCTAATAAATCGGCTTGTTGGTAAAGTGCTTTTTCGATAACAAACGGCAACGCATCCTGATCAGATTCCTTACCGGCGGATTCAAACTCGCCCCAACGCCAGCGCCCGGCCAATAATTTATCCGGTTCATCGCTGGTTTCCGCGTACCGATATAAGCCGTAACCGTGAAAGATACCTTGGCTGAATTGCCCTTTGTATTCACCGTCTTTTTCTTTCAGGGTACCAACGCCGTCAAACATCCAATACTTGAATTCACCCTGGTAGTGATCGCCGTTCTTGCCGAAGAATTCGCCTTCGCCCTGTAAATCGCCCTCATCAAAATTACCCAGGTAACGGTCGCCATCTGCACTGGTAAATTCACCTTTTCCGTGAAAAACACCGCGCAAGAATTCGCCGACGTAACGCGAACCATCTGCGCCGATAAACTCACCGGGCCCGGTCAATTCCCCTGCAATAAATTCACCGCGATATTCATCGCCGTTGGCTTCGCGCAACACACCCTGCCCATCATAAACACCGCGCGCAAACTCACCGCTATAGCGCGCACCACTGGACCAGATCAGCTCGCCCTGGCCGTGCAGCAAACCCGCACTCAGCTCACCGTTATAGATCGCACCATCGGGCATGAGCAATTGCTGAACCCGTGTCTGATCGGTGGAAACTACCTGCAACCGAGGATTAAGATCCAACAGCACTAACGCTGCCATCAGAACAATAATGCCACCCGCCAAATAATGTTTTGTCGGTATCTGCACACCAACCTCTTATATAGGATTCATTTATCGGTAACCACTGGACAACCACTTAACAATCTGGCACCGATAATAGCAATATTTATCGTTATGACAATAGATGGCTACCACGTTAACGGACGCAAATAGTAAGTAAGGCTAATTAAACTTATTTTGAAGATCGACCAGGCGTATTTAGCACTTGCGCTACACCTTCGCCTCAACCATAGAAATTGTTGCTCCACTGTAGAGAAAGCCAAGGGAATAGGGGATCATAAGCGAATTTTTTTGCACCCGATGAAGTCGTTAAAGAAATTTCCGTCATGCTGATAAACGACACGGCAATAGCAATGATTCACAACAACCACAATCAATTGAATTTTTGATGCTGGCCCTGTAATGATCGCTTTAAATTCAACGCGCTTCACTCAATTGGTTTGATAAAGCCGCCTCCAGCACAGGCAATATTGCTGTTGCCAGCTATCCAGTTACAACTGGAAATATTGTATTAATGGCGCAGGTATCAGTTTCTTCGACGTTAGCATTTGACACTCACACAAACATTGGCGCTTAACCAACACAAAATATAAAGTGGAGCCAAGCTCAAACCATTTTCTTCCTTGCCAATTTTTAAGTGCTGTGCTATTGCTAACTGCGGTCGCAATTGAATTGGCGCAAAGATATTTTTTACGCGCTCGCGAACGGCATTTTTTAAATTTTTTAAGCCATTCAATTTCTCTGTAATTTATGCGCCAGCAGTTTTAATGCTACACCGCAGTAGTTCAAAATCAACTTCACCAATACCAGTCTGCCGAGCCCGAAATACAGCGGGAGCTTACCGGAAGCCTATTGATCTTACGCACGAACACGTTATAAACAAGGAGAAAATTATGAGACGCCCCGCTATCGAGTGCTTACTGATTGGTTTATTGATTACGACGTCCGCAGGTGCGGCCGAAGTCGACCGTGCCACCCCTCCGGATATTCCACGCTATTGCATCACTGAGCTTGGTACTGATAGCGGATTGGATTACGTTCATATTGTCGATCTGAATCGACGCGGCCAAGCGCTGGGTTGGGGTTATCTGGGCGAGGGAGTTGAGGTATTTTTGTGGGACCGGAAACACGGTTATGAATTTATTGATGAACTCGCGCACGAACAGGAAATCCCGATACGGGCCGCCGCAGATTTCAATGACCGAGGGCAAATCGTCGGTACTCAGAATATAGAACCAGACAGCGAGATCCTTCGCGCAGTTATTTGGAAACGCGGTAAAGGCTTACAGATACTAGAGCCGGCGCCCGGAGATGAAAACAGTGTTGCCGTCGGCATTAACAATCGCGGCGAAGTAGTAGGCACCAGCGGAGCTTACCCAAGCGAATCGGGCACCGGTGTCCGCTCCGTCATCTGGGACCGCCGCTCTCGTGTAACCGTCATCCCCGACTTTCCAGACAGCACGGCAAGTGCGCCCTTCGCTATAAATAACGCCGGGCAGGTCATTGGTGCCAGCGACACACCGACAGGTGGCCGCGGTTACATATGGGATCGTAAAAGTGGTCTCCGCACTATTGGGGGGTTGATGGGCGACGACTCCAGTAGCCCTTCAGCCATCAATGATCACGGAGAGGTCGTGGGTACCGACAGCTTTTATGGTAGCGGTCAACACGCGATCTTCTGGAGCCAAGCGACAGGGGTTGTGGATCTTGGTGACCTGCCCGGCAGCATTGAGAACAGTCATGCTTCCGACATCAATAATCACCGACAGATCGTTGGTTACGCCACTGGCCTCAGTGGTTCGGAGGCTGTCATCTGGGACTCAGAGGGTCAGATCCACAATCTGAACGAGCTGCTCGTCCGCGACGAACCTGATGATCAGTATCGGCATATGCACTATGGACGGACAATTACCGATGCGGGCTGGATAACGGCAGTGGGTGTAGATACACGCGACTATCAGACTCGCACTTTCCTGCTCACCCCCGCGCGGCGTTCCTCAACGGGCAGTTATCATTGTTACTTTGGGAAATGAGAGTCCGGCTGACGCCGACGTTAAGATCCAGGGCGCTCAAGCGTTCATTTCGTTCCCGTGCACTCGTGCGGGAACACCCACAGGACAAACCCTCACCACACAGGAAAGGGTAAAGTTGTCCAACGAGGCGCCAGACCTCTATCCTTCTCGAAAACGATTGGAAAAACAGCTCCTCGTCTGCCCGATCAAGTGTTGACAAGCCGTTCTAAAACGGCATAATGTCGCGTCCTTGATTCCAGACCCGATTTAGATCAGATTTTATAGGAGCACCACGGTGGCCAATACAGCCCAAGCGAAAAAACGCGCGCGTCAAAACGAAAAAGCTCGCAAGCATAACGCCAGCCTGCGCTCTATGGGGCGTACCTACCTGAAGAAAGTGGTGAACGCCATTGCATCAGGCGATCTGGAAGCAGCCAAGGCGGCTTATGAAGCAGCTATTCCGGTCATTGACCGCATCGCTGACAAAGGCCTTATTCACAAGAATAAAGCCGCACGTCACAAGAGCCGTTTGAACAGCAAGATCAAAGCGATGTCTGCTGCCGCCTGATAGCAGCGACCCGCGATGATGCAGCCAAAAGGCTAGCGCGACATTGCAAAACAAAAGAACCGGCAATCGCCGGTTTTTTTGTGTCCGCTATTTGGTTCTGCACCATTTCGTTGGGCAACCCACATCAGGCTTCATCAGCATCTATACAGTGAAATAAAAACAGATTATCTTCGCCATAAATTTTCAGCCGGAGCCAGTTCTGCTGTCGGTATCCAGCGTATAACACGTGCCTATACTTATTGATGGAGATGTCTTTATGCTGCCGCGCGAGCATTATCTGAAACAAGCTTTTCAGGACCCGCTCAACTTCCCCGATGGTTTTGAAGCCGGTGGATTATCCGGCATCCAGGCACGCTTGATTCGTAAACACGGCATGTTGATCTCTGCCCTGGTCGACGACAATGTGTCAGATCCAACACCGGAAGACCTGCACCTGCTCAAGGTTATCGCCAATCAGGGTGCACCCAAGACACCGGTGGAGCAGGCCTGGGTCAAATACCTCAGCCTCGTTAAAGCCAAGCAATCCAGTCGCTCCGCCAAATCCAAATCCGCCACCAAGGCCGCCGAAAAAAAATCCTCCTGAGGCGCTCGCGTTATCCTTTACCCACACTGCCGGCGGGCAGTGTGGGCTCATCCTAACCCGGAATCTTTACTACGACCTGGTACACCTTGCCGGGTTGAATGTCGGTGATATGTGGTTCCGGGAGCGTTTGACCATCCAGGCTCACCTGCACCGTTGAAACGCCCTGCTCCCTGCGCATATCCACCTCAAAACGCGCACCGCGAAACTCGCGGATTACACGGGCATGAGACCAGTGCGAGGGCAATTGCGGGGCAATACGCAGGCCTTTGCGATCACCTTTCAACCCGAACAACCCTTCGATAAGCGAGCGATACACCCAGGACACGGTGCCCGTATTGAATAATTGACTCGAGCGACCGGCCGTGCGCGGAAACTGATGATAGGCGCCGCGATAATAGTTGGGGATAAAGACCGGTAATTGGCCGCGTTGCAGATAATCCTGCTCATCCGGCCCCGGGATCATCTGACGCAGCAGGCGATAGGCGCGGTCCTGTTCGGCAATGGTGAACAGGCTGTAGATATAAAACACCGCCGCGTGGTTGTATACCGAACCATTTTCTGCGGAGCCTGGATGTTTTTGCGTAACGCGGCCCACATCATCGCGCATGGCGGTATAAGCCGGAGCCAACATCGTGACGCCGTAGGGGGTTTCCAACTGCTCCTCTACCGCGCGCAGCATTTTCTGGCGTTGGGCTGCATCAGCCGCGCCGCCGAGGATGGCCCAACTCTGTGGGTTCAGGAAGATGCGCCCCTCCGAGTCTTTGCTGACACCAAAGACAACCCCATCGTCCGTGATACCACGCCCGAACCAGTCGCCATCCCATAGATATTGATTAACTGACGCGTTAACCGATTGCGCCGCCGTGCGAAATTCCCGGGCAAGCGACGCCTGTTGCTGTGCCTCACAGATATCAGCCCACAGGTTCAACGCATAAGCCGTTGCCACCGATAACCAACCGGACACGCCTTTGCCTTTGTAGCCCACCATGTTCATGGGATCACACCAATCGCCTTGGGCGATATAACTCAAGCCACGCTCATCCCGCGCGCTCAACAACCAACGCATGGCGTTGCTGATGCGCTCGAAGACGGTCAGCGTTTTGTCACCTTCAGCGTCTTTAACCGGTTCATCGAGGATCGCGTAATCATTGGTCTCATCCAAATACGCCTGCAAGCAGACCGGCAGCCAGACACAATGATCCGTATGCGGAATCTGGTTGATGTATTTCAGCTCCGCACCCTCCACCAACAAAATGCCATCGGGCATTGCGCCGTTGGCTTCCTGTTGGCTGAGTGCATGTAAAAACGCGGCGCGCGTGACGGCGGGCTTGATAAAACTCATGCCCATGTTGTCTTGCAGGTAATTGCGGGTCTGCGGATCTGTGGTCAGGCGGTTTACATCGCCGTGATAGAAGACCTGGCGTGGCAGCCAGTGATTGACGAAGTTATCCAACTCGGCGTCAGGTGTTTCGATAGTTAAGCAGCCGCGCCCCTGCTGGAGATAATTCGTGTAATCCTGTTGCGCCCTCGCGAAAGCTTCAGCGCTGAGATATTTTTCCCGCAGCGCCGCTATCTCGGCGTCATCAAACGCAGGACCGAAGATAAAACGATATTCCTGTGAATCCTGGGGGTTTAGCGCTAAACGATACTGCAGCACCGCCGCCGGTGTTTCATAACGTGCATCACCGCCACCAAGTGTTTCCTGCTGCAAGGCCGAGGGATTGTGCAATCCGCCCTCACCTTCAAAGGTTTCCTGTTTCGCTTCCCAGGCGACCGGGGCCACTTCATGCAGGAAAAATGTTTTGTCTTTAAAGTTTTTATTCTTGAAGTAATCCGCTACTTTTTGATAGGGCGTAACACAGCTAGCCACAATCCCGCCGAGGTCGGCACGGTATTCGGCAGACTGATTCATCCAGGACATATAGCCCACAGGGAAATAAGAATACACACTTAATCGACGCGCGCGAGCAGAGATATTGGTTACGCGCAGATGCCACAACTCCACCACATCCTGCGTCGGGAGCTGTAATGTCAGCTCGACCCGAACGCCCTTGCATTCGATACGCCAGGCAATATCACTCTTGCCAACGGAAAATGTAAATTGCTCCGGTAGCGCGCGCACCGGCTCGTAGGGTGCAGAGAAAATCTCGCCACTCTCTTCGTCTTTAATATAAAAAAAGCGGCCCGGATGGTGCGCATAATAAGGCTGCTCCGGTTGCATAAATGTTTTGGCTTCAAGATTCGGCGCGTAGGCATATTTGGCTGGCTCCGGCTGCATAAATTGTGCAACAGCGTAGCCGCGACAGGTTACCTGGATCATCATCCGCTGGTTCCACAAAAATCCGGCGGCACGGGGCATGGCCGTAGGGCTGGTCAATTCATAACGTTCGCCGTTGGCACTGGGAGACAACATAAATAAACTCCGATAATAATGTCGCTGTGCATCCTGCGAGTCAGCGCTCATCCTGAACAATAAAAAACGCCGCAAGAGCAGCGGCGTTAATCAATAGCAAAAAAGCAGCGCGACGCATTAGCTGGCCGCGGTCGGCTGCTCTGTTTCACGGGCTTTGAGGTCGGTCTGGATCTGTTCCAGCTTTTCGTTAGTCAAGGGATAGAAACTCACCACGAAGGCCGCGATAAACGCAATCACACCGGGAATAACCGTTTGCAGCAAGGCGATGCCCTGCTGGGACGCATCACTTTGCGCTTCGCGCGCAACATAGCCAATCGCGGCCAGCATCCACAGCATAAATGCAGAACCTAATGCGCCACCGAGCTTTTGTGCGAAAGTAGCCGCCGAAAATGTCATACCGGTAGCGCGCCGCCCGGTTTTCCACTCGGTGTAATCCGCACTGTCGGCATACATGGACCAAGCCAGTGGCGACTTGGGCCCCAACGCAAGGCTGATCAATATATTGAGGGTAAACATCAAACCAATCGCATCTTTGGGCACGAAATAAAATGCAATCGACAACACACCGACGATGCCCATCAGCAACATCAACAATTTGGTTTTGTCGATAAATCTGGTCATCAGCGGTGTAAAGGCCGCGCCGACACCCAAGGCAATGCCTTGTACAAATAAATAATTGGAAATTAAATCAGGCCGTTCGACATAGTAGGCGAAATAGTAATAACCGGAGCCGCCGCGCAGGGTAATGGTCATCATGATGATCATCGCCAACGCAATCAGAATAACCCAGGGGCGATTGTTCAACAGGTCTTTAATATCATTCAACGGATTGGTGTGCTGGCCAGCCGGCGGCGCAATACGCTCGGTGGTAGAAAAAAATGTAATAGCAAACACAATGGCCGCAATAATGCCGTACAACGACATGGTTAACTGCCAGCCCAGGGTTTCATTACCCTGCCCCAGCCATTCAACCAGTGGCAAGGTAAATTTATTAACCATTGCCGTACCGACAAACGCCGCGATAAAACGGAAACTGATCAGGGTGGTGCGATCCTGGCTGCGCGCCGTCAACACGCCCGACAGGGATGAATAAGGTGTGCTGAGGATGGTGTACATCACCATCATGAAAGAATAGGTGATGTAGGCGTAGATAATTTTGCCACTCTCATTGAGATCCGGCGTACTGAAGGTAATCACTGCTGCACCGGCCATGGGGACACCGGCAAACAGCAAGTACGGACGGAATTTTCCCCAGCGGGTTCTGGTGCGATCCGCTATGGCGCCCATGATGGGGTCGGTAATCGCATCGACAATTTTGGTCACTAAAAACATGGTGCCGGCAGCCGCGGCAGGAATACCGAATACGTCGGTGTAAAACACCGCAAGAAATGAAGCAATACTTGCCCAGTACAAGTTAAAACCGAAATCGCCGACGGCGTAGCCGACTTTTTCCTTGAGACTTAATTTGGCCATACGATCGTGATGGGTCACGGTCTTTCTCCTCGCGCAATGTTATTGTTGTAAATTTTTATGTGCTTTTATAAATATCGCGGCATAAAGCCGCGTTTATTTGGCATTGCGCGTAGATTTACGCAAACGCACTTCATAGCCGATGTTGACTTGTTTTTCTTCAATGGGCTTGCCGCTGAGCGCACGAATAACCATCTCGGTGGATTTCACCCCCATTTCATAACGCGGCACATGCACACTGGTCAGCGAAGGATTCACAAACTGCGAGGCTTCAATATCATTAAAGCCGCACAGGGATAATTGTTCGGGAATGCGAATGTTCATACGCTGGCTTTCAAACAGTGCGCCCAATGCCAGGTCGTCGTTACAGCAGAAGATCGAATCAATCACGCCCTGGCTTGAGGCCATGAGGCTGCGGAACAACTCACCACCCAGCGCAATAGACGAAGGCTCCGGTGTGGTAACAATAAAATTTTTCCAATCAATGCCAGCCGCATCCATCGCCGCTTTGTAACCCAGCATCCGCTGTTGCACACGGGGGTCCATACGTGCACCCATAAAACCGATGCGGGTATGGCCCGCTTCCAGCAGCTTGGATACCACATCGTAGCCAGCTTGCCAGTGAGAGAAGCCCACGTTCATATCCAGCGGCTGATCGAGCAGTTCCATCATCTGCACGATGGGAATACCGGCTTTTTGCAGCAGCTGTTGGCACGCGCGGGTCTGGTCACCGCCAGTAATGATCATGGCTTCCGGTGCCTGGCTCAGCAGCGTGCGGACCATCTTTTCTTCTTCAAGGGGCGAATAATGGGTGTCAACCAGCAGCACTTTATAACCGGCTTTGCCAGCGACTTCGTATATACCACGCAAAACGTCATTAAACACAATGTTGGATAAGGACGGGATCGCCACCCCGATCACGCGGGACTTGGCGGAAGCCAGAGAGCTGGCGAATTGATTGGGGATATAACCCAGACTGTCGATAGCGGCCTGGACCTGGCGCCGCAACAGGTCGGAGACCTTGTCCGGCTGGTTGATAACCCGGGAGACGGTGATGGCGCTTACACCGGCTACTGCCGCCACATCCACTAACGTTACTTTCTTATGTGTTGTATTTTTCGTCGATCTCATTGCCGCATCTCATCGCCGATTCACGAGTGCCGGAACGATAACACAGACTAAATGATTGCGCTATCATTTGGCCCCGTGCTACTCTGGCAAATCTCAGAGGTTCGTACCCCAAAATAGCGCAATGATTCAACGCTTAGCTCCTTCCAATATGAATGCCACTACTTACCTGATCGTGGTGATGGGCGTATCCGGCAGTGGTAAATCCTCACTGGCCCGTACGCTAGCCGACTACTATGGCTATTGCTACCTGGACGGTGATGACTTCCACAGTGAGTCGTCGCGGGCGCGCATGGCCAGCGGCCAGCCCCTCACCGACGAGATGCGGGCACCCTGGGTAGCGGCCATCTGCCAGCACCTGCAAGATAGGGCGCGCCGACAGCAGCATTGTTTCCTTGCCTTCTCAGGCCTCAAGAAAATCCATCGCAACCAACTGCGCGAAGCCGGCCTGAAAACCCTCTTTATCTTCCTGCGCGGAGACAAACACACTATCCAGGACCGATTGAATCGGCGCACGGGGCATTTTATGGCGCCGGCGTTGCTGGACAGTCAACTGGCTACGCTGGAAGATCCGTCGATGGAAACTGACGTTGTCCCGCTGGATATCGCCGCCCCCCTGGCGACGATTGCAGACCAGGCTATTCAAGCCATCAATGAGCAGTACGAGCTGGAAGAGCTCGCCACCAAGTAATTGGTAGCCTCATCTGCGCGTATCCGCAGGATGATTTTATTCAAACCACAAAACGTGACACCAATGTGTTCAACTCTACAGCCAGACGTGCCAGTTCGTGCGATGCCGCACTGGTCTGATTGGCGCCAGCCGCCGACTGAGTTGATAGATCACTGATATTCACCAAGTTGCGATCCACCTCCCGAGCGACCACCGCCTGTTGTTCCGATGCACTCGCAATCAACAGATTACGTTCAGTAATCTGTGCGATGGCTCGTGTAATTTCCTCAAGTGCCTTATCAGCCTCCCGAGCGACCCCCAAGGTTTCGTCAGCACGAGTAGCGCTCTCCTTCATCGAATTAACCGCTGCATCTGTTCCCGATTGAATACTGCCTATCATTGCTTCAATTTCCTGAGTCGACACCTGTGTACGATGCGCCAGTGCCCGCACTTCGTCTGCAACTACAGCAAACCCACGTCCCGCTTCTCCTGCGCGGGCAGCTTCAATAGCAGCGTTTAAGGCGAGCAGATTGGTTTGTTCGGCAATAGCTCGAATAACATCGAGCACCTTACCGATGTCCTGGGACTTTTCCGCGAGCCCGCTAATCAATGCGGATGTTTTACCCACCTCTCCGGTCATGCGCTCAATAGAATTAACCGTCTCAAGCACCCTCGCGCGCCCCTGCTGCGCCAGCCCTGACGATTTCGTGGACGATTCTGATGTATCAGTAGCATTGCGCGCAACATCATCTACAGCCGCACTCATCTCAGTCACCGCCGTAGCAGCCTGTTGGATTTCTTCATTTTGCTTTTGCAAACTGCGCGAGGCATCTTCTGCGACAGAATTTAATTCCTCGGTTGCAGAAGCTAGCTGGGTGGAGGAATTGGCAATTTGCATCACGGCACTGCGCAGATTGTCCTGCATCAATGACAAGGCGCCGAGTAGTTGAGCCGGCTCATCGCGTCCTTCGATGACAATATTTTTGCTCAAATCTCCGCCAGCGACCAACTCAGCCGATATAACCGCCTGACTCAGTGGACTGACAATACTACGGGTAATGATTATTGCCGATAACATACTGATTATGCCAACTACGACTAATATTATGATGATATGTTGCTGGTTTTTCCTGTATACATCGGCAGATATCCGGGCTGCTTTTTTCGCGTCACTTTCATGCAAGTCAGCCAAAGCCAATAAGTTTTTGGCAATCGTATCCCCCTCGTCCGCTGCTCGGGTATTCAGAATTTCTTTAGCCTGAGCCAGATCGCCTGCGCGCACCAACTTAAGCACCTCGGCCTGAATATCAAAATAATTCTTCTGCGCAACGACAAACTTTTGATAAAGCAATTGTTCATCAGCACGGTTAATAAATTTTTCATAGGCCGCCTGGGATCGCTTGAGCTCATCTGCGAGGATATTGATTCGGTTTTCCGTCTCCGACAATCGGCGACTATCGGTTTCAGCAATTAGCCGAAGATTAAAAATGCGAAAACGCATCATTTGTGTACTCAGCTCGCCAACAGCCCGAACGCTTGGCAGCCGCACTGAATTGATTTCTTCAGTGACATTCTGCATCTCTGCCATTTGCCGAGAAGAATAAACGCCTTGGAGAAGCATCAAAAACACAATAAAACCAAAAGCTAACATTAGTCTGAACGAAATCTTAACATTACGAAGCAAAAGCATATTATTTCCTATTAGCAACAATAAAGAGCGATGGCATAAAGCGGGCCTATATGATTTCTTGGTGCGCTCCAGCTTCACTTTTTTATAGCAGCTGATATTCAGGAAGCAAATTAAAAAATGCTTTTTTACGCTTCAGACAAATAAGACTGTTTTTAGGGCTAAAACTAAATAAAAAGCTATATAGACGAACAAATCATGTGCCTACTGTTTAATCACTATGACTTATAACTTTGTTCCGCTATATCAAAATAGTCACCAGCTTAATTGGTATTTCATTGGCACGTTGTGGCGCCCCATACGCAGCCAAGACATTAACACTGAGCAATATTGATATTATTTTGAGTGTTTGCGCCATCAGGACAATTCAGCCTTATCTTTGAAATGGGTGCTGAGGAAAATATCTTTAACTGCCGATCACTCCACCGTCATCCTTGGTAATCAGGACTGTTGTCGAGCGCGGGCGGGTTTTACCGTCGCTGGCAGGATAGCTGATACCAGGGTGCTGGACATTGAGCCACAGGCTTTTACCATCCGGCGTGGCCGTGAGACCGGTAATTTCGCAACCGCGCGGCCCCACCAGAAAACGCCTGACCTCGCGGGTTACCGGGTCGGCGCATAGCAGTTGATTGGTCCCCATATCCTGATAGGGCCGCTCTTCATCATCGAAATCCGTCTCGATCCACAAACGTCCCTGATGATCAAACCAAAGTCCGTCCGGTGATGAAAAAATATCGCCATTGATATTGCCCTGCTCATGCTTGGGCACACCTGCCCCGGCGCGTCGGCCTGCCAACAGGAAAATGTCCCAGGTAAAGCTCGTCGCACCCGGGTCGTTGTCCGCTTCGCGCCAGCGCACAATCTGGCCGTGGTGATTTTCCCGGCGCGGATTGGCGGCGTCGATGGGTTGATCCGGCACCTTGCCGCGCAGCACATTATTGGTAAGCGTCACGTAAGCTTCGCGTGTCTGCGGATGCACCGCCACCCACTCCGGCCGATCCATGGGTGTCGCGCCAAGGATATCCGCCGCACCGCGGGTATTGACCAGCACATCAGCTTGGCTAAAGAAACCATTGCGCGGGGTCAAGCCGCCCTGCCCTTGCACCAGTGCGCGCCATTCACCGCGACCGTCGCTGTGAAAAACCGCCACATACAAGGTGCCTTTATCCAGACAGTCACGATCAGGATTCTTCGGATCAAAGCGCACGTCGGGAACAAATTTATACAGATATTCACCGCGCGTATCGTCGCCGGAATAAATCGCCATGCGACCATCTTCCGCCACCGACAACGTGGCGCATTCGCGCGCGAAGCGGCCCAAGGCCGTGCGTTTTTTGGGTGTGGATTGCGGATCGAAAGGATCAATCTCCACCACCCAACCAAAACGGTGCGGCTCATTCACATAGCCACCATGCGCCAATTGTTTTTGCGGGGTTGCATCAAAGCGGGGATCGACAGACGACCACTGGTATTTGTAACTGTTATTACCCTGGGCGATGCCATAGCGATGATGGGTCGCGCGCTGTGCGTGATCCCGGGCATCGCGATTCACAAAATAATTGCTCCAGTTTTCCTCGCAGGTGAGATAGGTTCCCCAGGGGGTCACGCCCATCGAACAATTATTGATGGTGCCGAGCACGCGAGTACCGGTCGGATCGGCTGCAGTCTTCAGCTGATCAGTACCTGCCGCCGGACCAGTTAAGTGCATGGGCGAATTGGCCGTGAGACGACGGTTAAAACGCGAGTGTTTTACACGCTGCCATTGGCCATCCGCAGCACGCCGGATTTCGATCACACTAATGCCATGCGCCGCCTGTTCCTTTTTCACCTCGTCAAGCGGTCGATGAATAACGCCCGCTTGATCCACTGTCGTTGTCGGTCCCTGGGGATGCAAGGTTGGGTTGGTGTACTCGTGATTGATCACGAGCAAGCCGTGATCGTTGACGGCGTCATCAAAGGGAAAATAGGCCATGCCATCGTGATTCTGACCCGCCTGCAGCATTTGTTCCTGCCAATTATTACTGGCGTCTTTTCGCCAGGGTGCCGCGCCATTTTCCACGGCATCGCCCCAGGAAAAAAATGGCCGTGCGGTGTAACCCGGCGGGACCGTCACTTGATCAAAATCGGCGGCTTGCTGCACGGGCACCGAGGTAAAACCTATCGCACCGGCGAGTGATAACTGTGATGTGTGACGCGTCGGCGCCGCGCATGCCGATAGGCCGGGCAATAAAAACCCACCGAGGGCCACGCTTAAACCACCTTGTAATAAACGTCGTCGGGAGGCGAGGATATCGTTAAATGACTGGTTACCGGATTCATTTACCGGAATATCATCAATATCCAGCACAGGTGGCACTTCGGTTTTTTTGCTCATCGTCAATTCTCATCAGCTTGGACACTGGTTAGATGTCATGTGGCGTGGTTAAGGCTCAAGGTCTAACGCCTCGCGTATCTGTTTCCAGGATACATATTTAAAATTCTGCGGCGTTTCCGGCATCACCTTGTGGCCATCCTGTACCACTAACATCCCCTCGTTAAATCCTGTACCCAGATGGTGATGGGTGACTTCCAGACCGTCCGTTTCGGAGACGCCGTCGATATTTTTTTCCGCATTGAGGTCAATACGAAAATTGCCGCGCACTGCATAAGGCGCAAATGCATCCAGCACCACATAGGAATCATTACCCTGGCTGGAAACCACCAGGTAATCCTGCTGCTGGCCGTGATAAATCGCCAGCCCTTCAATATCATCGACTACCACGTCACCGGCACGAATCACTTCTCGCAATTGTGTACCATCGTCCGGGTCGGCGCCGATAGTCCACACTGCCACATCTTCTTCGCCCACAAATAATTCGCGCGTCCGGTCATTGGCAACGCAGCCTTCCGGTTGCGATTCAACCCGGAATGTCCTGACCAGTTTTCCTTCGATAGCCTCGCCATTGGCACTGATCAGGAATTGCTGAAACTCACCGCTTTTGTCATTGACGATGGCATAGATAGCGCCGAAAGATTTTTTATCATCGGTGATTGGCTGATACATACACAAGCCGTAAATATCTTCCATTGTGGTTGGTATCTTGCCTGCTTCGGTAACCTTGCCATTGCGACGATCAATGGTATAAATCGCCAGGCTGTTGTCGTCACGCAAGCTGGCAATCGCCACGTCAACCAGCTTCTTGCCCAGGCGCAAACCGTAGCGGACATCCACGTTATTGACATTGCCTGACGGAATGGATTGCACCTCGCGTCCTTCCAGGTCGTAAACCATCAAGCCCTGCTTTTTATTGGTTCCCAACACCAGACTGCGTTGCGCTTTCTTGCTGTGAATCCAGATGGCCGGATCATCCGCCGCATCACCGAAGCGCGACATAGGAGCCGTCTGGATTTCCGCCTTCACCGTGGGCATAGGTGATGCTGACAATTTTTTTTGCGGCGCCGCCCAAGGCAGGGTTACCGGATAGTGTTTGCCATCCGCATCATCGTATACCCAGATTGTCGCATCGCCTGTTGTCGAGTCGTACCAGCCGGCAATACGTTCTGGCTCTTCAAGCGATGACAATTCCAGCTTTGGTCCAGCAATGATTTTTTTGCCATTGATGTGATACGTGTGCAGCGTCTTATCTTCAAGTGACACGGTGGCCAATCCGCCCGGCAAGGTAACTACCGATTCGGTACCGCCCATCAAACCGCCAAAAGGCACGCGCAGATCGATAATACGTCGACCGGGTGCCGATTCCGCTGAAGCGCCGTAGTGCCAAAGGCCAATACCTTCTTCCGCAATATAAAGTGACGCCGATGCATCATCCACGCTACAGGCTTTACTGTTAGGCGGAATCGGCAGGTTGCGCATATGGCGCGCCAGCGCTGTGCCGCGCCCATCCAACATCAGCCAATGTTCGGCTATGCCGCGTTCATCCAGCAAATACACGTACAGATTGTTGGCAGTATCGCGCTGCAAACACAGATTTTCTACCTGAAAACCAGGCACAGGCAACTGCATCACCTTGCTGATTTTTGCACTGGCAACATCCACTGAAAACAAGGTGGGTATATGACCCGGCTCCACGATAGTAGCGAATACCAAACCGGACGATGTCAGCTGCGCGCGCGTATCCAATAACTCTGCGTTTACATCCAGGGTTGCGCGTGGCTGCAAACTTTCGTTCAACAACACTATACCCTGCTCCGGACTGACCACCAGCCAATGAGGTTTTTGTTGTTCAGCGGCGGGAATAAAATCCACATAAGCGCCCGGATAGCGAACAGACAATTCGTGGGGCGCTGTAGCTGCCGTGGCAACCACAGAGACACCCAGGCACAATGTGCAAATAGACTTTAGGATAACGATTCCCAGTTTACTCGACAGATAAGATGAACTTGGCATAACACTTTCTCTTGTTGTATTCACGCAATGACTGTTTGTTCTTAAGCCTGTTAAACCTGGCGCCGCGCTCCGCGACGCCGGGATTTATCAAAAGTGCGTGAACGTGATACCCACTTTATAGGTCGGTCCGTAAGTTTCGTATTGGCTATTAAAACCCTTGTTGTTGACATAGGTGTAGTAGGACTCATCAGTCAGGTTCAGGGCTTCAAAATGTAATTTAAGCGAGTCCGTTACATAATAGCGTAGCGAAAAATCCAGTTGGGTTTGTGCATCGACATACACATCGTAACGCTCTTCCAGCGGTTCAAGTACTTCGAGCAAATAGCTTGATTTGTAGTTGGCTGACAAGCGCATGCTGAGCGTTTCGGATTCGTAACCTACCATGAAGTTTGCCGAGGTATCCGACTGGCTGGGCAGCGGCAAAGTGCGGCTCACCATCGCACCAGCATCGTCGTCGTAATGGGCAATATTTGCTTCAGACTCTGCAAACGTCGCATTGGCGCCAATCAATAAACCATTCCACGGGGATGGCAGCTCATCGAATTTTTTGGATGCCGATAATTCAAGACCGTAGATTTCTGCGGTATCGCCATTCACAAAGGTGACGGCTTCGTCGTAATCGGCATAGGCAGCGGTTCCCGCCAGGTTAGTTTGATATGCGAAGTTGTCAATATCCTTGTAGAACACAAACGCCGATATCAAACTCGCCACACCGGTGTAGTGCTCGATCCCCAGATCAATATTGCTTGATTTCAGCGGCTCAAGCTCCGGATTACCAAATTCCGCCTCGTCGCCATCGAGGAAAAAGCCCGGCGACAATTGACTGAAGTTTGGTCGAACCACGGAATTAGTCCATGCGGCACGAATACGGGTTTGCTCACCGAGGCTGTAGCGAATGTGTAATGCAGGTAACCAATGGTCATGTGAGTTATTGAACTGTGTACCGGTCAATTCCTCGTCGGCCAAACGAAAACCCATTGCATCAAAATCAGTTGATTCGTAACGAACACCTGTCAGTAATCGCCAGTTATTGATATCGATGCGACCCATCACATAAGCCGCACGGGATTCCTCCGTAATATCAAAGTCACCAACACTGGATTCTTCAACATCCCGTGTTTCATCATCCACATTAAAGTCGGTGATAAAATTTTTCACGATACCAGGATTAATCGAAGGGCCGAAGTTGCCTAATTGATAATCCACCGGTTCTCCGGCAAAGCTGTCCAGTGTGGTATCAAAATCTTCCAGAATCCAGACTTCACTGTCACTGTCTTTTTCGCGCTTGTTGTACTTACCACCAAATTTGAGTTGTGCCGGATTATTACCCAGATAAATTTCGCGTGTGAAATCCAGATTGGCCGATTGGTTGGTATCATTGGTTTCACTGGAGGCGATTTCTACTTCATCCAAATCATAGTTCGATGCCTGATAAAAATCGGCCGGGGCGGATAAATCTATTTTGCGCTTCCCGTTATAGCTGACATCAGCGAAATCGCCGGTAAACAATGCAGCACCGACATGGCGTGGTTCGTCTTCACCGGATTCACTGTAGGCGACGCGGTAATCAATGATCCAGCTATCAAAACGGGTCGAGCCGCCGAGATTGGTCGAAAAGATCTTTTGCGTTTCTTCACGATCTTTTAATTCACGCTCTACCGATGCAAAACCGGCATCACCTTCTGCCAGTTCCGCATCCTCGCCATCTTCATCGGTAAACGCCACCACATTAGCCAAACGAATTTCAGAATCTGTATATTCGCTGTAAAGATTACGCCAGTATAACGAGGTGTTTTCAGTGGGATGAAAATCGATATTCAAGGTTGCACCGGAGCGTTCACGGGTGATGCGGTAATCGCGCTGCGACACTTCTTTTAATAAACCTTCACCATCTTCAAATTCCCATTCACCACCCGTTTCAACATTGTCGGAACCAAAGTCGCGTTTAAAGGAGCTGACGCCCGCTGCAATGCCGAGATTGTCGGTACCGTCACCGACGCTGAATAAATTACTGGCCGTCAGCGCCAATTTCGGGCTGGTTTCTTCGGTGTTATCGTCATAGCTGCCTTCGGCAGTTACTTGATAAAACAACCCTTCACGGTCAAAAGCCGACAGACTTTGCACCTCAATACTGCCGCCCAATGAATTAGCATCCATATCCGGCGTCAAGGTTTTGGTAACGATCAGGTTTTCCAATAAATCGGAAGGAATCACATCCAGCGCAACGGCACGGCGATCACTGTCTGGCGACGGCACATTCACGCCATTGATGGTAACCGCATTAAAATCCGGACCAAGTCCGCGCACCCGTACATAGCGGCCTTCACCCTGATCACGCTCAATGGATAAACCCGGTAAACGCTGAAGCGCTTCCGAGACGTTGGTGTCGGGGAACTGGCCAATCGCATCCGCCGACACGGCGGTAATAATATTGTCCGCAGTACGTTGGCGATTTAATGCCTTGTTGATGCCAGCCGCCTGGCCGATAACAATAATGTTTTCAATATCTGCATTGGCCGGTGCGATGGAAAAATCAGCTACCGTGGTTTTGTTGTCTTCAACAACCAGGGTACGGCGAATACTTTTAGCACCAATGTAATTCACCACCAAGGTGTAAGTGCCGGGCTGGATACCTGCAAAAACAAAGCGCCCATCGCGCTGGCTTAAGGTTTGGAGATTTAATTCCTCCACGCGAATCTGTCCGCCCTGCAAGGAGACATCTTTCGCCGATGCCGTCAATCGGCCCTCTATACGACCGTCTGCGTGTGCGATACCCACCATCCCCAGGCTGGCAACTGCCATAGCCAGAAGTGTCGGGCGAAACGAATATATTTTTGGTGCGTTCACAAATCTGCTCCCCATAGATAACTGTGTATGCGTTTGACGAAGACCGTTGAAACGGATGACGCCACGCTAGGGAAGCGATATGACATTCGGATGACGGTAGCCCGTAGCTGTTAGCCATTCACGCCTTGAGTGGGGTGCTATGGGGGTTTCGTTGGTACGAATTGAGCTGATATGCCTCTTGAAAAAATCACGGATTGATTTTTCCAATCCTTTAACGGCAATCCCGGAGAAAGTTTTTCTATGCGATTACCGGGAAGCCACTAAAAAAATGGCGGCCGGAGGCGGCAGGAAAGAAAAAACCATAAAAAAGCGTTGAGCTTATTTGCCTGCTCCACGCCCTGTTTTGGGCACACATCGTTTTTCCCTTGGCTGTCATCAAGTTGTCACAACACACTGTTAAAGCTGCGCAACATCGTTATAACGCCAATTGGAACAGCCGATGCTCGCACTGCATAAATGGAAAATCCTGTTAATCCTTATTGTCGCCAATCTGTTATTGCTCGCCTGCCTGGGCACGGGTGACATCAAATATTGGCGCGAGATCAATTGGCTCGACATTCTCGGGGAAGGCGGGGTTTCACTCTTGTCGCTGGTCTGGTTATTGTTGATTCTTCACAGCCGGCCGGCAGGACGGGTGACCAACTTTTTTGTATTGGGGTTGGCCGGCATATTCCTGGCCAGTTTCCAGGACGCGCTGGATGAAATCATCCAGATCCCGGACAGTGTCAGCTTTGACCAGTGGGTGGAATCCGGTTTAATGCCCGTGGGCTTACTGTTGCTGACCTATGGCATTTTCCATTGGCATAAAGAGCAGCTGCATATCAATGAACATTTGCGCAAACGTGAGCGACTGTTTCGTGAACATCTCATCCAGGACCCGGTTACACACCTGGGCAGCGCAGAATATCTGCGTCGACAATTACGTATGGAGCTGCTCCAGCATCACCAGCAACAGCAACCCTTATCATTGTTGTTGCTGGACGTAGATAATTTCGCCCATATCAATCGCCGCTACGGTACGGATGAAGGTGATCGCCTGTTGCACGAATTGGCAGAATTGCTTTTGTTAAACTTACGCCGCTGCGACCTGTTGTGTCGCTACGCCGGAGATCGTTTTGCCATTGTATTGCCCAATACCGGCGAGACCATGGCACAAATGATCGCGCAGGAGTTGGCTAACGCCGTGCGTCATTTTGCATTTAAAACCAGCCGCCAGGGCGAGAGCGTATTTCACTCCGTCAGCATCGGCGTCGCCCTCGCGCTGGATGATTCAGCGGAACACTTGCTGGCGCGCGCAAACCAGGCGTTGTTGCATGCGAAGGAAAAGCAGGAACGCGATATCTTTCTCGCCGCATGAGTCTTGCACCATGAAACCCTGGTATGAACGAGACACGCATTGCATCCTGGCTCACCAGCAACCGGCGACCTTGATCGATATGGCGATCAAGCGTGGCATCGACAGCCATAAATTATTGCGCGGGACCGGTTTTTTTTATGAGGATATCCTGGCAGGCAATCTACAGATTGCTCCCTGCCAATATTATCAACTGATCAGTAATGCCCGCCGTTTACTACCCGGTGACGACATCAGTTTTTTGTTGGGCCATCGACTGCTGCCCGGTCATTGCGGTGCAGCCAGCGCAGCGCTGTCGAATGCACGGGATCTTCAGCAGGCGTTGGAATTATTGCTGCGCTATCGCTTGTTACTGACCCCCTTGATTGCACCGCGCCTGCATTACGATGCCGACTTTTTGTATGTGTATTGGCAGGACACCTGTGGCGCAAGCGGTGAGTGGCCGTTCCTCACGGAGATGATGACCACAGCGCTCACCTCCCTGAGCCGATGGTTAAGCGATCAACACCTACCCTGGCGGTGCTATTTCTCCCATCAACAGCCGCGTTACATTGAACAGTATCAGGTGCATCTGGGCGAGCAATTGACCTTCAACAGTCATATGGATGCCATGGTGATCGCCCGGGAATACCTGCATATACCCTGGATCAATGCCTCACCCAGCGCAGCGATCGTCGCGCAACGCGAAGCGGATGCGCAGCTAATCGCGATGGGGTTCGAAGGGGGATTTCTGGAGCGCATTTACGCACACCTGTTGCACAACATCCAACGCCCCACCAGCCTCGACCAGGTGGCCGCCGATTTTGCCATGAGCAGCGCCACCCTCAAGCGCAAACTGAGCAAGCATCACAGTCACTTCCAGGCCCAATACGACCTTGTACGCAAATGCCTCGCACTTTACCTGATCAACCGCCAGGGCTGGAGCAATGAGCAGGTCGCCAGCTATCTCCATTTTCATGACGCCAATAACCTGCGGCGCGCCTTCAAGCGCTGGACTGGCGTCACGCCGGCCATGCTGAAAATATTCACGCCCTGACCGCCGTACTTTACAACGCGCAGCCGCTGAATTACCTTGCAGATCTCGCCGAGCTGATTATCGGCAACCGCTATGACCAGTCGTTACTGGCCCACCCGCTTTTATCAGTGAGATCACATGCAAAAATTACGCTGGGGCGTGCTCAGCACGGCCAAAATCGGACGCACCAAAGTCATCCCTGCCATCCAGACCTCCCTTCACGGCGACGTCGTCGCCATCTGTTCCCGCGACGCTGAGAGTGCGCAACGGGTTGCCGATGAATTGGGCATCGCCCGCGCGCACAGCAGCTACGAAGCACTGCTGGCCGATCCCGAGGTGGACGCGATCTACAACCCCCTGCCCAACCACCTGCATGTGCCTTGGTCAATTAAAGCCCTGGAAGCGGGCAAACATGTGCTATGTGAAAAACCTCTGGGCCTGAATGCAGCAGACGTCCAACCCCTGCTGGACGCCGCGCAACGTTACCCGCATTTAAAAGTCATGGAAGCGTTTATGTACCGCTTTCATCCGCAGTGGGATAAAGCCCATGAACTGGTGACCAATGGCAGCATCGGCCAGGTACGCAGCATTCATTCCCATTTTTCCTACAATAATCGCGAGCCGGAAAATATTCGCAACAGCGCGGCCATGGGTGGCGGCGCCTTAATGGATATCGGTTGTTATTGCATTTCGCTGTCGCGTTATCTGTTTGATAGCGAGCCATTACGGGTAATGGGGCACATCATGCCTTATCCGGGTTATGAGGTAGATTGCTTTGTCTCCGGCATCATGGAGTTTGCGGACGGCACCGCCACGTTTACCGCCTCGACCAAAATTGAAGGGAACCAATATATGGAGGCCAGCGGCGAAAATGGCAGCGTGTTTATTCCTATTCCATTCAGCCCAGTTGCGGATACCGCTACGAAGATGATCATCAAGCGCGACCAACAGCATGAAGAAATTGAGCTGGCACCGTGCGATCACTACCGCAATATGGCGGACGCTTTTGCTGAAAGTGTTTTCTCTCAACAACCTGTTCCAACACCCTTGAGCGACGCCCTGGCAAATATGAAGATCATCGACGCCATCTTCGCCAGCGCCGCCAAGCAAAGCTGGGTCAACCTGGATTAGCGCGCTACGCTTAGAATAATCAATAACGTGAAGATAGTTTGCTTGGGGTTTTTACCATTTTCATTATCGGCATCAAGAGGTAAGCGACGTGGATAGCAATGATTCTGCAAGCAACGATCTAACCAGGCATGAGACTCCCCCCAACCGGATACCCAAAATTGTTGTAGTCGGCGGCGGTGCCGGTGGCCTGGAATTGGCCACCAAACTGGGGCGCAAACTCGGAAAAAAGAAAAAAGCGGAAGTCGTTCTGATTGACCGCAGCACGACCCATTTGTGGAAACCCTTACTGCATGAACTGGCCGTCGGCACCATGGATGAAGGCGTCGACGCGGTAAGTTATCGCGGCCACGCGATCGGCAATTATTTCCACTTTCGCGTCGGCAATATGACCGGTATTGATCGTGAAGCGCGGCAGGTTATCCTGGCGCCCATGCGCGATGAAGATGGAATAGAATTCCTTCCGTCCACACGTATTAACTACGACTACCTGGTGATCGCACTTGGCTCCATCTCCAACGATTTTAATACCCCCGGAGTCAAGCAGCACTGCATCTTCCTCGACAGCCCCACCCAGGCACACCGTTTTCGCAATAAATTACTCAATGCGTTTTTACGCATTCAGCGCTTGCCGGAAAACCACGATAACGTGCGTATCGCTATCGTCGGTGGCGGTGCTACCGGCGTGGAATTATCCGCAGAACTTCATCATGCCGTAGCGGAATTCCACAACTATGGCTTTAGTGCCGTTTCCAACGAACAGTTAAAGGTCACGCTGGTTGAAGCTGGCCCAAGAATTTTGCCCGCCCTGCCCGAAAGAATTTCCACCGCAGCCCATAAGGAGTTAATCAGCATCGGGGTAGACGTAAAGCTTAATACCACCATCACCGCCGCTACCGGCCACAGCCTGGAGACCAAAGAAGGCGAAAGCATCGAAGCCGATTTATTTGTATGGGCAGCCGGCATTAAGGTGCCCGACTTCATGAAAGATATCGGCGGATTGGAAACCAACCGGATTAACCAACTCCAGGTGAATGAATTTTTACAAACGACGCGAGATCCGAACATCTTTGCGATTGGTGATTGCGCGCAATTTACTCAACCCGATGGCAAACGGGTGCCGCCCCGTGCACAGGCAGCGCACCAGATGGCCAGCACCTGTTATAAAAATCTGGTGGCATTGCTCAACAACAAACCACTACAGGTTTATGTTTACAAGGATCACGGCTCGTTGATCTCATTATCCAACTATTCAACCGTCGGTAATTTGATGGGTAACTTGAGCAGCGGAAGTTTATTCATTGAAGGGCATCTGGCCCGGTTTGTTTATGTATCGCTTTACCGGATGCACCAGGTCGCGATTCATGGGTTTATCAAAACCGGACTGGTGATGTTGGCCAACCGGATCAACCGCTGGTTGAGGCCCCGATTGAAATTGCATTGATGCAACAAAAACCATTTGTCACGCATAACAAGGAGGTTATTCAGCCATACGATCCATCTGCTGTTTATTCGCCAGCCGTTGATGCACTTCTCCAACTGCCGGTGTATAACAACCGCGGGTTGCCAGATAATGCAGATTAAATAGCGCAAAATAATCCAGCAAGGTTTCACTTTGTCGCGACTCACCCGCCACCTGCAAACACAAGGCGGCCGCCTCTACCGTCGAGAGATAATTGTCCTGGTGGGATTTTCTCACTGCGTAGCTGCGCAACAAGGTCTCGGGCAAACGCAGCACCGGCACTTCGTCAAGCCAGCGACTCAAATGAAACATCCTGCTACTTTGCTTCCAGGTTCCATCCAAAAAAATAAATGTCGGCAATTTATCGCTCACCGGCACCGTCGAATACACCGCCCTCGTTTCACTTTCCGCTGACGGATAAATAATAAAACATTGACGCCTTGGATCATCGAGCAATTGCAGCAACTCCGCACTTGGCTCCGTGCGACTCCAGGCAAATGCGTAGGTATTTTCTGGAAAGATATCCGCAATCAAGCGACCGGTATTGGTGGGCTTAAAAACTTCGTCGCGATGCATCAACAACACAAAATCGCACTCGGACATCGACTGTGGACGCCACTGACAAAGGCAAGCAAAACTGGCTAATTGACAGGATTCACAC